>NZ_JAOWHQ010000045.1:0-247494 GCF_030332565.1 Citrobacter sp. Cpo109
TGAACTGCACCCAAAAAGTTGGACACCCAACGAAGTAAGGTGCAGTTTTTTATGAGCAAGTATTCTCTCAGCTTCAAGCTTGAGGTTGTGCAGCACTATCTTTCCGGGCTGGAAGGACAGGAGGCGACTGCAAAACGTTTTGGTATCGATCACAGTGCCGTTCGTAAATGGTCTGCTACCTGGAAGCTCCATGGCGAAGCCGGGCTTACAACCCGGCATTTCACCTATTCTCCTGCTTTTAAAGAGTCCGTTATCCTGCATATGCGTGAACACCAGCTGTCTGTTCGCGAAGTCTGTGCAAAATTCACTATCCCTGCCTTTTCCACTGTTAGTCAGTGGGAACGACTGTATGATGAAGGGGGATTAGAAGCCCTTACAGACAGTCGACGCAGGAAAAAAACGATGCCAGAACGCCCTGAGAATCACCCCGTCCCTCCTTTGCAGACCCCTCTTGCTCCGGATGAACGTGAGGAACTTGAACAACTGCGTGCTGAAGTGGCATATCTAAAAAAGCTGCAGGCCTTACTCAGGGAAAGAAGCACGTCAGGACGCGGGATAAAGCGCAGGTCGTGAATGAGTTAAGGCTGAAGTTCCCTCTTGCACGCTTATTAAAAGCTGCAGGGCTGGCAAGAAGCACGTTCTACTGGCAACTGGCCAACGGTAAAAAACCAGACAAATATGCCGATGATAAGCAGCATATTTTAACGCTGTTCCATAAACATAAAGGACGGTATGGATACAGGCGAATCACGCTGGCTGGCCGCCGGGAAGGAAGCTTACTGAACCATAAAACGGTTCAGAGGTTAATGAAGGTGTTAGATTTAACCTGTTGTATCAGAAGGAAGAAATATAACTCTTACAAAGGCCGGCATGGGAAAGTTGCGGGTAATGTACTGAACCGGCAGTTCAGTGTGGATAAACCCAACCAGAAGTGGGTAACAGATGTCACGGAATTTAAAATAAGCGGAGAAAAGCTGTATCTGTCCCCGGTTCTGGATCTGTATAACGGAGAAATAGTAGCGTATCAGATGGAGTCCCGTCCTCTTCTGTCGATGGTGGATAACATGCTGTCGAAGGCTATATCTGTACTGGGCAAAAACGAATACCCGCTGCTCCACTCAGATCAGGGCTGGCAATATCAGATGGCGCATTATCAGAACCGGCTAAAGGAGGCGGGTCTAAAACAGAGCATGTCAAGAAAGGGAAACTGTCATGACAATGCAGTGATGGAGAGCTTCTTCGGCACACTGAAATCTGAGTGTTTTTACCTCACGGAACACAAGAATATCAGCGAGTTGCGCATGGCTATCGATGACTACATCCACTATTACAACCATGAAAGAATAAAACAGAAACTGAAAGGCCTGAGTCCGGTAGAGTACCGAACCCAGGCCCAGATAACCGCTTAAAATAAACTGTCCAACATTATGGGGTCAGTTCAAACATGCTCCGGTTTTTTTATGGTCAGTAGGCCGCCAGACGTGACGTTAATTGGTGGCTGGGTATTCCTGGATCGTTACCTGCAGCGTCAACTGTTTGTCATCACGCATCACGACAACGGAGATAACTGAACCTGGTCGAATCTCTGCCACCTGGTCCATCGTTTCCAGTGCAGACACTGCCGGTTTGTTATTGACCGAGATAATCAGATCGTTAACCTGAATGCCTGCCTGCGCAGCCGGACCGTCCGGGGCTACTTCGTTAACCACAATCCCCTGAATTTGATCCATCCCGCCGCCCTGAGCGTGCAGTGGTGCAATTTCGCGACCGCTGATGCCGATGTAGCCACGAATCACGCGCCCGTCACGAATCAGCTTATCCATGATTTTAGTCGCCAACTGAAACGGAATGGCAAAGCCGATCCCTTCCGGGGTTTCGCCATCGTTGCTCTTATCAAATGACAGCGTGTTAATCCCCATCAATTCACCCAGTGAGTTGACCAGCGCACCGCCGGAGTTTCCGTGGTTGATGGAAGCATCTGTTTGCAGGAAGTTTTGCCGTCCTGTTGGGTTCAGGCCAATTCGACCGGTGGCGCTGATGATCCCCTGAGTGATGGTTTGCCCAAGGTTGTACGGGTTACCGATGGCGAGTACCACGTCACCAATGTGCGGCACGCGTTTGTTATTAATTGGGATTGTTGGCAGCCCGCCAGTGGCGTTGATTTTCAGCACCGCAAGGTCGGTTAACGTATCAGACCCCACAAGCAGCGCTTCAAATACGCGACCGTCCTGCAATGCGACGATGATTTGGTCGGCATCGTTAATGACGTGCTTATTGGTAATGATATAGCCGCGCTGATCCATGATAACGCCTGAGCCGAGCGTGCGGATCTCAAGCTGGTTGTGCGCGGTACTGTTCATACTGCGGTTATAAACGTTCACGACGGCAGGCGCTGCGCGGCGAACCGCCGGGTTATAGCTAGCGGGCGTTTCATCTGCACTGTCGAACTGCGGTGCGGTAAGCGTATTAATTTTTCGCAGAGAGGGCATCGCGGCCAGCAGGATGGCGCCGACGATTAAACCAATCGCGACCGAACGTAAAAGCTTCACAAACATGATGGCGGCGTCATTAATAAAGGGAACGGCAGCAGCATATCACGAGTTTACCGGACATCACACGAGGGGCTGATGTCCGGTTGCATGCGTTAACGCAGGAGCAGGTAAATACTCTCGTTACCGCGCACCACCTGCAGAGCAATGATCGACGGTTTCGCTTCCAGCACTTTGCGCATTTCGGCGATTGAGTTTACGCGATCGCGGTTAACACCAATGATAACGTCATCTTTATGCAGACCGGCCTGTGCGGCAGGGCTGCTTTTTTCTACGTTATCAATTCTGATGCCTTTGGTGCCGTCTTTTAACTGACCGTCGCTGAGCGTGGCCCCTTGCAACGCAGGCGCAATCATCTCTGCGCTGGCGGACGAAGATGTGCTGGTATCGAGGGTGACTTCAACCTCCAGCGGTTTACCGTTACGCAGCAGGCCCAGTTTGACCTTGGTCCCAGGTTCGGTTGTCGCAATGCGTGAACGCAGTTCGGCGAAGCTGTTGAGAGGTTTACCGTTGAGGCTGGTAATGACGTCACCAGATTTCACTCCCGCTTTTGCGGAGCCGGAGTTAGGCAGAACCTCACTGACAAACGCGCCACGCTGTACGTCCAGTTTGAACGCTTTGGCGATATCCGAGGTCATTTCGGTGCCTTTGATACCCAACAGACCGCGTTTGATTTCACCAAACTGCATCAGCTGCTGTGCCAGCGTGCGCGCCATGTTGCTCGGGATTGCAAAACCAATCCCGATGCTGCCGCCGCCGGGGGCCAGAATCGCGGTGTTAATACCGATCAGCTCACCGTTCAGGTTGAGCAATGCGCCGCCTGAGTTACCGCGGTTGATAGAGGCGTCAGTCTGAATAAAGTTTTCCAGACCTTCCAGGTTCAACCCACTGCGACCTAAAGCCGATACAATGCCGGAGGTGGCCGTTTGACCCAAACCGAACGGGTTACCCACAGCCACCGCGAAATCACCTACGCGGAGTTTGTCTGAGTCGGCAATAGCAATTTGTGTCAGGTTGCTGGGGTGCTGAATTTGTAGCAGTGCGATATCGCTCTGATCGTCGCTGCCGATAAGCTTAGCGTCGAACTCACGGCCATCATTAAGCTGAACGCTGATTTTTTGCGCCTGGTTAATGACGTGGTTATTGGTCAGGACGTAGCCTTTGGCGGCATCAATAATGACCCCTGAACCCAGCCCTTCAAAAGGTTGTGAAGGTTGATCGGGAAGTTCATCACCAAAAAACTTTTTGAACTCTTCCGGGACTTTCTGCCCCTGAGTGGCGGTGCCTTCGACCCTTACGCTCACCACTGCTGGTAACACTTTCTCCAGCATCGGAGCGAGGCTGGGAAGCGCTGCCTGACCGGGAACCTGGCCGGGAATCGACGCAATGGCCGGGAATGGCGCCGAGAGAGTTAACCCGACACTTAACGCTAATGCACTCAACAGCTGGGTTTGTTTTTTCATGGATCCTGCTCTCGTACCTTGAGTAAACGGAAGATGATTCAAAACAGGTTGATGTTATTGAATTTTCGGTTAGGTCACAATGCGGCTAACGACTAAATAATAGCTGGGACAGGAAGAGAAGCGGAGGGCGCAATTGCTGCGCCCAATAAATTTCTTAACGATGTGCGGTTAGTCGCGCTTTGCGCCGCTACGCAGCAGGCCGGATGCCCCTTCAGAATAGTCACGTGGCATCTGAACCGGCGCCTGATCGTTGCCTGCTTCAGACTCTGCCAGACGGTTACGGAACGGGTTGTTTTCCGGCGACATACCCGGCAGCAGGTTGCTGGAGCTTTTCGCCATGTGTTGGTAAATCTGACGATAATCGTCCGCCATGTTATCCAGCAATTCAGCGCTGCGGGCAAAGTGGCTCACCAGCTCTTCGCGGTACTCTTCCAGCTCAGCTTTATTTTTTTCCAGTTCGTACTGCAATGCCTGCTGTTGGCGTAATTTACGATTACCAAAACGCATGGCTACAGCACCAATAATGATACCGACGACTAACCCAATTAGCGCATATTCCCAGGTCATGAACATCTCCCGTTGTCTTGTGTTTCCGTAGGGTGTTGGCTTTAGGCTCCATGCCTGCGCCTGATTATGCCACTATAACCGCTAATCCCGTAGAAGTGGAATCCCGTGTTTATATCACGTAATGTAGAACGGCCTTTTTTTCGTCAACCGTGAGCGACGGCACATCGATTCTCAAGGAATAACAATAACATCATGCAAAGCCTTTCCCCGATATCGCGTTACCAGCAAGCCCTCAGCGACGGCAGTCATCAGCCCGACAACGTACAACTCGAAGCTGTGAATCGACTGGAAACAATTTTCCAGGCGCTTACGACACCAGCACGTCCTGCACCGCAGGAGAGCGGACTGATGGCGCGTTTTGGTAAATTGCTGGGCAAGCGTGAGTCGCCGATCAACGCATCGGTGCGTGGCTTGTATATGTGGGGCGGAGTTGGGCGTGGAAAAACCTGGCTGATGGATCTGTTTTACCATAGCCTGCCGGGCGAACGTAAACAGCGTTTGCACTTTCACCGTTTTATGCTGCGCGTGCATGAAGAGCTTACTGCCTTACAAGGGCAGAGCGATCCGCTGGAAATCATCGCCGACCGCTTTAAGGCCGAAACGGACGTGCTGTGCTTCGACGAATTTTTTGTTTCTGATATCACCGACGCCATGCTGCTTGGCGGCCTGATGAAGGCGCTGTTTGCCCGTGGCATTACGCTGGTGGCGACCTCCAATATTCCGCCAGATGAGCTATATCGCAACGGTTTGCAACGCACGCGTTTTCTTCCTGCCATTGATGCCATCAAACAGCATTGTGACATCATGAATGTCGATGCCGGCGTCGATTATCGTCTGCGTACCTTAACGCAGGCGCATTTGTGGTTGTCGCCATTGAATGAGGAAACCCGCCAGCAGATGGATAAGCTCTGGCTGGCATTAGCGGGAACCAAAGGTGAACATGCGCCAACGCTGGAGATTAACCATCGTCCTATGCAAACCCTGGCTGTAGAAAATCAGACGCTGGCGGTGTCGTTTACCACGCTCTGTGTCGATGCCCGGAGTCAGCATGACTACATTGCGTTGTCGCGTCTGTTTCACACGGTGCTGTTGTCTGATGTGCCGGTCATGACCCCGCTGATGGAGAGTGAAGCGCGACGCTTTATCGCATTGGTGGATGAGTTCTATGAACGCCACGTCAAGCTGGTGGTCAGTGCGGCATCACCCCTCTATGAAATTTATCAGGGCGAGCGTCTGAAGTTTGAATTTCAGCGTTGTTTGTCGCGTTTGCAGGAGATGCAAAGCGAAGAGTATCTGAAGCGGGAACATTTAGCCGGTTAAACCTGCCGCAAATCACATAAAGGGGTCGATCTTTGACCCTGACTTCTCTATAATCTTGCGACCCCACGTTACGAGAGAGTTTTTTTCCCAAAACTTTCTATGCGCCGGCATAGGCTATTCGAAGGGGTAGGTTTGCTGGACAATGTCGTGTGAACCTCAACTGACAAAACGTTTGGGTGTTCACCAACGTGTAACTTATTTATTTGGGTAAGCTTTTAATGAAAACTTTTACAGCTAAACCAGAAACCGTAAAACGCGACTGGTATGTTGTTGACGCGACCGGTAAAACTCTGGGCCGTCTGGCTTCCGAACTGGCTCTGCGCCTGCGCGGTAAGCACAAAGCGGAATATACTCCGCACGTAGATACCGGTGATTACATCATCGTTCTGAACGCTGACAAAGTTGCTGTAACCGGCAACAAGCGTACTGACAAAGTGTACTATCACCACACCGGCCACATCGGTGGTATCAAACAAGCGACCTTTGAAGAGATGATTGCTCGCCGTCCTGAGCGTGTGCTTGAAATCGCGGTTAAAGGCATGCTGCCAAAAGGCCCGCTGGGTCGTGCTATGTTCCGTAAACTGAAAGTTTACGCTGGCAACGAGCACAACCACGCGGCACAGCAACCGCAAGTTCTTGACATCTAATCGGGATTATAGGCAATGGCTGAAAATCAATACTACGGCACTGGTCGCCGCAAAAGTTCCGCAGCTCGCGTTTTCATCAAACCGGGCAGTGGTAAAATCGTAATCAACCAACGTTCTCTGGAACAGTACTTCGGTCGTGAAACTGCCCGCATGGTAGTTCGTCAGCCGCTGGAACTGGTCGACATGGTTGAGAAACTGGATCTGTACATCACTGTTAAAGGTGGTGGTATCTCTGGTCAGGCTGGTGCGATCCGTCACGGTATCACCCGCGCTCTGATGGAGTACGACGAATCCTTGCGTGGCGAACTGCGTAAAGCTGGCTTCGTTACTCGTGATGCTCGTCAGGTTGAACGTAAGAAAGTCGGTCTGCGTAAAGCACGTCGTCGTCCTCAGTTCTCCAAACGTTAATTGTACTCTGCTTCGGCAGACGACAATTTGCGAAAAAACCCGCTTCGGCGGGTTTTTTTATCGTTATTTCTCGCCTCAGATCCACGCTAATCCGCTGATTGCCACCTCTTTTTCCCCATTTCAAGAATCGACTCACCACAAAGGTCACAAAATCTGGTAAACTATCATCCAATTTTCTGCCCAAATGTCCGGTATCGTTCATTTTTTGTTTGTATTTTGAACAGCAATGACTTTCCCGAGCCTGGGTGACATCACTTCTGGCTGGCCACTGAGTGGCTGGTAGCAGTAAAAATTCTGAATATACCTGGAGGTTTTCATGGCTGTCGCTGCCAACAAACGTTCGGTAATGACGCTGTTTTCTGGTCCTACTGACATCTATAGCCATCAGGTCCGCATTGTGCTGGCTGAGAAAGGTGTTAGTTTCGAGATTGAGCATGTGGAGAAGGACAATCCACCTCAGGATCTGATCGACCTCAACCCGAATCAGAGCGTACCGACACTGGTGGATCGTGAGCTGACCCTGTGGGAATCTCGCATCATTATGGAATACCTGGATGAGCGCTTCCCGCATCCGCCGCTGATGCCGGTTTACCCGGTTGCGCGTGGTGAAAGCCGCCTGTACATGCAGCGTATTGAAAAAGACTGGTACACGCTGATGAATGTCATCGTGAACGGTTCTGCATCTGAAGCCGAAGTCGCGCGTAAGCGTCTGCGCGAAGAACTGCTGGCAATCGCGCCAGTATTTGGCCAGAAACCTTACTTCCTGAGCGATGAGTTCAGCCTGGTAGACTGCTACCTGGCGCCGCTGCTGTGGCGTTTACCGCAGCTGGGTATTGAATTCAACGGTGCAGGTTCGAAAGAACTGAAAGGGTACATGACTCGCGTCTTCGAACGTGACTCTTTCCTGGCTTCTCTGACTGAGCCTGAACGTGAAATGCGTCTGGGCCGGGGTTAATCTGTATGGATTTGCCACAGCTAACACCACGCCGTCCGTATCTGCTGCGCGCGTTCTATGAGTGGTTGCTGGACAACCAGCTCACGCCGCATCTGGTGGTGGATGTGACGCTCCAGGACGTGCAGGTTCCAATGGAATATGCGCGTGACGGGCAAATTGTTCTGAATATTGCACCGCGTGCGGTGGGCAACCTGGAACTGGCTAACGATGAAGTGCGCTTTAACGCGCGCTTCGGTGGTGTGCCGCGTCAGGTGTCTGTGCCGTTGGCTGCCGTTCTGGCAATTTATGCACGTGAAAATGGCGCCGGTACGATGTTCGAACCGGAAGCCGCCTACGACGAAGATGTTGCCAGCTTAAATGATGACGACAACGACGCGTCTGGTTTTGAGAGTGAAACGGTCATGTCGGTCATTGATGGCGATAAGCCTGATAATGGCGACGACAACGATCCGGATGATACTCCGCCACCGCCTCGCGGTGGGCGTCCAGCGCTGCGCGTAGTGAAATAAATAGTGAAATAAAAAACAGGCCCTTTGGGGCCTGTTCTGTTTTCTGGCTTTGGCATCAATAAAACAGCGCGATGGTGGCTACCATATTCACCACAAATCCTACTGCCATCGGGATTGCTGTTCGTTTTACCACTTCAAAGGGCGATACGCCGGCAATACCCGATGTCACGACAATGACCGCGGTAATGGGTGACACCGCCCGGGCCAGCGTAGTGGCAAAATGCATCGGCATAATCATTACTACGGCAGGAATATGCAGCCCGGCGGCAATATCCGGAATGAGGCTGGCAAAAGACATAAACGGCGCGTTGCCTGACCCCATGACGATCGCACAGGCGGCAATGACTACAGCCATGATGATCATCACGCCGATGCCGCCAAGACCGGAATGCTCTGCGCCTTTTATGACGGCGTCGACAGTCCCGATAGTCGTCAACCCTTTCGCAAAGATTTCACCGGCGACCACCAGCGTGACAACGTTGGCAAACTGCGTCCCCATGCCGTCAAAAAAAGCCTGCACATCATCCATCGTTTCGCGCAGATTATGTTTATGCAGGAATTCAACAAACATAGTCAGCGTCATGCTCATCAACATCACCACCACCAGATTCAACTCTGCTTTCATTAGTCCCATTTGTGCAAGGGCAAGCGAGCCCAGCATCAGGATCAGCGGCATGACAGGTAGAATGGCGTAATAGAGCGGAGGTACGTTTTCCAGCGTCTTTTGTTCCGCAAATCCGTTACTTTCCGGTGCGGCTTTTTTATCAAATTGACGCTGAACGAAAAAATGCGCAATGGCGACGGCGACAATGACACACGACGCGACGGGCAACTGGTATTGAAAAAAATAGGTGGCGATTTTCATGCCCGCGACCTGCGCGGCAAAAATAGAGTTGGTTTCCAGAATGCCCCATTCAATCGACATCGAAGTGGCAATGACCGCAACAGCGGATAAACGGCTCACGCCAAGACTAACCAGTGTTGGGAACAGCGTCACCATCAGCAACATACCTAACCCGGATGCGCTGGTAATGAACTGCGCCATGATCTGACCAATCACATAGGTGGCGGCAAGAACTACATAGGGGGAACGGATTAGCTTGAGCGGGCGACTTAACAGGCTAACCATCGCTCTGCTGGCCCCCATTCTGTCCATATAACGGGCATAACCGCCCACCGCCATGATTGATAACCCCAGTCCGGCCGCACGGTTGGAGAGCATACGCAAAATTTCGTTGTAAATATCGACCAGTAGATAGCCACTGCTTTTGTCGTCAGCGACCAACGCGCCGTAGCCCAGCCAGACGCCGCAGATCATCAGAAAGATCCCGGCGGCGGCCAGCACGACCTGCGGTTTGTAGTTTTTGAGGATCAGGTAACCCATCGTTAATAAAACGATGACAGAGATAATGATGCCGAACATTGTTTCACTCCATGCCAGAGAAGAAGATAAATCCGGTAATAACGCTGTTGTCAAAACGGATGTTATATTTTTCTGGGCATTTTTTATGGAGTGAATATCTTATTTTTAATTCAATGATGTAATTATTTATCGTTATAAAATAGAATGTTATGATAAATTATCACGTTCATGTTCATAATTTTCATGAAGCTATTTAACTCCATTCAATTAAAATGAGGCAGAAGATACTCGCTTAAAATAATATTGCTGTTACGTATATTATCAATAAGCCAGCCGGATCAGATCGTCCATCATTTCACCCTGCTTTCGATCCTGTGTTAGGATAAACCCGCTGTTGTTTGTCACCACGACTTAGCTGAATGGACCCTATGAACGCATTTGATTCGCAAGCTGAAGACTCTCCATCCACCATTGGCCGTAGCTTACGCAATCGCCCGTTGGCGCGTAAAAAACTGTCTGAAATGGTTGAAGAAGAACTGGAGCAGATGATTCGTCGTCGGGAATTTGGCGAGGGCGAACAGTTGCCGTCTGAGCGGGAGCTGATGGCCTTCTTTAACGTGGGCCGTCCTTCTGTACGAGAAGCGCTGGCCGCGTTAAAACGCAAAGGTCTGGTACAAATCAACAACGGCGAGCGCGCCCGCGTTTCGCGTCCTTCAGCTGATACCATCATTAGCGAGCTATCTGGTATGGCGAAAGATTTCCTCGCACATCCCGGCGGCATTGCCCACTTCGAGCAGTTGCGACTGTTCTTTGAATCCAGCCTGGTACGATACGCCGCCGAACATGCGACAGATGAGCAAATCGACAGACTGGCTAAAGCACTGGAGATCAACAGCCAGTCGCTCGATGACAATACGTTGTTCATCCGCTCGGACGTTGATTTTCACCGTGTACTGGCTGAGATCCCGGGTAATCCTATCTTTATGGCTATCCATGTTGCGCTGTTAGACTGGCTGATTGCCGCCCGTCCGACCGTTGCCGATCAAGAGTTGTATGAGCACAACAACGTGAGTTATCAGCAGCATATCGCGATTGTAGAAGCTATTCGTCAGCGCGATCCTGAGGAAGCTGACCGCGCACTGCAAGAACACCTCAACAGCGTTTCCGCGACCTGGCACGCCTTCAGCAAAAGTAAAAAATTGCGTAAGTGATCGCGATCCTGACGATCGTTTAAACACAAAATCATTCAAGTTGCATCAAGGCGGCAGGAGAGCGAGTTCCCTGGAGCATAGATAACTATGTGACAGGGGTGAGCGAACGCAGCTAACGCAGAGGCGGCTCGAAGGATGACGTGTTTAGTGAAGTAGATCGCACTATAAGCGTTCTCTATTGTATTGCTGCTTATTTGATCTGGTATAACAGGTATAAAGGTATGCAGTCAGATAACACTAATCATCGTCAGAGGTCGTTATGGCAAGAGATTTAAAAGGCGTAATGCCAGCGTTGTTAACCCCATTCGATAACCAACAGAGACTGGACATCGAGAGTTTGCGCCGCCTGGTGCGTTTCAACATTGGTCAGGGTGTAGACGGGCTCTATGTCGGTGGCTCAACGGGTGAGGCCTTTGTCCAAAACCGCGTTGAAAGAGAGCAGGTACTGGAAATTGTTGCCGAAGAGGCGAAAGGTAAGGTGACGCTGATCGCCCACGTTGGCACGGTGAGTACTGAAGAGAGCCAACAGCTGGCGAGCGCGGCACATCGTTACGGCTTTGATGCCGTTTCGGCCGTTACACCGTTTTACTATCCGTTCAGCTTTGAAGAACATTGCGATCACTACCACGCAATTATTGATTCCGCTGATGGTTTACCGATGGTGGTCTATAACATTCCGGCGCTGAGCGGCGTAAAACTGACGCTGGATCAGATCAACACGCTGGTGACGCTGCCGGGCGTTGGTGCTCTGAAGCAAACTTCAGGCGATCTCTATCAGATGGAACAGATCCGCCGCGCTCATCCCGATCTGGTGCTTTATAACGGCTATGACGAAATCTTCGCTTCCGGACTGCTCGCGGGCGCAGATGGCGGTATCGGTAGCACTTACAACATCATGGGGTGGCGCTATCAGGGAATTGTGAAAGCGCTCAAAGAAGGTGACATTCGCACGGCGCAAAAGCTGCAAACCGAGTGCAATAAGGTTATCGATCTGCTTATTAAGGTTGGCGTGTTCCGCGGCCTGAAAACAGTACTGCACTATATGGATGTGGTTTCTGTCCCACTGTGCCGTAAACCCTTTGCCCCGGTAGATGAACACTATCTGCCGGAACTGAAAGCGCTGGCAAACCAACTGCTGGCGGAAAAGGCGTAATCGCGGGTCGCCGGGGGCGCTTCGCTTGCCCGGCCTGGATTTTCGACCGTAGGCCGGGTAAGGCAAAGTCACCACCCGGCACAACAACAAAAATCGTCGGGAGAGTAAAATGAGTACTTCTACCCAGAACATCCCGTGGTATCGCCATCTCAATCGGGCTCAATGGCGGGCATTTTCCGCCGCCTGGCTGGGATATTTGCTTGATGGTTTCGATTTTGTGTTAATCGCCCTGGTGCTGACAGAAGTGCAGGGCGAATTCGGACTGACGACGGTGCAGGCCGCCAGCCTGATCTCGGCCGCCTTTATCTCCCGTTGGTTTGGCGGGTTAATGCTGGGGGCAATGGGCGACCGCTACGGACGCCGTCTGGCAATGGTCACCAGCATCATTCTGTTCTCTGTGGGAACGCTGGCCTGCGGTTTCGCGCCGGGCTACACCACCATGTTTATCGCCCGCCTGGTTATCGGTATGGGAATGGCCGGTGAGTATGGCTCCAGCGCAACCTATGTTATTGAAAGTTGGCCTAAACACCTGCGAAACAAAGCCAGTGGTTTCCTGATTTCCGGCTTTTCCGTTGGTGCCGTGATCGCCGCCCAGGTTTACAGCCTGGTGGTCCCGGTCTGGGGATGGCGTGCGCTGTTTTTCATCGGCATCCTGCCAATTATCTTCGCCCTCTGGCTGCGTAAAAATATTCCGGAAGCGGAAGACTGGAAAGAGAAACACGAAGGCAAAGCGCCGGTACGCACGATGGTGGACATTCTCTACCGGGGCGAGCATCGGGTAATTAATATTCTGATGACGCTCGCCGCTGCAACCGCGCTGTGGTTCTGCTTTGCTGGCAACCTGCAAAATGCGGCTATCGTGGCGGTCCTGGGACTGATATGCGCCTTTATCTTCATTAGCTTTATGGTGCAAAGCAGCGGGAAACGCTGGCCGACGGGCGTGATGCTGATGGTGGTCGTGCTATTTGCCTTCCTGTACTCGTGGCCGATTCAGGCGCTGTTGCCAACCTATCTGAAAACGGAACTGCTGTACGATCCTTCCACGGTGGCCAGAGTGCTCTTCTTTAGCGGCTTTGGTGCGGCGGTTGGTTGTTGCGTCGGCGGTTTTCTTGGTGACTGGCTGGGCACGCGTAAAGCCTATGTCTGCAGTCTGCTGGCCTCGCAGTTGCTGATTATTCCGGTATTTGCGATAGGCGGTTCAAACGTTTGGGTACTGGGTTTGCTGCTGTTTTTCCAACAAATGCTCGGCCAGGGGATCTCCGGGATCTTACCAAAACTGATTGGCGGCTATTTCGATACCGATCAGCGTGCGGCGGGATTGGGCTTCACCTATAACGTGGGCGCACTGGGCGGGGCTTTGGCACCGATCATCGGCGCGCTGATTGCCCAACGTCTTGATCTGGGTACCGCGCTGGGATCGCTCTCTTTCGGCCTGACATTTGTAGTGATCCTGCTGATTGGTCTTGATATGCCGTCCCGTGTACAGCGCTGGCTGCGTCCTGAAGCGTTGCGTACGCATGATGCCATTGATGGTCGACCGTTTAGCGGTGCCGTGCCGTTCGGCGGTGACAAAAGCACCATGGTGAAATCCAAAAGTTAATCCAATTGCCCGGTGCTGAACCGGGCAATAGCCGTAAGGGAAGAAATATGTCGTTCTTCGAGCTACAGAGCGCCACCACGATGCATGAGGCTGCGCCATGACCACACTGGCGATTGATATTGGCGGCACCAAATTGGCTGCCGCGCTGATAGACAACAATCTGCAAGTCCGCGAGCGGCGTGAACTGCCGACGCCTGTCAGTAAAACGCCGCAAGCGCTGCGCACTGCGTTACAAACACTGGTTGCCCCGCTACAGGGGCGTGCTAATCGGGTGGCGATCGCCTCGACGGGGATTATCCGTGAGGGGGCTTTACTGGCGCTGAATCCGCATAACCTCGGCGGATTGATGCATTTTCCGCTGACACAAGCGCTAGAACAAATCACCGACCTGCCGACCCTGGCCGTCAATGACGCACAGGCAGCGGCGTGGGCTGAGTACCATGCGCTTGGTGGTGAGTACCGCGATCTGGTGTTTATTACCGTCTCCACAGGCGTTGGCGGGGGAGTCGTCAGCGGTGGGAAACTGCTGACTGGAGTCGGCGGTTTGGCTGGGCATCTGGGACATACGCTGGCTGACCCGCATGGGCCCATGTGCGGCTGCGGGCGTGTGGGCTGCGTTGAGGCGATCGCATCCGGTCGTGGAATAGCGGCGGCAGCCGAAGGCGCGCTTGCCGGATGCGACGCCAAAACTATTTTTAGCTGTGCCGGGCAGGGGGATGAGCAGGCAAGTCGGTTGATCCATCGCTCAGCGCGAACATTGGCAAGGCTTGTTGCCGATGTGAAGGCCACGACCGATTGCCAGATTGTGGTGATTGGCGGCAGCGTTGGGCTGGCTGAAGGGTATCTGGCGCTGGTGGAACATTATCTGGCACAAGAGCCTTTGGCCTATCACGTGGAATTGCTGGCGGCGCATTACCGTCATGACGCTGGATTACTGGGGGCCGCGCTGTTGGCCCAGGGAGAATGATGATGATATCAGATGCGTTGAATTCACTGCCTTCTGCCGGATTACATCCGGTCTTGCAGCAGGCGTTAACGCTTGCCATTGCGGCGAATCCGCAGGAGAAGATGCCTGGGCGCTACACGTTGCAGGGCGAGAATATTTTTATGAATGTCATGCAATTTACAACGCAGAGCCCAGAGCAAAAGAAAGCGGAGCTGCATCAGCAGTACATTGATATTCAGATGCTGTTGTCCGGCGAAGAACGTATTCTGTTTGGGATGACCGATTCTGCTCGTCACTGCGAAGAGATGCACGTTGAGGATGATTATCAGCTGTGCAGTCAGATTGCCGATGAGCAGGCTATGGTACTGAAGCCGGGAAAATTTGTGATTTTTATGCCGGGCGAGCCGCATAAACCGGGTTGTGTGGTGCAGGCCCCGATGGACATCAAAAAGGTGGTGATCAAAGTCCGCGCCAGTTTATTACAAGCTTGAGAATGAGAGACTGTGTCGGATGGCAAGGCTTACGCCATCCGACATGGGATGTAACGACCTAGCGCTTAAACGTCACCGTTTCTGGCTGCGTCAGATGCAGTGTGGTTTGGCTTGGGACCGTCTCGGCAATGACTCGACCATGACGAATGGAATAACGGGCAGGCGTCTGGCGACGAACCGCGTCAAACCCATTTTCTGCAGGCAAAATCACCAGATTCGCAGAATTCCCCACGTTCAGACCGTAGTCCTGCAGGTGCAGGGTTTTCGCGCTGTGGGTGGTGACCAGGTTCAACCCATCGTTAATTTGTCCGTATCCCATCAACTGGCACACGTGTAATCCCATATGCAGCACCTGCAGCATATTCGCAGTGCCCAGCGGGTACCACGGATCGAAGACGTCATCATGACCGAAGCAGACGTTGATCTCCGCCTCCAGCATCTCTTTGACGCGCGTAACACCACGACGCTTAGGGTACGTGTCGAAGCGCCCTTGCAGGTGAATATTCACCAGTGGATTTGCGACAAAGTTAATACCGGACATTTTCAACAGACGGAAAAGACGGGAAGCATACGCGCCGTTATAGGAATGCATTGCCGTGGTATGGCTGGCGGTCACGCGTTCGCCCATATTGTAGCGATGCGCCAGGGCCGCAACGGTTTCAACAAAGCGGGATTGCTCATCATCGATTTCGTCACAGTGCACGTCGATAAGTCTGTCGTATTTTTGCGCCAGAGCGAAAATCTTATGCAGCGACTCTACGCCATATTCACGCGTGAATTCAAAGTGCGGGATCGCGCCAATGACGTCGGCGCCCAGACGCACGGCTTCCTCCAGGAGCGCTTCACCGTTGGGATAAGAAAGAATGCCTTCTTGCGGGAACGCGACAATCTGTAGCTCTACCCATGGAGCGACTTCTTGCTTCACCTCCAGCATGGCTTTTAGCGCCGTCAACGTAGGGTCGGAAACGTCAACGTGAGTACGGACATACTGGATGCCGTTGGCCATCTGCCACTTCAGGGTCTGCATGGCGCGCGCTTTGACGTCTTCGTGAGTGAGCATTGCCTTACGTTCAGCCCAGCGCTCAATGCCCTCAAACAGCGTACCAGACTGATTCCAGCTCGGCTCGCCCGCGGTTTGCGTAGTGTCCAGATGGATATGTGGCTCAACGAACGGTGGGATTGCCAGACCGCCTTCAGCATCAAGCACTTCACCCTGTGGTATCGTCGCTGCGTCTTGAGGCTCAATACGGCTAAAGCGCCCGTTTTCAATCGTGATTTGCCATAACCCTTCACGTCCCTGTAAACGCGCCTGATGAATGGTGATGTTATTATTCTGCATGGCTGACCTCCGGGGATTTAGCAAGGCTGCGATTGAAAAGTGGATTCAGCAGGATATAGCTGAATACGCCGCCGAGTACGGCATTGACGGGCACGATGCCTGGAATATAGTGACCTGCGGCAATGCCCAGTGCAACGGACAGGAGCGCTATCCAGTTTACGGAAATAAATTGCGCTTTGCTGAAGTCGGCATAGCGGCGATGGTTCAGCAGATAGTCGGCGATGATCACCCCGCCAATCGGGGGAATCGCTGCCGACAGAAATGTCAGCCAGCCGACAAAGTTATTGTAAAGCCATAGCGCGCACAGTGTGCCGATAATACCGTTAGCCACTGACAGCGTACGGCTGGAAAGGCCGGTAATATTGGCAAATCCCAGGCCCGATGCATACAACGCATTATCGTTGGTGGTCCAGATATTCAGGCCGAGAACGATGATTGCGGGCAGCAGCAGTCCCTGGGCAATCATCACGTCAGAGATATCCGCCTGCCCAACCGCAGCCGCGCCCGCAGCGCCGAAGATGAACATCAAGGAGTTGCCAAGGAAAAACGCCACCATGGCGATCAGCACCGCGCCTTTGGCGTTGCGGCCAAAACGGACGAAGTCAGCGGTTAACGTTCCTGCGCTGACAAACGAACCGACCACCAGCGCCAGTGCGGTGGAGAAATCCAGCGGCGTTTGCGGCACTATCGCTTTTAAATGCTCCAAACCGCCGACATCGCTCACTGCCAGCCAGACGGAGTAGCTGCCAAGAATGACGATGGCAGGTACGGCGATGATAGATAAAATGGTCAGCGCTGAGATGCCAAAAAAGATGGTCAGGGTCATCAGCAGACCGGAAACCGCAATCAGGATATTGACGTCAATTCCCGTCGCTTTGCCAACCGGGATAGCAAACATGGCCACACCAACGCCAAACCAGCCTACCTGTGTGCCGCCTAACAGCAGAGAGGGAAGCCATGAACCTTTCACACCAAATGAGTAACGCGCCAGAAGGTGGGTTGAGAGCCCTGTTTTTGCGCCGATAAAACCGAGAAATGCAGTGTAAATACCGAGGAGAAGATTACCGAAGAGAACTGCCAGGAAGAAATCATTATAAGAAAGACCGGTACCGAGTGTGCCACCGGTCCACATACTGGCGGAAAAAAATGTGAGCCCCAACATCACAAATGTTAGTGGAACTACGCCTTTTCGCGCCGCCAGAGGGACGGGGCCCTGGCTATAATTGTTGTCTTGCGACACAACGCCTCCATGAATTTTGCCCAAAAAATCCGCCGCATAATATACAGTTCTCAACGTAAAGCAAACGTTTTCGTCTGATTTTTACATGGTTATTATTCATGATGTTGATGTGTTTGGGGTGTTAAGGTTATTTGCCCTGTTTACTAAAGGTGTTGTCAGACTGGCTTAATCGGCAGGTTTGGCGGTATTGCGGCAGGAATTTGGCATCTCACCCACTAGGGCAGATGAGATGCCTTAAGAGGCTGTATTACACTTCCATGTAGTTCAGGATGCCGTCCGCCGCTTTACGACCTTCGGCAATCGCGGTGACAACCAGATCCGAACCGCGCACGATGTCACCACCGGCGAAGATTTTCGGGTTGCTAGTCTGGAAGGCGTTGTCGCTGCGCTCTGGAGCAATAATTCGGCCCTGAGAATCCAGTTCGACGCTGTGTTTTGCCAGCCACTCCATACTGTGCGGACGGAAGCCAAACGCCAGTACCACCGCATCTGCCGGAACAACGTGTTCGGAACCGGCGACGATCTCCGCACGGCGACGGCCCTTCGCATCCGGTTCTCCCATTTCGGTACGCGCCATTTTCACACCGCATACCTTACCGTTGGCGTTCACTTCCACGCCTAAAGGCTGGACGTTGAACTGGAATTCGACGCCTTCTTCACGCGCATTTTTCACTTCGCGTTTGGAACCCGGCATGTTCTCTTCGTCACGACGATAAGCACAGATAACGTGTGCTGCGTTCTGGCGAACCGAGGTCCGCACGCAGTCCATCGCGGTATCGCCGCCGCCGAGAACGACGACGCGTTTGCCTTCCATGCTGATGTACGGCTCGTCGCTGTTTTCGCCAAAGCCCATCAACTGTTTGGTATTGGCGATCAGGAACGGCAGGGCATCAAATACGCCGGAAGCGTCTTCGTTTTCCAGCCCACCGCGCATAGACTGATAGGTACCTACGCCAAGGAACACGGCGTCATAATCTTTCAGCAGATCGTCAAGCTGTACATCGCGGCCCACTTCCACGTTCAATTTGAACTCAATGCCCATACCGGTGAAGATTTCACGACGGCGGGTCATCACCTCTTTTTCCAGTTTGAAGGCTGGAATACCGAAGGTCAGCAGACCGCCGATTTCTGGGTGGCGGTCAAATACCACCGCCTTCACGCCGTTGCGGGTCAGCACATCAGCACAGGCCAGGCCTGCCGGACCGGCACCGATGATCGCCACGCGCTTGTCGGTTTGGCGCACGCCGGTCATATCCGGGCGCCAGCCCATTTCGAATGCTTTATCGTTGATATAGCGCTCGATGTTGCCGATAGTCACCGCGCCGAACTCATCGTTCAGCGTACAGGATCCTTCACACAGACGATCCTGCGGGCACACGCGGCCACAGACTTCCGGCAGAGTGTTGGTCTGGTGTGACAGTTCTGCTGCTTCAAAAATACGCCCCTCGTTCGCCAGTTTCAGCCAGTTCGGGATGTAGTTATGCACCGGGCACTTCCACTCGCAGTACGGGTTACCGCAGGACAGGCAACGGTCTGCCTGTGCTTTGGCCTGGCCTTCGGAAAACGGCTCGTAGATCTCGATAAACTCGATCTTACGGATCTTCAGCGGCTTCTTAGGCGGATCAACGCGCTGCAGGTCGATAAATTGGTATACGTTCTGACTCATTGCTGCTACCCCTTACTGCGCCTGCACACGCAGCTCTGCTGCGCTACGACTACGGTGACCCAACAGTGCTTTCACATCACTGGATTTTGGTTTTACCAGCGCGAATTTCGCCGAGAATGCTGGCCAGTTAGCCAGGATCTCTTCGCCGTGTGAAGAGCCGGTATGCTGTACGTGCTCGGTAATCAAACCGCGCAGGTGTTCCTCGTGGATAGCCAGCGAGTCCACGCTCAGCACTTCTACCAGTTCCGGGTTCACGCGTTTGCGGAACTCACCGTCTTCGTCGAGCACGTAGGCAAATCCGCCCGTCATACCCGCTCCGAAGTTGACGCCCGTTTTTCCGAGAATACAGACGATGCCGCCGGTCATATATTCGCAGCCGTTGTCGCCAATACCTTCAACCACGGTGATTGCGCCGGAGTTACGTACTGCAAAGCGCTCACCCGCACGACCCGCGGCAAACAGGCGGCCACCGGTGGCGCCATACAGACAGGTGTTACCAATGATGCTCGCCTCATGGCTACGGAAAGCAGAGCCAACCGGAGGACGCACTGCCAGCAGACCGCCCGCCATGCCTTTACCGACATAGTCGTTGGCATCACCGGTCAGATACAACTCCACGCCGCCCGCGTTCCACACGCCGAAGCTCTGGCCTGCGGTACCGCTGAAGTGCGCTTTGATTGGGTCAGACGCCAGCCCCTGATCGCCATGTGTTTGCGCGATATAGCCCGACAGCGACGCGCCAACAGAACGGTCGGTGTTGCGGATATCGAACCAGAAGGTTTTGCTCTGGCGCTCGTCGACAAACGGTTTCGCTTGCTGTAACAACTGAGCGTTCAGCACGCCGTTATCAAACGGCGGGTTGTTCTCGGTGCAATGCAGCGCTTTACCCGGATGCGGTTCGGCGGTTTCCAGCAGACGAGACAGTTCCAGTTTCTGTTGCTTAGCGGTAAACCCTTCCAGCTCTTTGAGCAGGTCGGTACGACCAATCAGATCCACCAGACGCTTCACACCCAGTTGCGCCATCAGCTCACGGACTTCGCGGGCGATAAATTCAAAGTAGTTAGTCACTTTGAACGGCAGGCCGTGATAGTGGTTCTTACGCAGTTTGTCATCCTGAGTCGCCACGCCGGTTGCGCAGTTGTTCAGGTGGCAAATACGCAGGTATTTACAGCCGAGCGCAACCATTGGGCCGGTACCAAAGCCGAAGCTTTCCGCTCCCAGAATCGCCGCTTTGATGATGTCGAGGCCGGTTTTCAGTCCGCCGTCCACCTGCAAACGGATCTTGTGACGCAGGCCGTTAGCGACCAGCGCCTGCTGGGTTTCCACCAGACCGAGTTCCCACGGGCAGCCCGCATATTTCACCGAGGAGAGCGGGCTTGCGCCGGTACCGCCATCGTAGCCAGCAATGGTGATCAGATCCGCATAGGCTTTTGCCACGCCTGTGGCGATAGTGCCGACACCCGGTTCGGAAACCAGCTTCACGGAGATCATCGCTTTCGGGTTGACCTGTTTGAGGTCGAAAATCAGCTGTGCTAAGTCTTCGATAGAGTAAATATCGTGGTGCGGCGGCGGGGAGATCAACGTCACGCCCGGTACCGAATAGCGCAGTTTAGCGATGTACGGGGTGACTTTATCACCCGGCAACTGACCGCCTTCGCCAGGCTTCGCGCCCTGAGCGACTTTAATCTGAATGACATCGGCATTGACCAGATACGCCGGGGTTACGCCAAAGCGACCGGAGGCAACCTGCTTAATGCGCGACACCTTGTTAGTGCCGTAGCGCGTCGGGTCTTCGCCGCCTTCACCGGAGTTCGAGTTGCCACCGATGCTGTTCATGGCTTCGGCCAGCGCTTCGTGTGCTTCGGGGCTTAATGCACCGATGGACATCGCCGCGGTATCAAAGCGTTTAAACAGTTCGGTTGCGGGTTCTACTTCGCTAATGCTTACGGCTTCGTCGCCAGGCGTGATCGCCAGCAGATCGCGCAGCGTGGCCGCCGGACGCTCATTGACCAGCTTGGCATATTCCTGATAGTCGCTGTACTCACCGCTTTGTACCGCCTGTTGCAGCGTGCGCACCACGTCCGGGTTGTAGGCGTGGTATTCGCCGCCGTGGACGTATTTGAGCAAACCGCCCTGACTGATAGGCTTACGTGCCAGCCATGCATGTTTGGAGAGGTTCAGCAGATCCTGCTGGAAGTCGGTAAACCCTGCGCCACTGATGCGGCTGACTACGCCCTGGAAGCACAGCGCCACGACATCATCATGCAGACCAACCGCTTCAAACAGCTTCGAGCAGCGGTAAGAGGCGATGGTCGAGATGCCCATTTTGGACATGATTTTGTACAGACCTTTGTTGATGCCGTTACGGTAGTTCAGCATCACGGTCCGGTAATCTTTGGCAATCGCCTGAGTGTCGATCAATCGTCCCAGCGTTTCATACGCAAGATACGGATAAATGGCCGTCGCGCCAAAGCCGAGCAGGACAGCAAAATGGTGCGGGTCACGGGCGCTGGCGGTTTCAACGATGATGTTGGCGTCGCAACGCAGACTTTGTTCTACCAGACGCGTTTGCACTGCGCCCACGGCCATCGGTGCCGGAACCGGCAAACGGTTTTTCGCGATGTTACGGTCAGAGAGCACCAGCAGCACCGTACCGTTACGCACCATCTGTTCGGCTTTATCGCACAATGCTTTGACGGTCTCTTCGAGCGTGGTTTCGGTCACGTCGAAGGTGATATCCAGGCGATCGGCGCGGTAATGTTCCTCTTTCATGGTGGTGAGCTGGGTGAAATCGGAGTACAGCAGGATCGGCGATTTAAAGCTCAGGCGGTGTGCCTGACCTTCGGCTTCGCAGAAGACGTTCATCTCACGACCGATGCTGGTGGCCAGCGACATAACGTGCGCTTCACGCAGCGGGTCGATCGGTGGGTTAGTCACCTGCGCGAACTGCTGGCGGAAGTAGTCATAAATGATGCGTGGCTGGCTTGAGAGCACCGCAAACGGGGTATCATCACCCATTGAGCCGACCGCTTCCTGACCGTTTTCACCGAGCACGCGGATCACGGAATCCAGCTCTTCGGCGCTGTAGTTAAACTGTTTCTGATAGCTGGCGAGCGTGTCATCGTCCAGTTCGCGGCTGCCGACCTGATCGTCTGCGAGGTCTTCGAACGGCACCAGACGGCGGACGTTCTTCTCCATCCACTCTTTGTACGGATGGCGGCTTTTCAGATCGTCATCGGTTTCGGCGGAGTGCAGAATGCGCCCGCTGCGGGTATCGATAACCATCAGCTCGCCTGGGCCGACGCGACCTTTCTCGACGACTTCATCCGGCTGATAATCCCAGATCCCGACTTCAGAGGCGCAGGTAATCAGCTTGTCTTTGGTGATGACGTAGCGCGCCGGACGCAGGCCGTTACGGTCAAGGTTACAGGCGGCAAAGCGGCCGTCGGACATAACAATGCCCGCCGGGCCATCCCACGGCTCCATGTGCATGGAGTTAAAGTCAAAGAACGCGCGCAGCTCCGGGTCCATATCCGGGTTGTTCTGCCAGGCCGGCGGCACCAGTAAACGCATGGCGCGGATAATGTCCATCCCGCCAGCCAGCAGCAGTTCCAGCATGTTATCCATTGAGCTGGAGTCGGAGCCGGTTTCGTTAACGAACGGTGCGGCGTCGTGCAGGTCAGGGATCAGCGGTGTCTGGAATTTATAGGTACGTGCGCGTGCCCACTGGCGGTTGCCGGTGATGGTGTTAATTTCACCGTTATGCGCCAGGTAGCGGAACGGTTGCGCCAGCGGCCAGCGCGGTACGGTATTAGTGGAGAAGCGCTGGTGGAACAGGCAGATGGCCGATTCCAGACGCAGATCCGCCAGGTCCAGGTAAAAGCGCGGCAGATCCGCCGGCATACACAGACCTTTATAGATATTGACCAGGTTCGACAAGCTACAGACGTAGAAGTCTTTATCGTCCTGGAGGCGTTTTTCGATACGACGGCGCGCGATGAACAGGCGACGCTCCATATCACGCGGACGCCAGCCCGCAGGGGCGTTGACAAAAATTTGCTCGATACGAGGCAGGGAGGATAGGGCGATTTCACCGAGAACACCTTCGTTGGTCGGCACGTCGCGCCAGCCGACAATCGACAGGGTCTCCTGCTGTAATTCTTCTTCGACAATGCGACGAGAAGCCGCAGCCAGTTCAGCGTCTTTATTTAAAAAGATCATGCCGACGGCGTAGTTTTTAGCTAAACGCCAGCCGCGCTCTTGCGCCACGATGCGGAAAAAGCGGTCAGGTTTTTGTAACAGCAAACCGCAACCATCGCCGGTTTTACCATCGGCAAGAATTGCGCCACGGTGCTGCATGCGGGCCAGTGCGTGTATGGCGGTACGCACTACCTTGTGGCTAGGTTCGCCTTCTATGTGGGCGATCAGGCCGAAACCACAGTTATCCCTCTCAAGGGATTTATCGTACAACATATCAGTGAACCTCCCCAGGCTCTGCGGGATTCCCATCTGGACCGTTGCGCACGGGCACACCAAGAGCATGGCGACGGGGTTTGCGTGTCATACGCTTACCTCGCATTCGCCCTCTTTATCCTTTTCGCATAGGTCAAACAAGTTTGAGGACTTGCTTCAGAGGGAATCTCAATTACTGCATAAATATGATGAGCAGACTGCTCATCCAGAAAGCTTCCAGCGGATTTCCACGTTATCGGGAATCCACACACAGGTCAAATGGCAATCTTATTTATGCAAAAATGTGCTATAGGGCGATTAACTTTATGAATATGTTGAAATTTAAGGCTTTTTTACATTGATTTAACGCAAGGGGAATGGAGTGCGAAGTGTGATCTGTCTCACTGTCAGAAAGGCTGTATATCCCCCGTCCTCCCTTTGTTTATCGCTATGCTTGGCATTTTATGCTGGTTTTTAGAGTTTTGGCGTCTTAAAGATACTGTTTTTATGCTGAGAGTATAAGAAGATAAAAAAAACAGTCGGATATAAGGAAAAGTAATTTCATTTTGAATGAATGAAATTTCGATTATTTTGATTTGTTATGCAATAAATAAAGGCACGCCAGGGCGATTGATCCAGGTCATCGCCGACTGGGGCAAAAAATGGCAGGCTTTGGCCTCTTTTCAAGGCGCGGTCTACCAGATTATGCAGTTACAGAAATTAGTCAATATGTTTGGTGGGGATCTTTCTCGCCGTTACGGGCAAAAGGTTCATAAACTCACGCTTCACGGCGGCTTTAGCTGTCCAAATCGTGATGGCACCATCGGACGTGGTGGATGTACTTTCTGCAATGTCGCCTCGTTTGCCGATGAAGCACAGCAGCACCATTCTATTGCCGAGCAGCTTGAGCATCAGGCGCATCTGGTCAATCGCGCGAAACGCTATCTGGCCTATTTCCAGGCCTATACCAGCACCTTTGCTGAAGTGCAGGTGCTGCGTTCGATGTATCAGCAGGCGGTCAGCCAGGCCAGTATCGTCGGGTTATGCGTTGGGACGCGCCCCGACTGCGTGCCGGATGCGGTACTTGATCTGCTTTGCGAGTATAAAGACCTCGGCTATGAGGTATGGCTGGAACTCGGTTTGCAAACTGCGCATGACAAAACCTTGCACCGTATTAACCGCGGCCATGATTTTGCCTGTTACCAACGCACTACGCGACTGGCACGCGAGCGCGGGCTGAAAGTGTGCTCACACCTGATTGTCGGTCTGCCGGGAGAAGGGCAGGCAGAATGCCTGCAAACCATGGAACGTGTGGTGGAGACGGGTGTTGACGGTATTAAGCTGCACCCGCTGCATATTGTGAAAGGCAGTACGATGGCGAAAGCCTGGGAAGCCGGGCGGCTGAACGGAATTGAACTGGACGACTATACGGTTACCGCCGGGGAGATGATCCGTCATACGCCGCCAGAGGTGATTTATCATCGAATTTCCGCCAGCGCGCGCCGCCCAACGCTGTTGGCACCTCTATGGTGTGAAAACCGCTGGACCGGCATGGTCGAACTGGATAAGTACCTTAACAAGTACGGTGTGCAAGGCTCGGCGCTCGGTACGCCATGGGTGCTGCCTGAGAACTAACTCTCCGTAGGCCGGATAAGGTAAAGCCGACATCCGGAAATCTGCGCCTGCTTGCCTGATGGCGCTTTGCTTATCAGGCGTACGATGGCCTCTCCGCGGTCATTTCACCGATAACCTCCGCATTTCTTGCACAATCTTCAACGTCACGCTGAGAATTGAGTATTATTGTGCCAAGTTGTCGTGAAGGAACCCTCTATGAAGCAAATCCGTATGCTGGCGCAATATTACGTCGACCTGATGATGAAGTTAGGTCTGGTGCGCTTTTCGCTGCTGTTGGCGCTGGCTCTGGTCGTGTTGGCAATTGTGGTGCAGATGGCTGTCACCATGGTGCTGCATGGCCAGGTAGAAAGCATTGATGTCATCCGCTCTATCTTTTTTGGTCTGTTAATTACCCCCTGGGCCGTCTATTTCTTGTCCGTGGTGGTGGAGCAACTTGAGGAGTCCCGGCAGCGCCTGTCACGACTGGTACAAAAGCTGGAAGAGATGCGCGAGCGCGATCTCAAGCTCAATGTGCAGCTGAAAGATAATATTGCCCAGCTCAATCAGGAAATTGTTGAGCGTGAAAAAGCTGAAGCAGAGCGCCAGGAAACATTCGAGCAACTGAAGGTTGAAATCAAAGAGCGCGAAGAGGCGCAGATCCAGCTTGAGCAACAGTCTTCCTTTTTACGCTCTTTCCTTGATGCCTCGCCGGATCTGGTTTTTTATCGCAATGAAGATAAGGAGTTTTCCGGCTGTAACCGTGCCATGGAGCTGCTGACTGGCAAAAGCGAAAAGCAGCTGGTGAACTTAAAACCGGCTGACGTTTACTCTCCTGAAGCGGCTGAAAAGGTGATTGAGACCGACGAGAAGGTGTTCCGTCATAATGTTTCGCTCACCTACGAACAGTGGCTGGACTACCCGGATGGGCGCAAAGCCTGCTTTGAAATTCGCAAAGTGCCTTACTATGACCGCGTAGGTAAGCGACATGGTCTGATGGGCTTTGGACGCGATATTACCGAGCGTAAGCGTTATCAGGATGCGCTTGAGCGCGCCAGCCGCGATAAGACCACCTTTATTTCTACCATCAGCCACGAGCTGCGCACCCCGCTTAACGGCATTGTCGGCTTAAGCCGGATCCTGCTGGATACGGATCTAACCGCGGAGCAGGAAAAATACCTGAAAACAATCCACGTCTCTGCTGTGACGCTGGGGAATATATTCAACGATATTATCGACATGGATAAGATGGAGCGACGTAAAGTCCAGCTCGATAACCAGCCGATCGATTTCACCAGTTTTATGGCGGATCTGGAAAACCTCTCTGGCCTACAGGCGCAGCAAAAGGGTCTGCGTTTTGTGCTTGAGCCGACGTTACCCCTGCCGCATAAGGTCATTACCGACGGAACGCGTCTGCGTCAGATCCTGTGGAATCTGATCAGCAACGCAGTGAAGTTTACCCAGCAGGGGCAGGTGACCGTGCGGGCGCGCTATGACCAGGGAAATATGCTGCATTTCGAAGTTGAAGATTCCGGCATCGGCATTCCGCAGGATGAGCAGGATAAAATCTTCGCTATGTATTATCAGGTGAAGGACAGCAACGGTGGTAAACCGGCAACGGGGACAGGGATTGGTTTGGCCGTGTCGAAGCGTCTGGCGAAAAACATGGGCGGTGATATTACGGTTTCCAGCCAGGCAGGAAAAGGGTCTATCTTTACGCTGACCGTGCATGCCCCTGCGGTAGCGGAAGAGATTGAAGACGCGTTTGAAGACGATGAACTGCCGCTGCCAGCCCTGAATGTGCTGCTGGTGGAAGACATTGAGCTGAACGTTATTGTTGCGCGCTCCGTGCTGGAAAAATTAGGCAACAGCGTGGATGTCGCGATGACCGGGAAAGCCGCGCTGGAAATGTTTACGCCGGGTGAATATGACCTGGTGTTGTTGGATATTCAGCTACCGGATATGACCGGTCTGGATATCTCGCGGGAGCTCACGCAAAAATACGCCCGTGAAGATCTGCCACCGCTGGTCGCACTCACCGCCAACGTACTGAAAGATAAAAAAGAGTATCTGGACGCAGGCATGGACGACGTGCTGAGTAAGCCGCTGTCGGTTCCGGCGCTAACCGCCATGATCAAAAAATACTGGGATACCCGAAACGAAGAGGAGAGCACTGTGACATCTGAAGAAAGCAGTAAATCGCAAGCGCTGTTAGATATTCCTATGTTGGAACAATACCTCGAGCTGGTGGGACCGAAGTTAATTACCGACGGGCTGGCGGTGTTTGAGAAGATGATGCCGGGATATTTGAGCGTGCTGGAGTCCAACCTGACGGCACGGGATAAAAAAGGTGTTGTTGAGGAAGGCCATAAAATTAAAGGCGCAGCAGGTTCAGTGGGGCTGCGTCACCTGCAACAGCTAGGTCAGCAAATCCAGTCGCCGGATCTTCCTGCCTGGGAAGATAACGTTGCTGAATGGATTGAAGAGATGAAGCAGGAGTGGCAGCACGACGTGGCAGTATTAAAAGCCTGGGTGGCGAGCGTGGAAAAAAAATGACCCCGGCTTGACCGGGGTGCGCGAATACTGCGCCAACACCAGGGAAATCGTGGCTGCGCCGTAAATTATTATCATTGTTTACAAGGGCGCAGCCCTAATTTTCAGGCCGCACGCAGTTAAGATAGCAAATCTTAAATAATTTGTTACATGAATCAGTTAAATGTGTGAAGCGTAGCATTTAAATCATAATAACTAATATGTTTCAGCCAGTTGAGAAAGGAGTATCACGATGAAAAAAGTGGGTGTAGTGCTCAGCGGATGCGGCGTGTATGACGGTGCAGAGATCCATGAAACTGTTCTCACGCTTCTGGCCATTGCCCGCAACGGCGCTCAGGCTGTCTGTTTCGCACCAGATAAACAACAGGCGGATGTGATTAATCATCTGACCGGCGAGCCGATGCTGGAAACTCGCAATGTGCTGATTGAAGCCGCGCGCATCACACGTGGCGATATTCGCCCACTTGCGCAGGCAGTCTCATCGGAACTGGATGCGTTGATCGTGCCGGGTGGGTTTGGTGCGGCCAAAAATCTGAGCAATTTTGCCAGTCAGGGCAGCGAATGCCGGGTTGACAGCGATTTAGCCGCGCTGGCGGTGGCCATGCATCAGGCGGGTAAGCCGTTGGGATTTATGTGCATTGCGCCTGCCATGTTACCTAAAATTTTTGACTTCCCGCTGCGTCTGACCATCGGCACTGATATCGACACGGCAGAGGTGCTGGAAGAGATGGGCGCTGAGCATGTGCCTTGTCCGGTTGATGACATTGTCGTCGATGAAGACAACAAAATCGTCACCACGCCTGCCTATATGCTGGCGCAGGACATCGCTCAGGCTGCGAGTGGCATCGATAAACTGGTATCGCGTGTGTTGGTGCTGACTGAATGAGAAAAGGAGTAACCGCCTTTCTGCGACGTATTTTTCTGCGGGTGGTGGTTGTCCTCGCCGTATTCTGGGGCGGAGGTATCGCACTTTTCAGCGTGATGCCTGTGCCTTTCTCGGCGGTGATGGTCGAGCGACAGCTGGGCGCATGGCTGTCCGGTGATTTCGGCTATGTGGCGCACTCGGACTGGGTGAGTATGGATGAGATCTCACCGTGGATGGGACTGGCGGTGATTGCTGCGGAGGATCAGAAGTTTCCCGACCACTGGGGGTTTGACGTCACCGCCATAGAGAAAGCGCTGGCGCACAATGAACGCAATGAAAACCGCATTCGCGGGGCGTCGACGTTATCGCAACAGACGGCGAAAAACCTGTTTTTATGGGATGGACGCAGCTGGGTGCGTAAAGGTCTCGAAGCCGGGCTAACGCTGGGTATGGAAACCGTCTGGAGTAAGAAACGTATTCTGACCGTCTATTTGAATATCGCCGAGTTTGGCGATGGGATATTTGGCGTGGAGGCGGCGGCGCAACGGTATTTTCATAAACCGGCCAGTCGGTTGAGCCTGTCTGAAGCGGCCTTGCTGGCGGCAGTATTGCCCAATCCTTTGCGTTTTAAGGCGAATGCGCCTTCTGGTTATGTGCGTAACCGCCAGGCTTGGATTATGCGCCAAATGCGTCAGTTAGGTGGTGAGTCGTTTATGCGGGAAAATAAGCTGTATTAGCGTAGTTATTGCCGGATGCGGCGTAAACGCCTTATCCGGCCTACTGGCTACGTTCTGTGTACTCGATTAATCTTCATCAAACCCTGAATTAAACAGGGCAATCACTGCGGCCAGGGCTTCTACTTCCTGTGGTCCCGTGGCTTCGACTTCTATCTGACGCCCTTTGGCTGAATCCAGCATCAGCAGGGCGATAACGCTGTTGGCCTCGGCCTCCGTTCCTTCATCATTACGCAGCAAAACTTCTGCTTCGAAACCCTGCATCAATTCAAACAGTTTCATCGCTGGGCGGGCATGCATGCCCAGCTTATTGGTGATTTCAACGGTTTGCTTCACGGTCATGATTTACGTTTTTCCAGCGTACGATGGCGTGACTGCACGTTTTTACCGCGTGAGCGGAAGTAGTCTGCCAGCTGCTCTGCAATATACACCGAACGGTGTTTCCCGCCGGTACAGCCGATGGCTACGGTAAGGTAGCTACGGTTGTTGGTCTCCAGCATGGGTAACCATAGCTCGAGATAGCTGCGAGTCTGGTAGATAAAATTGTGTACTTCTGTGTGCCTGTCGAGGAATGCGGCGACAGGGCGGTCAAGACCGGTCATTGGGCGCAGCTTCGGATCCCAGTGTGGGTTAGGCAGGAAGCGCACGTCAAAGACGTAATCCGCATCAATCGGGATACCGTGTTTGAAACCAAAGGATTCGAATACCATCGTCAATTCACGTTCACGTTTACCCAGCAGTCGGGTACGTAACATTTCCGCCAGTTCGTGTACGGACATTTCGGAGGTATCAACGATCAGGTCAGCGCGAGAGCGCAGAGGCTCCAGCAAATCGCTTTCCTTATCGATAGCGCTTTCCAGAGACAAGTTCTTGCTGGAGAGCGGGTGTAAACGGCGCGTGTCGCTGTAGCGACGAATCAGCGTGTTACGGTCTGCATCAAGGAACAGCAGCTGTGGTGAGAAACCCTCGGGCAGATTATTCATTGCCTGCTCGAAAATTTCCGGGGACTCAGGCATGTTGCGCACATCAATGCTGACGGCCGCAGAAATCTGGCGATCGGCCAGTGTACGAGCCAGATCGGGCAACAGCACTACGGGAAGGTTATCCACGCAGTAAAAACCCATATCTTCCAGCGCACGCAGGGCGACAGATTTACCTGACCCTGAACGGCCGCTGACGATCATCAGTACCATGTACTGTTTCTCCTCACAACGACAAAAAAGGATGCCATTGGGTTGTTATACTTCATCCTGTCCACCTTCGGTGTCCGTGATGATTTGATACAACTCCTGGTCACTCTGCGCGGCGCGCAGACGACGACAGATGGTTTTATCTGCCAGACGTTTTGCGACCAGTGACAACGTATGCAAATGCGTCTTGGTTTGGTCTGCCGGGACCAGCAGGGCGAAAAGCAGATCGACAGGTTGATTATCAATGGCGTCGAAGGCGATGGGTGTTTCGAGTTGAACAAACACACCAACCGCGCGCATCGTGTCTTCTTCCAGCTTTCCGTGCGGGATAGCAATACCATTACCGATGCCGGTACTGCCCATTTTTTCACGCGTCAGAATGGCTTCAAATACCACCTGAGAAGGCAAGCTAAGCTGTTTTGCCGCAAGTTCGCTGATGATTTCCAGTGCGCGTTTCTTGCTTTGGCAGTGAACGCCTGCGCGTGTACATTCCTGGTTAAGAACAGTGCTCAGTTGTAGAGTCGTATCGTTATTTGTCATAATTTCACCTAAGCGCTAACTGTACAAATGGCCCGTTGTGCTACACAACAGGCCGTCCTGCACCCGCTAACTGCCCGGACAAGTTAGTGCTGTTTCAGTTTATCTTTATGTTTTGTTAACTGCCGAGCCAGTTTATCAATTAAACCGTCAATGGCGGCGTACATATCCTGACCTTCCGCGCTGGCATGAATTTCGCCACCGTTCACATGCAGTGTTGCATCCGAGATATGTGTAACCTTCTCCACTTTCAACACAATATAGACCTGATTAATCCGGTCGAAATATTGTTCGAGCTTGGCAAATTTTGTATTCACAAAATCGCGCAGGGCTTCGGTGATTTCGACGTTGTTTCCAGTGATGTTGAGCTGCATAGTGTCTTCCTTATCGGTTGGGTCACACCAGTTGTTTGCGCTGGTTAGACGGCGGAATGGATAAAGACTCTCGGTACTTCGCAACGGTGCGGCGTGCTACCATGATACCCTGTTCTGACAGCATAGAGGTTAACTTGCTGTCACTCAGCGGTTTCGCGGGGTTTTCCGCAGCAATTAATTTCTTCACCAGCGCACGGATAGCTGTGGACGAGGCTTCGCCTCCGCCTTCAGTGTTAACGTGACTGGAAAAGAAATACTTCAATTCAAAAATGCCGCGCGGACTGTGCAGATACTTTTGCGTGGTCACACGGGAAATGGTCGATTCGTGCATCTCGACGGCCTGGGCGATATCCGCCAGTACCATCGGTTTCATATACTCTTCGCCTTGTTCAAAGAAAGCTTGCTGCTGCTCAACGATGCAGCGGCTGACGCGCAGCAACGTATCATTGCGGCTTTCCAGGCTTTTAATCAGCCACTTCGCATCTTGCAGATTGCTACGAATAAACTGGCTGTCGGCATCGTTGCGCGCGCTATTGCACATCGCGGCGTAGTGCTGGTTAATCTGTAAGCGCGGAATGCTGTCGCCGTTGAGTTCGACCACCCAGCGATCGTTATGCTTACGCACCAGCACATCCGGAATGACGTACTCCGGCTCGCCAGTCTGGATCGACTGCCCTGGGCGGGGATCAAGCGACTGGATGAGGTTGACGGCTTCTTTCAGCACGTCTTCTTTCAGTCGGGTCACGCGCATCAGCGTGCGGAAGTCATGGTTGGCTAACAGATCGAGATGATCGCTGATGATCAGGCGCGCTTCATCCAGCCACGGTGTGGCTTTATCAAACTGCGAAAGTTGGATCAGTAAGCAGTCACGGAGATCTTTGGCGGCCACGCCAACGGGATCAAAGCGCTGAACGCGTTTAAGCACGGCTTCGATTTCGTCCATACCGACGTCGTCATCGCCCATGCTTTCGAGAATATCGTCCAGGGTCACGGTGAGATAACCGGTTTCGTCTACCGCATCCACAATGGATGTCGCAATGGCGCGATCGGTATCCGAGAACGGGGTCAGTTCCACTTGCCACATCAGGTAATCCTGTAGTGATTGCGTGGTCTCACCCTGATAGACAGGCAGTTCGTCGTCGATGTAATCTCCGCTGGTGCCCGAAGGCGTCCCGGCGGTGTAAATTTCATCCCAACTGGCGTCAAGCGGCAACTCCTCAGGCATCTCTTTTTGTTCGAGTGCATCTGCGGTGTCGAGGGTTTCGCTGTCCTGTTTTTCCTGGGTATCAATTTCGTCGTGAAGATCGGTTTGCTCGAGCAGTGGGTTACTTTCCAGCGCTTGCTGAAGTTCTTGCTGAAGTTCCAGCGTGGACAACTGCAACAGACGGATAGCCTGTTGTAGCTGAGGCGTCATCGCCAGTTGTTGGCTAAGCCTGAGTTGCAAACCTTGCTTCATGTTCAGAGTTGTTTTCTCCTGCAGTGACGTGAAGTCTTCTACCCTATCAGAGTCTGAAGTCTTCCCCAAGGTATACGCGCTTAACGTGCTCATCCTGCAGTATTTCTGTTGGCGTGCCGTGCGCGATCAGGTGTCCCTGACTTACGATATAGGCGCGCTCACACACTGCCAGCGTTTCGCGGACGTTGTGGTCAGTAATCAGCACGCCAAGGCCGCTGTCGCGCAGGTGTTCGATGATCCGTTTGATATCAATAACGGAAATTGGGTCAACACCGGCAAACGGTTCATCCAGCAGGATAAATTTCGGATTGGCGGCCAGTGCGCGAGCGATCTCCACGCGGCGTCGTTCACCACCGGAGAGCGACTGACCTAAGCTGTCGCGCAGGTGCTCGATGTGGAATTCTTCCATCAGCTCGTTAGCGCGATCTTCCCGCTGCTCGCTGGTCAGATCGTCACGAATTTGCAGCACCGCCATCAGGTTATCAAACACGCTCAGGCGACGGAAAATCGATGCTTCCTGCGGTAAGTAGCCGATGCCGCGACGCGCGCGCGCATGCAGAGGCAGCAGACTGATGTCTTCGTCATCAATGATAATGTTACCCGCATCGCGCGGGACAATGCCGACAACCATGTAAAAGGTTGTTGTCTTGCCTGCACCGTTAGGACCGAGCAGACCGACGATCTCCCCGGAGTTGACGGTCAGACTGACATCTTCAACCACACGACGGCCTTTATAGGCTTTTGCAAGGTTCTTTGCAGTTAATGTTGCCATAACGAATCAGTTACCTTTTTTCTCTGCCGGAGCCTTGTTTTTGTCCTGCAACTGCGACGGAACCAGAACGGTGGTGACGCGTTTGCCTTTATCGCTGAAGGCCTGCATTTTCTGCTCTTTTACCAGATAAGTGATCTTATCGCCCGTGATGTTGCTATCGAGCTGTTCCAGATACGCCTTGCCGGTGAGAACGACAAAGTCTTTCGCCAGTTCATAGTGCATCTGAGAGGCGTGGCCTTTAACCGGTTTACCGTTGTCCTGCATCTGGTAAAACGTTGCTGGATTGCCATAGCCATCAATCACTTCTTTGCCGTCTTCACCGCCAGGACGGGTCACGACGACTTTATCGGCGTTAATTTTGATGGTGCCCTGAGTCACAATCACGTTGCCAGTAAACGTCACCACGTTGCCCTGCATATCCAGGGACTGCTGGTCCGATTCAATGTGAATCGGCTGCTCGGTATCGCCGGTGACGGCAAATGCCGGAATGCTGGCGGCCAGAAGTGAGCTGGCAAGTACAAGATTAAGGCTGAGTTTGTTTGTTTTGGATTTCATATGAGGTTCTAACCTTTTCAATCAGCTCGGCGTTCTTGCTGCGTAAGTTGCCGCGCATCTTCAGTCCGCTGGAGTTAAATGTTGTGCCATACAACGTCACCAGATCATCGGAAGTGACGTCTTGTGTCACCAGGTTAATCTGCGCGTTATCGGTCGTAATTCTGCGTAGTTGAGAGTCAGGCACCAGGGCGTTAACCTCAACATGGCCGTACAGATACAGCATCCGATCGTTGGTCAATTTGGCTTTATCGGCCTTGATCGTCCAGGTCGGTACTTTATCCTTATCAAACGTGGTTAATACCGGTTGAGTAAACCACGAAACCGCTTGTTCCGAATAATATTCAACGTGTTGTGCGATCAAGTGATAGCTCAGCGCGCCTTCCGGACTATACACGACGGTATCAGTATGTTCGCTCTTATAGGTTGGCTCGTTGTTATTGACGACGACCTGAGCGGTGTCATCTTTGTCTGCCAGATTAATACCAATCATCACAAGGACAGCCAGCGACAGTAGAATGATAACCCAACGTCTGGTTTTGCTCATATCGATTGCCCTTTGGCCTCGTCCAGTTTGCCCTGCGCCAGGAGTAATAAATCGCAGACTTCACGCACAGCGCCACGTCCCCCATCAATGCGGGTGACATAATCAGCTCGCGGGATCAGCAAAGGGTGGGCATCTGCCACCGCGACGCTTAATCCCACTTTAGCCATCACCGGCCAGTCGATCAGGTCATCGCCAACATAGGCGACATTCTCCGGCGCGATCGCCAGTTTGCTAAGGAGATCGCCAAAGGCAACCAGTTTGTCTGACTGCCCCTGATACAGGTGGGTGATCCCCAAAGTGGTACAGCGATCTTCTACAAGTTTAGCCTTTCGTCCGGTAATAATGGCAACCTCAATACCGGAAGTGAGCGCACAGCGAATTCCGTAACCATCACGGACGTTAAAAGCCTTCAGCTCTTCACCGTTGTTGCCCATATAAATCAGACCATCAGACAGTACGCCATCCACATCCAGGATCAGCAAACGGATGTTTTCTGCCCGGGTGATAACGTCTGCGCTGACGGGTCCATAACAGGTCGCAAGCGACGCACCTGCTTTACTCATTTTTGTTATCCTTGAGTTTCTTACACTACACCTGCACGCAGCAGATCATGCATATGTAACACACCGAGTAACTGGTCGCCATCAGCAACCATTACCGAGGTGATATGGCGGGACTGCATTAAGTTCAGGGCATCGACGGCAAGAATGCCCGGACGCACGCGAATGCCTCCAGGGGTCATCACATCGGCAATGCCTAACTGGCGTACATCAACGCCCATATCGAAGACACGACGTAAATCGCCATCGGTGAAAATACCGTCAATCTTCATGGCATCATCGCAAATGACGGTCATGCCGAGATTTTTACGCGTGATCTCAAGTAAGGCGTCACGCAGGCTGGCGTTTTTGGTCACATGCGGGATCTCGTCGCCCGTATGCATAATATCGTTAACGCGCAGTAAAAGCTTACGGCCCAGTGCGCCACCGGGATGAGACAACGCAAAATCTTCCGCGGTAAAGCCGCGCGCTTTTAATAACGCCACCGCCAGGGCATCGCCCATCACCAATGTTGCTGTCGTACTGCTGGTCGGCGCCAGGCCTAACGGACAAGCTTCCTTGGGCACTTTAACACACAGATGCACATCTGCCGCACGCGCCATACTGCTTTCAGGACGACCGGTCATGCAGATAAGCGGTACATGAAGACGTTTTAATACCGGGATCAGCGCCGCTATCTCATTGGATTCACCGGAGTTAGAGATGGCGATGACCACATCCTGCGGCGAGACCATACCCAGATCGCCATGTGCGGCTTCGCCTGGATGTACAAAAAATGAGGGGGTGCCGGTGCTGGCAAATGTGGCTGCCATTTTCCGCCCGATATGGCCAGATTTCCCCATTCCCATCACCACCACTTTGCCCGGGCAGCTGAATATTTTCTCGCATGCGAGGGTAAAATTTTGGTTGATGTACTGATCAAGCTCCGCCAGGCCTTCACGTTCAATTGCCAGGACTTCCTTGCCTGCTTTCTGAAAGTCAAAACCCGGTTGCAACTCTAAGTGCGACATAATGCGTTTCCAGTTATCCAACGAGAAGTGGCGATAACCAATACAGCATCGCCAGCCATATGATAAAACCGCCGGTCAGCAGCGCACCTGCGCCGCGACCAATCTGGCGCGGACGTCGCCAGCAGAGTAGTGCAAAAATCACGCTCACCAGCAGCATGACGCTATAGTCACGGGTGAAGGCCATTGGATTGACTTCACCCGGCGTAATCAGCGCCGGTAGCCCGAGGACGATAACGATATTAAAAATGTTTGCGCCGATAATGTTACCGACGGCAATATCGTTTTCACCTTTACGCAGACCCGCAATCGCTGTTGCCAGCTCCGGCAGGCTGGTACCAATGGCGACCACTGTTAGCCCGATAGTAAGTTCGCTCATGGCGAAATAGTTCGCCAGCACGGTAGCGTTATCCACCACCATACGTGTTGCCATTGGCATAATAATCAGCGCAATGCCCAGCCACAAAAACGCGACAGGTAACCCGCCTTCACGCGGTAGCTCAGCTATCTGCTCACGTGTCAGGCTGTCATTGCCTTGTCGCTCGGCCAGACGGGCGATTTTAACAATGAATAGCAGCCATAGCACGGCCAGAAGCAGAAGAAAGAAACCGTCGCTGCGGCTTAACTGTCCGTCATACAGGACGGATGCAGCTAAAATACTTACCAGCAACATTAGCGGTAATTCACGACGCAGAACATCAGAATGCACGGTAAAAGGATGAATCAGCGCCGACAGGCCTAAAATAAGCAGAATGTTGGTGATGTTAGAACCTATGGCGGTCCCGACAGCCAGATCGAGTTGCCCATTCATCGATGCGGCAACGGAGACAATTATTTCGGGTAACGACGTACCCATGCTGACCACGGTCATTCCGATGATAATGGGAGGAATACCGAAATTTCGACATAAAATGGATGCGGCAAATACCAGACGGTCGGCACCGTAGACCACCAGAAGTAAACCAATTATTAACAGCGCCGTCGCTAAAAGCATCTAAAGTCCTTTCTTCAGGTATACTCGCCGGTCCACTTGAAGGATCTTCTGGAAGCCGTAACGAAGTCTTAATTTTGACTTTATGCGGCTAAAAAGTAAAACAAATGCCAGCTTTCGCTAACCAGGACAGGCAATAATCTGTAAATATGTTGGGTTCAGGGCTAAATTGAGCGCCAAACTCTTCGATCAACGAGGCAATAGTAAAGGATGAATCAATGGGTCAGTCTGTGGCGAATCTAGTCGATATGCGCGATGTCAGCTTTTCCCGGGGTGACCGCTGCATCTTTGATAATATTTCCCTGACGGTACCGCGCGGTAAGGTGACGGCGATCATGGGGCCATCAGGCATCGGCAAAACGACGCTGTTGCGTCTGATTGGCGGACAGATCCCCCCGGATAAGGGCGAGATCCTGTTTGACGGTGAGAACGTCCCGGCCATGTCCCGTTCGCGTTTATTTACCGTGCGTAAGCGCATGAGTATGCTGTTTCAGTCTGGTGCGCTATTTACCGACATGAATGTTTTTGACAACGTCGCGTACCCTCTGCGCGAGCATACGACGTTGCCAGCGCCGTTGCTGAAGAGCACGGTGATGATGAAGCTCGAGGCCGTCGGCCTGCGGGGTGCGGCCAAATTAATGCCTTCTGAATTATCCGGTGGGATGGCGCGTCGCGCCGCGTTAGCACGTGCTATCGCGCTGGAGCCAGACCTCATCATGTTTGATGAGCCGTTCGTCGGCCAGGATCCCATCACCATGGGCGTTCTGGTGAAGCTAATTTCAGAACTGAACAGCGCGCTGGGCGTCACCTGTGTGGTGGTATCCCATGATGTGCCTGAGGTACTGAGTATTGCGGATTACGCCTATATAATGGCGGACAAAAAAATAGTGGCCTACGGTAGTGCTCAGGCGCTACAAGAAAATGCCGATCCGCGCGTACGCCAGTTCCTTGACGGCATTGCCGATGGACCGGTTCCGTTCCGTTACCCGGCGGGCGACTACCACATCGATTTACTCAAAACAGGGAGTTAAGCCACCCATGTTGTTAAATGCGCTGGCATCACTCGGACATCGGGGAATAAAAACCCTCAGGACGTTCGGGCGAGCCGGATTAATGTTGTTCAATGCGGTTGTCGGCAAGCCGGAGTTTCGCAAACATGCGCCGCTGCTGATACGCCAGCTCTATAATGTCGGTGTCTTATCGATGCTGATCATTATTGTTTCTGGCGTGTTCATCGGTATGGTGCTGGGGTTGCAGGGATACCTGGTGCTGACGACTTACAGCGCGGAAACCAGCCTCGGTATGCTGGTGGCACTGTCATTGTTACGTGAGCTGGGACCGGTTGTTGCGGCGCTGCTGTTTGCCGGGCGGGCCGGGTCGGCCTTAACCGCAGAAATTGGCCTGATGCGGGCGACCGAACAGCTTTCCAGTCTGGAAATGATGGCCGTCGATCCACTGCGCCGGGTGATTTCCCCACGTTTTTGGGCCGGTGTTATTTCATTGCCGCTGCTGACGATTATTTTTGTCGCAGTCGGGATCTGGGGTGGTTCACTGGTTGGCGTAAGCTGGAAGGGTATTGATGCGGGCTTTTTCTGGTCGGCTATGCAAAATGCCGTCGACTGGCGTCTGGACCTGGTCAACTGTCTGATTAAGAGCGTGGTATTCGCCATTACGGTCACATGGATTGCATTGTTCAATGGTTATGATGCGATCCCGACCTCTGCCGGGATTAGCCGGGCAACGACACGCACCGTAGTGCACGCCTCTCTTGCCGTTCTGGGGCTGGATTTTGTGCTGACCGCACTGATGTTTGGGAATTGAGTTCATGCAAACGAAAAAAAATGAAATTTGGGTCGGGTTATTCTTGCTGGTTGCGCTGCTGGCAGCGCTGTTTGTGTGCCTGAAGGCAGCGAACGTCACCTCAATGCGTACTGAGCCGACTTACACGATTTATGCGACCTTTGATAATATCGGCGGCCTGAGAGAGCGTTCTCCGGTGCGGATTGGCGGGGTGGTAGTTGGACGCGTATCGGACATCTCGTTAGATCCGAAAACGTACCTGCCGCGCGTGACGCTGGAAATCGAATCGCGTTTTAACCATATTCCTGACACCAGTTCTCTGAGCATCCGTACTTCCGGTCTGCTGGGCGAACAGTATCTGGCATTGAACGTGGGTTTTGAAGATCCTGAGCTGGGAACGTCTATCCTCAAAGATGGCGGTACGATTCAGGACACGAAATCCGCGATGGTGCTGGAAGATATGATTGGTCAGTTCCTTTACAACAGCAACAGTAAAGGTGATGACAATAAGAATTCTGGCGATGTGCCAGCCGCAACTGACGGCAATAATGAAGCCACTACGCCTGCGGGCGCAACGAAATAATCTCAGGAGAATCGACGTATGTTTAAACGATTGATGATGGTGGCTATGCTGGTGATTGCTCCACTTAGCGCGGCAACCGCAGCAGACCAGACTAACCCGTACAAACTGATGGATGAGGCGGCGCAGAAGACCTTTGACCGTCTGAAAAACGAGCAACCAAAAATCCGTTCCAACCCCGATTACCTGCGTCAGGTCGTCGATCAGGAACTGCTGCCTTATGTGCAGGTTAAGTATGCCGGTGCGCTGGTGCTGGGCCGTTACTACAAAGATGCGACTCCTGCCCAACGTGAAGCCTATTTTGCCGCATTCCGTGAATATCTGAAGCAGGCTTACGGCCAGGCACTGGCGATGTACCACGGCCAGACCTATCAGATTGCCCCTGAACAACCGCTGGGTGATGCGACTATCGTACCTATCCGCGTAACCATCATCGATCCAAACGGTCGTCCTCCGGTACGTCTGGATTTCCAGTGGCGTAAAAACTCCCAGACCGGTAACTGGCAGGCGTATGACATGATCGCCGAAGGCGTAAGTATGATCACCACCAAACAAAATGAGTGGAGCGACCTGCTGCGTACCAAAGGTATTGATGGCCTGACGGCGCAGCTGAAATCTATTTCTCAGCAGAAAATCACGCTGGAAGAGAAAAAATAATGGCGCAGTCACTCACCTGGACGCGCGAAGGCGACAAGCTGGTGCTGGTGGGAGAGCTGGATCAGGACGTGTTAAATCCCTTATGGGATGCGCGAATTGAGGCGATGAAAGGGGTATCCTGCATCGACCTGAACCAGGTATCCCGGGTAGATACCGGCGGTTTGGCGTTACTGTTGCATCTGATTAATCAAGGCAAGCAGCAGGGAAATAGCGTTTCGCTCACTGGCGTTAACGATAAAGTGTACACGCTGGCGCAGCTTTACAATCTGCCTGACGACGTCCTTCCGCGTTAATTTTTCCAGGCCGGATAAGGTCTTGTGCCGCTAACCGGCAAAACCCCTGAGGGGGATCTGCCACTAAAGCCTTGTCTGATTTATCAGCGAGGCTTTTTGCTTATTTATGACAGCGCCACTTTGCTCTAAGATGTTGGGCTGTTTTCACTATCTGACGAATGAAGAGCCCATGGAAAATAATGAAATTCAGAGCGTGCTGATGAATGCACTCTCCCTCCAGGAAGTCCACGTTTCTGGCGACGGCAGTCACTTTCAGGTTATTGCCGTGGGTGAGATGTTTGAAGGCATGAGCCGGGTCAAGAAGCAGCAATCGGTCTATGGCCCGTTGATGGAGTACATTGCGGACAACCGCATTCATGCCGTGTCGATTAAGGCGTTTACCCCAGCGGAATGGGCGCGCGATCGCAAACTTAACGGTTTTTGAGCTACGGGTGATGTGCCGGTAGCGAAGATAAATTCTTAACAGAGAACAGAATAATGGATAAATTTCGTGTTCAGGGGCCAACCAAGCTCCAGGGCGAAGTCACAATTTCAGGCGCTAAAAATGCCGCACTGCCGATCCTGTTTGCGGCGCTGCTGGCTGAAGAACCTGTAGAGATCCAAAACGTCCCGAAACTGAAGGACGTTGACACCTCGATGAAGCTGCTGAGCCAGCTGGGTGCGAAAGTTGAGCGTAATGGTTCCGTGCACATTGATGCGCGTGATGTGAACGTCTTCTGTGCGCCGTACGATCTGGTGAAAACCATGCGTGCATCCATCTGGGCGCTCGGGCCGCTGGTTGCCCGCTTTGGTCAGGGCCAGGTATCACTGCCGGGCGGCTGCACCATCGGTGCACGTCCGGTTGACCTGCACATTACCGGCCTGGAGCAGTTAGGCGCGACTATTAAGCTGGAAGAAGGCTATGTGAAGGCGTCCGTTGATGGCCGTCTGAAAGGCGCGCATATCGTCATGGACAAAGTGAGCGTCGGTGCGACGGTCACCATTATGTGCGCAGCAACGCTTGCCGAAGGCACCACCGTCATCGAAAACGCCGCGCGCGAGCCGGAGATTGTGGATACCGCGAACTTCCTGATTGCGCTGGGCGCGAAGATCACGGGTCAGGGCACCGACCGTATTACCATCGAAGGCGTTGAGCGTCTCGGCGGTGGTGTTTATCGCGTTCTGCCAGATCGTATCGAAACCGGTACCTTCCTGGTGGCGGCGGCAATTTCTCGCGGCAAAATTATCTGCCGTAATGCACAGCCGGACACGCTGGATGCCGTTCTGGCGAAGCTGCGTGATGCAGGTGCGGATATTGAAGTGGGTGATGATTGGATCAGCCTTGACATGCACGGTAAACGTCCGAAAGCGGTCAATGTGCGTACTGCACCGCATCCGGCGTTCCCTACCGACATGCAGGCCCAGTTCACGTTGCTGAACCTGGTAGCTGAAGGGACCGGCTTCATCACGGAAACCGTGTTTGAGAACCGCTTTATGCACGTGCCTGAGCTGAGCCGTATGGGTGCTCACGCAGAAATCGAAAGCAATACCGTGATTTGCCACGGCGTGGAAACGCTCTCTGGCGCACAGGTTATGGCGACCGATCTGCGCGCATCTGCAAGCCTGGTGCTGGCAGGCTGTATTGCTGAAGGTACGACGGTAGTCGACCGTATTTATCACATCGATCGCGGCTATGAGCGCATCGAGGATAAACTGCGTGCGCTGGGCGCAAACATTGAGCGCGTGAAAGGCGAGTAATCGTCAACGTTTCTTGTAACCCCCAGTTCAGTTGGCCGGGGGTTACAGCTCAATGTTCATTCCGGATTCTTTTTCTCTCTGCGACTCCTCATCATTCGCGTTCTGTCGATGAACTCATGCGTTTTGGCATCGTGATAGCGTGACGGCCAAATCACCCAGGGGTCAGTTCCCAGTGCCCGGGCGATAATCAACTCACCTTTTGGCCATGGTCTTGTTAACGCATTGGCCAGCGTTGATGAACTCAATCCATTTTTACGTGATTCAGCGGCCATTGAGGTCCCTTTCTTGCGCAGTCCGGCGATGATGTCGGCCGGATGCCAGTCAATCAGCTTGCTTTCCATAAATTCATCTCTCCTTTGGTTAACGACTTACGGTTCCACGATCGGTTGTGGCGACACTATAACGCCCGAAGAGTGAATGTTCTAAAATGTTCATGTAAAGTGTGTGTATATTCAGAATATGCCAAGGTTGTGCGTGATTTTCTGGAGAGGAGGAAATTCTTATTGGAACTTATAAGAAAATCCCGTGCAGGGCACGGGATGAGAGAGGATGCAGTAGGGAATTAACGGTCGCGCTGTACGGCAATATGTGCCAGACCAATCAGCGCTTCTCTCCACGGTGTATCAGGCAGCACCTGCAGCGCAGCGATAGCCTTATCAGCCTCTTCTTCTGCCCGCTGACGGGTCCATTCCAGAGAACCACATGCGTTCATCGCTTCCAGAACCGGCTCCAGAAGGTGACGACCATTACCTTGCTCAATGGCGTGGCGAATCATTTGCGCTTGTTCTGGGGTGCCGTGGCGCATGGCATGCAGCAGCGGCAGCGTTGGTTTACCCTCATTGAGGTCATCACCGACGTTTTTACCCAGCTGCTCGCCATCTGCGCTGTAATCCAGCAAATCGTCAATTAACTGGAAAGCGGTACCGAGATAACGGCCATAATCCTGCAACCCTTTTTCTTGTTCTTCGCTACAGCCAGCCAGAATACCTGAACATTGGGCTGCCGCTTCAAACAAACGCGCGGTCTTACTGTAGATGACGCGCATATAGTTTTCTTCGGTGATGTCCGGGTCGTTGACGTTCATCAACTGCAAGACTTCACCTTCGGCAATGACGTTGACTGCTTTCGACATGACTTCCAGCACTTTCAACGAGCCAAGGCTGGTCATCATCTGAAATGCTCGGGTATAGATAAAATCGCCAACCAGTACGCTGGCCGCATTACCAAACGCCGCATTTGCTGTGGCTTTCCCACGGCGCATGTCTGACTCATCCACAACATCGTCGTGCAGCAGGGTCGCTGTGTGGATAAACTCGATGAGGGCCGCAATCGTAACGTGCGCATTTTCCTGGTAACCAACGGCCCGCGCGGCGAGGACGGCGATCATTGGGCGAATGCGTTTTCCGCCGCCGCTAACGATGTAGTACCCCAGTTGATTGATCAGCTGAACGTCGGAATTGAGCTGTTCAAGGATTGTCGCATTGACCCCCGCCATATCTTGCGCGGTTAACTCATTGATTTTTTCTAAATTCATCGCAAAAGCCGGGCTTCTCGCCCCGATTACCTTACTGTGTGGGAAGGTAACGTCGGGTTTAGGGTTATAAATATATGCTGATTGTACTGAAAAAACGCCGTAGATAAACGTTACCGTACGTGTTGTGTTTTTTTTCTTCATGTATTGACGGTAGCACTTGTCAAAGGCTCGCGTTTTGCGTAATATTCGCGCCCTATTGTGAATATTTATAGCGCACTCTGAATCATCAAAAAGGTGTGCGCGGAAGCGGAGTTTTTTATGTACGCGGTTTTCCAAAGTGGTGGTAAACAACACCGAGTAAGCGAAGGTCAGACCGTTCGCCTGGAAAAGCTGGACATCGCAACTGGCGAATCTGTTGAATTCGCAGAAGTTCTGATGATCGCAAACGGTGAAGAAGTCAAAATCGGCGTTCCTTTCGTTGATGGCGGCGTTATCAAAGCTGAAGTCGTTGCTCACGGTCGTGGCGAGAAAGTTAAAATTGTTAAGTTTCGTCGTCGTAAACACTACCGTAAGCAGCAGGGCCATCGTCAGTGGTTCACTGATGTGAAAATCACTGGCATCAGCGCTTAAGTTAAGGGGAGCAGATTAAATGGCACATAAAAAGGCTGGCGGCTCGACTCGTAACGGTCGCGATTCAGAAGCTAAACGTCTGGGCGTAAAACGCTTCGGCGGTGAAACAGTTCTGGCTGGTAGCATCATCGTTCGTCAACGTGGTACTAAATTCCACGCTGGCTCCAACGTTGGTTGCGGCAAAGACCACACTCTGTTTGCTAAAGCAGACGGTAAAGTGAAATTTGAAGTGAAAGGCCCGAAAAACCGTAAATTCATCAGCATCGTTGCTGAATAAGTTTTTCGCGTCCCGGTAACGGATAAAAGCCCCGCAACACGTTGCGGGGCTTTTTACATTCGACGGCCGGTAAATACGCTCGTCGCGCCGACAACCCGGAAACGAGCCCTTGCAGGGAATACGGCATGAAGCAGCAGGCAGGCATTGGTATTCTGTTAGCACTCACAACGGCAGTATGTTGGGGCGCTTTGCCAATAGCAATGAAGCAAGTGCTGGAGGTGATGGAGCCTCCTACCGTGGTGTTCTACCGTTTTTTAATGGCAAGCGTTGGCCTTGGCGCTATTCTTGCGGTTAAAAAAAAGCTCCCTCCGCTGCGTATTTTTCGCAAAGCGCGCTGGCTGGTGTTGCTGGCTATCGCAACCGGTGGGCTGTTCGGTAACTTCATTCTGTTTAGTTCATCCTTGCAGTATTTGAGCCCAACGGCTTCGCAGGTTATCGGCCAGCTGTCACCGGTTGGTATGATGATCGCCAGCGTCTTTATCCTGAAAGAAAAGATGCGCGGCACGCAGGTTATTGGCGCCATTATGCTTCTGAGCGGCCTGGTTCTGTTTTTTAATACCAGTCTGATCGAAATTTTTACCCGACTCACCGATTACACCTGGGGCGTTATCTTTGGTGTCGGTGCGGCGATGGTCTGGGTGAGCTATGGGGTCGCGCAAAAGGTGTTATTGCGCCGCCTGGCATCACCGCAGATCCTGTTTTTACTGTACACTTTATGTACGATTGCGTTGTTGCCGCTGGCTAAACCTGGTGTCATCACGCAACTCAGCGACTGGCAGCTGGCATGCCTGGTATTCTGCGGCCTGAATACGCTGGTAGGATATGGCGCTCTCGCGGAAGCGATGGCGCGTTGGCAGGCGGCGCAGGTGAGCGCTCTTATCACGCTCACACCTCTGTTTACGTTGTTATTTTCAGATTTATTATCACTGGCCTGGCCCGATTTCTTCGCCAGACCGATGCTAAACCTATTAGGTTATCTCGGTGCGTTTATCGTGGTTGCGGGCGCGATGTATTCCGCCATTGGTCATCGAATTTGGGGCGGTTTACGTAAGCATGAAACGGTGGTTTCGCAACCCCGCTCAGGCGAATGATTTACGGAGAGTAAAATGAAGTTTGTTGATGAAGCATCGATTCTGGTCGTTGCAGGTGATGGCGGTAATGGTTGCGTCAGCTTCCGCCGCGAAAAGTACATCCCAAAAGGCGGTCCGGACGGTGGTGATGGTGGTGACGGTGGTGACGTTTGGCTGGAAGCCGACGAAAACCTGAACACGCTGATCGATTACCGTTTTGAAAAATCATTCCGTGCGGAACGTGGTCAGAATGGCGCGAGCCGTGATTGCACCGGTAAGCGTGGCAAAGACGTTACGATTAAAGTACCTGTTGGTACGCGTGTTATCGATCAGGGCACGGGCGAAACCATGGGCGATATGACCAAACACGGTCAGCGTCTGATGGTCGCTAAAGGTGGCTGGCACGGTCTGGGCAACACCCGTTTCAAATCCTCGGTTAACCGTACTCCGCGTCAGAAAACAATGGGTACGCCGGGTGATAAGCGCGATCTGATGCTGGAGCTGATGCTGCTGGCGGACGTGGGTATGCTGGGCATGCCAAACGCCGGGAAATCGACGTTTATCCGTGCGGTGTCCGCGGCGAAGCCGAAAGTCGCTGATTATCCGTTTACCACCCTGGTGCCGAGCCTGGGCGTGGTTCGTATGGACAACGAAAAGAGCTTCGTGGTTGCCGACATTCCGGGACTGATTGAAGGCGCGGCTGAAGGCGCAGGCCTGGGTATCCGCTTCCTGAAACACCTGGAACGTTGCCGTGTACTGCTTCACCTCATCGATATCGATCCGATTGATGGCTCTGATCCAGTTGAAAACGCCCGTATCATTATTGGCGAACTGGAAAAATACAGTCAGGATTTGGCATCTAAACCACGCTGGTTAGTGTTCAACAAAATTGATTTGATGGACAAGGCTGAAGCGGAAGAGAAAGCGAAAGCGATCGCCGAAGCGTTGGGTTGGGAAGGTAAATATTACCTGATCTCTGCCGCCAGCCAGCTGGGCGTGAAAGATCTCTGCTGGGATGTGATGACCTTTATCATTGAGAACCCGATTGTTCAGGCTGAAGAAGCGAAACAGCCAGAGAAAGTTGAGTTCATGTGGGATGATTATCACCGCCAGCAGCTCGCTGAAGTCGAAGACGAAGCGGAAGATGACTGGGATGACGATTGGGACGAAGACGACGAAGAAGGCGTTGAGTTCATCTACAAGCGTTAATCGCATTAAAAACCCCGGCCATGTTGCCGGGGTTTTTGTTTCCAGGCCTCTCTGTAGGCCGGATAAGGCACGTTAATGCCGCCATCCGACAATCAAATTACCCATTTAGTTGTTCTGATAAATATCCTTGTACAACCGGCTCTCGAAGCGCACCAACGGAATACGGCGATTACGCTGGTCAGCTGGCTCTACCGCATAACCAGATAAATACTGCACGAATGCCATGCGTTGGCCACTTGCCGTGGTGATGAAACCTGCGAGGTTATAAACCCCCTGCAGCGAGCCAGTCTTCGCCGATACTTTGCCATCCACACCAGCCTGATGCAGACCCGCACGGTATTGCAAGGAGCCGTCGTGGCCCGCCAGCGGCAGCATAGTGATAAAGTTCAGCTCGTTATCGTGTTGAGCGATATATTGCAGCACCTGCATCATGGTCGCTGGGGCAATCAGGTTATGGCGGGAGAGGCCAGAACCGTCGGCAATAATGGTGTTGCCGATATCAACGCCTGCCTGCTGACGTAAAATCTGGCGCACGGCATCAGAACCCGCCCGCCAGGTGCCCGGCACGTTAAACCGGGCATGACCAATCATACGGAAAACGGTATCGGCAATCATGTTGTCCGATTTTTTCAGCATAATCTTAAGCAGGTCATGTAGCGGCGCAGACTGTTTACTGGCGACCACCGTTCCCGGTTCGTTGACCAACGTCTGGCGCAGCAGCGTACCGCTGTAGGTGATACCTGCTTGTTTTAGCTCATCTTTGATAATTGCCCCGGCATAGCTGGCACCGTCCTGAATGGCGAACGCCAGCGGCAGCGGATCGGCTCGTTGTGGCAGGCATCCGGTCAGCGTATAGCGGTTGAGATCGCCGGGAACCACATCCAGTTCACAATATTGCGCTTCCGCAGAACCTCGGGCGAGGGTACGCACCTGACTGAACATGGTGACCGGGTAATAAGATGCCACGCGAATAAAGGCGAGATCGTTGGGTTTTTGCGCGCTGTAGAGTGAAACCGAGAAACAGTTTCTATCGACAATAGCCGCTGCGGGCGGTGCGCTAAAACACTGCGTCATATCGTTCCAGGGCCAACCGGGCGCTTTATCATGACTGGCAAAAATAGAGGTGTCGATCAGGACATTTCCGGCAATTTGCGTCACACCTGATTTTTTCAGGGTTGCCACCATATTGCGAATATCCTGGCGTTTTAGCGTCGGATCGGCACCAAATCGTGCCACTAAGTCACCTTTCAATACGCCGCCTTCCACGCTGCCTTTGGTCTCAAGCGTGGTGGTAAAACGAAAGTCAGGCCCGAGCTGAATCAATGCCGCCAGCGCGGTGATTACTTTCTGGGTGCTGGCGGGCAGCGCCATCTGCTGGCTATGAAAATCAATAGCGGGTGCAGGTGCGCCAACCTTCTGTACCATAAGGGCGAGGTTGGCCCCGGCAGGGAGCTGATTGATATACTCGTCGACGTTCGCAGCCTGAACGCTGAACGCTATACTGGCAGTCAATCCGATGGTAAATCTGGAAAATCGCATAATCTCGCGCTAACAACCTGGAAACAGGCCGTCATACTACGGCGCAACGCCCCAAAAAGTAAACGATGACCCATAAGGAACTCCAGGGTAAAATGATCATCAAATAGAGAATTGTAGCTGACCTGGGACCTTGAGCCCCGGGTCGGTATTTTTTTGCTTCTGACTCTGGCATGACACACGCCAGGGTGGGCTTAGCAGCCGGGGTGAGAGCAACTACCCCCTACAGGAATGTTCAAGAGGTATAACAAATGCAAGCTATCCCGATGACCTTACGTGGTGCTGAAAAACTGCGCGAAGAGCTGGATTTTCTGAAATCTGTGCGCCGTCCTGAAATTATTGCCGCTATCGCTGAAGCGCGTGAGCACGGTGACCTGAAAGAGAACGCGGAGTATCACGCGGCGCGCGAACAGCAGGGTTTCTGCGAAGGACGCATTAAAGATATCGAAGCTAAACTGTCCAACGCGCAGGTAATCGACGTTACTAAAATGCCGAACAATGGCCGCGTTGTTTTCGGTGCGACGGTTACCGTTTTGAATCTCGATAACGATGAAGAGCAGACATGGCGTATTGTCGGCGATGATGAAGCCGATTTTAAACAGAACCTGATTTCAGTGAACTCGCCTATCGCTCGTGGCCTTATCGGTAAAGAGCAGGATGACGTCGTGGTTATCAAAACGCCGGGCGGCGAAGTGGAATATGAAGTGACGAAGGTAGAATACCTGTAATTCGCATCTTGGTTAAGATGTTGATACATTGTAAAGAAAGGAAAAAGGCCGCATAGCGGCCTTTTATCAACGAAGAGAGCGTGGCATTTTGCTCTCCTGCTAGCGGAAAACCCCGCGTTTTACACAAACTTCGTGTGCAACTTTGGGATATTCTTAGCGTGGCAGCGAGATTTTACGTTCTTTAGTCGGGCGATACAGTACCAGCGTTTTGCCGATGACCTGTACATTGCAGGCGCCGGTTTCGCGTACGATAGCTTCCACGATCAAGGTTTTAGTATCGCGATCTTCCGAGGCGATTTTCACCTTGATAAGTTCATGGTGCTCTAACGCTTGTTCAATCTCGGCCAGTACCCCTTCGGTCAAACCATTGTTGCCAAGCATAACTACAGGCTTGAGCGGATGTGCCAGACCTTTCAGGTGCTGTTTTTGTTTAGTACTCAGATTCATCGTATATTTTTGCTTACGTTGGGATTGAAAACGGGTCATTCTACCGCCATCTCCCATATATCACCAAATAGCTGTGTAGAAATTTACACCATTGGTTACGATGAACTGCCCTTTGGGAATGTGAAATGACAGGTAAAAAGCGTTCTGCCAGCTCGAGTCGCTGGCTTCAGGAACACTTTAGCGATAAATATGTTCAACAGGCACAGAAAAAGGGGTTACGTTCCCGTGCCTGGTTTAAACTTGATGAAATACAGCAAAGTGACAAAATTTTTAAACCGGGGATGACGATAGTTGATCTCGGTGCTGCACCCGGTGGCTGGTCGCAATATGCAGTTACGCAGATCGGCAACACCGGCCGCATTATCGCTTGCGATCTTTTACCTATGGATCCAATCGTTGGTGTGGACTTCCTTCAGGGCGACTTTCGTGATGAATTAGTCCTGAAAGCGTTACTTGAACGCGTAGGTGACAGTAAAGTACAAGTTGTCATGTCTGATATGGCGCCAAATATGTGTGGAACACCGGCGGTGGATATTCCCCGGGCCATGTATCTGGTAGAGCTGGCGCTTGGAATGGCTCGTGATGTATTAGCGCCAGGTGGTAGTTTTGTAGTGAAGGTGTTCCAGGGCGAAGGCTTCGATGAGTATCTAAGAGAGATTCGCTCCCTGTTTACGAAGGTCAAAGTTCGTAAGCCGGACTCTTCTCGCGCCCGTTCGCGTGAAGTGTATATTGTAGCGACCGGGCGTAAACCATAACCGGCAGATTTCAAACGAAAGTTTGAAAGAAACTGGATATAGAGTATCCTGACGCTGTTTTTAACACAGTTGTAATATGAGGTTAATCCCTTGAGTGACATGGCGAAAAACCTAATTCTCTGGCTGGTCATTGCCGTTGTGCTGATGTCAGTATTCCAGAGCTTTGGGCCCAGCGAGTCTAATGGCCGTAAGGTTGATTACTCTACCTTCCTGCAAGAGGTCAATCAGGACCAGGTTCGTGAAGCGAAGATCAACGGACGTGAGATTAACGTTACCAAGAAAGATAGTAACCGTTACACGACCTACATCCCGGTTAACGATCCGAAGCTGCTTGATAACCTGCTGACCAAAAACGTCAAGGTTGTTGGCGAACCACCTGAAGAGCCGAGCCTGCTGGCTTCTATCTTCATTTCCTGGTTCCCAATGCTGCTGCTGATTGGTGTCTGGATCTTCTTCATGCGTCAGATGCAGGGCGGTGGTGGCAAAGGTGCCATGTCGTTCGGCAAGAGCAAAGCGCGCATGCTGACGGAAGATCAGATCAAAACGACTTTTGCTGACGTTGCGGGTTGTGACGAAGCAAAAGAAGAAGTCGCTGAGCTGGTTGAGTATCTGCGCGAACCGAGCCGTTTCCAGAAACTGGGCGGTAAAATCCCGAAAGGCGTCCTGATGGTTGGTCCTCCGGGTACGGGTAAAACCCTGCTGGCGAAAGCTATCGCAGGTGAAGCGAAGGTTCCATTCTTCACAATTTCCGGTTCTGATTTCGTGGAAATGTTCGTGGGTGTCGGTGCATCTCGTGTGCGTGACATGTTCGAACAAGCCAAGAAAGCGGCACCGTGCATCATCTTCATCGATGAAATCGACGCCGTAGGTCGCCAGCGTGGCGCAGGTCTGGGCGGTGGTCACGATGAACGTGAACAGACGCTGAACCAGATGCTGGTTGAGATGGACGGCTTCGAAGGTAACGAAGGTATTATCGTTATCGCAGCAACTAACCGTCCGGACGTTCTTGACCCTGCGCTGCTGCGTCCAGGCCGTTTCGACCGTCAGGTTGTGGTTGGTCTGCCAGACGTTCGCGGTCGTGAACAGATCCTGAAAGTGCATATGCGTCGCGTACCGCTGTCTCCGGATATCGATGCGGCAATCATTGCACGTGGCACGCCTGGCTTCTCCGGTGCGGACCTCGCGAACCTGGTGAACGAAGCGGCGCTGTTTGCTGCTCGTGGCAACAAGCGCGTAGTGTCGATGGTTGAGTTCGAAAAAGCGAAAGACAAAATCATGATGGGTGCAGAACGTCGCTCCATGGTGATGACGGAAGCGCAGAAAGAATCTACCGCATATCACGAAGCTGGCCACGCGATTATCGGTCGCCTGGTACCGGAACACGATCCGGTGCACAAAGTAACGATTATCCCGCGCGGTCGTGCGCTGGGTGTGACCTTCTTCCTGCCTGAAGGCGACGCAATCAGCGCCAGCCGTCAGAAACTGGAAAGTCAGATCTCCACACTGTACGGTGGCCGTCTGGCGGAAGAGATCATCTACGGTGCTGAACATGTTTCTACCGGTGCGTCGAACGACATTAAAGTCGCGACTAACCTGGCGCGTAACATGGTTACTCAGTGGGGCTTCTCCGATAAACTCGGTCCGTTGCTGTACGCTGAAGAAGAAGGCGAAGTGTTCCTGGGACGTTCTGTGGCGAAAGCGAAACACATGTCCGATGAAACCGCTCGCATTATCGATCAGGAAGTTAAACTGCTGATTGAGCGTAACTATGACCGTGCACGTCGTTTGCTTAACGAAAACATGGACATTCTGCACTCGATGAAAGATGCGCTCATGAAATATGAGACCATCGATGCGCCGCAGATTGACGATCTGATGGCTCGCCGCGATGTGCGTCCGCCAGCGGGTTGGGAAGAACCGGGTTCTTCTAATAACAACTCTGGCAGCACCGGCAAGCCGAGTGCACCGCGTCCGGTTGATGAACCGCGTGCGCCGGACTCTGGCACTATGTCAGAGCAACTGGGCGACAAATAAGTTATCGTTGATGATGACCGTGTTTTAATTGAAAACCCTGGGGCTTGCTCCGGGGTTTTTCTTATCTGCATATTCAAGATTTTACCAGGGATAAAACTATGAAACTCTTTGCTCAGGGTTCTTCACTGGATCTCAGCCATCCGCACGTCATGGGGATTTTGAACGTCACGCCAGACTCATTTTCCGATGGCGGAGCGCACAACTCTCTGGTTGAGGCGGTAAAACACGCAAACCTGATGATTAACGCCGGGGCGACTATCATTGATGTGGGCGGTGAGTCCACGCGTCCGGGCGCGGCTGATGTGAGTGTGGAAGAAGAGTTGCAGCGAGTGATCCCAGTGGTCGAGGCGATTGCTCAGCGTTTTGAAGTGTGGATTTCGGTCGATACCTCAAAACCCGAAGTGATTCGCGAATGCGCCAGAGTTGGCGCGCATATCATCAATGATATTCGCTCGCTCTCGGAGCCTGGAGCGCTGGAAGCCGCAGCGGAGACCGGATTGCCGGTTTGCCTGATGCATATGCAGGGGCAGCCGAAAACCATGCAGGAAGCGCCAAAGTATGAGGATGTTTTTGCTGAGGTAAACCGTTACTTTGTTGAGCAAATAGCACGTTGCGAGCGGGCTGGAATCACAAAAGATAAATTGTTGCTCGACCCCGGATTCGGATTCGGTAAAAATCTCACTCACAACTACACATTACTGGCACGTTTGTCTGAGTTTCATCATTTTAATCTGCCATTGCTGGTTGGGATGTCACGAAAATCAATGGTTGGCCAGTTACTGAATGTGGGGCCATCTGAACGCCTGAGCGGTAGCCTTGCGTGCGCGGTGATTGCCGCAATGCAGGGGGCGCAGATCGTTCGTGTCCATGACGTCAAAGAAACCGTAGAAGCGATGCGTGTGGTGGAAGCCACATTGTCTGCAAAGGAAAAAAAACGCTATGAGTAATCGTAAATATTTTGGCACTGATGGGATCCGCGGCCGCGTAGGCGATGCCCCAATTACTCCTGACTTTGTGCTCAAGCTGGGCTGGGCTGCAGGGAAAGTGCTTGCTCGTCATGGTTCACGTAAAATTATTATCGGTAAAGATACGCGTATTTCCGGCTATATGCTGGAGTCTGCGCTGGAAGCCGGTCTGGCTGCCGCCGGACTCTCAGCCTCATTCACAGGGCCAATGCCAACACCCGCCGTTGCGTATCTGACGCGCGCCTTCCGTGCTGAGGCCGGGATTGTTATCTCCGCTTCGCACAATCCGTACTATGACAACGGGATTAAATTCTTCTCTACCGACGGGACTAAACTGCCGGATGCAGTGGAAGAAGCCATTGAAGCCGAGATGGAAAAAGCGATCACCTGCGTGGATTCCGCTGAACTGGGTAAAGCCACACGTATCGTTGATGCTGCCGGTCGCTATATCGAGTTTTGCAAAGGCACCTTCCCGAACGAATTGAGCCTGAATGAGCTTAAAATTGTGGTGGATTGCGCTAACGGTGCGACGTACCACATTGCGCCAAATGTACTGCGTGAACTGGGTGCAAACGTGATTGCCATTGGCTGTGAGCCAAACGGTGTGAATATCAATGAAGAAGTCGGTGCCACCGACGTCCGTGCCCTGCAGGCGCGCGTGATTGCGGAAAAAGCCGATCTGGGTATTGCGCTGGATGGCGATGGCGACCGCGTCATTATGGTTGACCACGAAGGTAATAAGGTCGATGGCGATCAGATCATGTACATCATCGCCCGTGAAGCCCTGCGTCAGGGTCAGCTGCGCGGTGGCGCGGTAGGTACGCTGATGAGCAACATGGGCCTCGAGCTGGCGCTGAAACAGCTGGGTATTCCGTTTGCCCGTGCAAAAGTTGGCGACCGTTATGTGCTGGAAAAAATGCAGGAAAAAGGCTGGCGTATCGGTGCCGAAAACTCTGGTCATGTGATCCTGCTGGACAAAACCACCACTGGTGACGGCATCGTGGCGGGCCTGCAGGTGCTGGCGGCGATGGTGCGCAACCATATGAGCTTGCACGACCTGTGCAGCGGCATGAAAATGTTCCCACAGCTGCTGGTTAACGTACGATATACAGCAGGTAGCGGCGATCCGCTGGAACATGAAAACGTGAAAGCGGTGATGGCGGAAGTGGAAGCGGCGCTGGGTAACCGTGGACGCGTCCTGCTGCGTAAGTCTGGTACCGAACCGTTAATTCGTGTGATGGTTGAAGGTGAAGACGAAGCGCAGGTGACTGAATTCGCCCACCGTATTGCCGATGCTGTGAAAGCGGCGTAATTCCGAAGAAAGTGAAAGCCGGAGTCTGAGACTCCGGCTTTTTTTTTACTGTACGGCAAGCGGCTGTTTACGTCGGCGCTGCCAGAAGTAACCACCGACCATCAGTAGCACAAGGGCTGCCAGCCACGGCAGAACCGCCAGCAGATGCCCGGACCGGGCAAAGGTTAGCGCAATCATCAGTAGCCAACCGCCCAGCATCGGAATCGCGGTACGCTTAACAATATCCACAGGCGAGACACCTGCAATCCCTGCGATAGCAATGATTACGCCGGCGATGGGCGATAACGTACGACCAATACCCGCAGAGATCTGGATAGGCAACATCATGACAGCGATATCGCTGCCGATATGACGGCTGATGTCCGGCACCATGGGTGCGAAGGAGAAAAATGCCGCATTCCCGGAGCCCATCAGCGCTGAAATTGCGAAGGTGATCAGGGTCATCAGCAGGATAATAGAGGCGGCGCTGAGGCCAAATTCACCGGAAAGCGACAACAGTGCGTCAACGGCACCAATGGCTTTCAGTCCGGCGGAAAAGACTTCACCGGCGATAATCAGTGTCACGACGGTGGCAAAAACGCTGCCCATGCTGTCGAAAACCTTTTGTACGCCAGCCATCACCTCGCGCGCCTTGCGATGACGGCAGTACTCACAAACCAGCGTAATAGCGAGGCTTATCAGTACGGCGGTATCCAGGGTGATCTTGAGTGAGCTGAATACTAAATCGCTGCACACCAGCATCAATACCAGCGGCAGCATGGGCAGAAACAGCCAGGCGATAGGTGCGTCGGCTTCATCAGTCGCCGTTAATGTCTGCATTTGCTGAGTTGCATTGTCGCCACTTTCCCGACGGTCAAAAAAGCGTTGCACAACAATATGCAGTAGGGCGATGAAAAGAATGACGGGTACAACGATCGGCAACTGATCCTGCACGAAATAGTTCACGACCTCGATGCCTGCAGTTTTGGCGGCGAGAACAGAGTTGCCGGAACCGGGGCCAAACTCAACCGCACAGGTACTGGCGATAACGGCGGCAACCGCGGCGCGGCTACAGCCAAGACGGGTAAGCAATGGGTAAAGCGTCGCCATCAACAGCAGACCCAATCCGGTGGCGCTGCTGATAAACAGCGACAGGAATTGACCCAGTAGCAGTGCCAGCCCCAGCAGCAGATAAGGCGAGTTCAGGCGTTGCAAAGGACGAGATGTCACCCGAACCAGTACCTGGCTTGCGCCAATGGCCGACATATAGGTGGCAAAACCACCAATCAGCATAATTTGCAGACCGAGGCCGCCGAGACGCACGCTCAGGGTATCGCGAATAAACTCAAAGGCGTCAAAGGGGCCAAATCCAGTGCTCTTTTTCACCAGGCCACTGAGTGAGGTCATTCCGCTAAAATGCGCGATAAGCAACAGCACAATCCCGGTCAATAACAGTACCGACTGGGGGTGATATTTTTTGAGGATTAGACGTCCGGCAAAAATGATGGCGATTAGCGCCAGTAGTAACGACATTCTTGCCCCCTTACTCGAAGTTGCCGGTAACCAGGCACTCGCCATCCCGCAGCAACGGTTTACCCGCGGCAAACAGATGGGCCAGCGAGAGGTCATCATTGAGTACACAGATATCAGCACGTTCTCCGGCGCAGAGCACGCCCCCGGAAATACCCAGCGAGCGCGCAACGTTTGCCGTCAGCATCGCGATGGCCTGTGGCACCGGAATCCCGACATCAATCAGGCGAGGAAGCAGGTTAAGATTGCCTGCGACCGGTGCTGCGCTTAAACCTTCAACGATACCCTGAGCGTTAAAGCGTGGAACGCTGCCATTGCCGTCAGAACTGATCGTGATGCGCTCCGCCGGAACCTGTGCTTCGAGTGCGTGGAGAATCGCTTGCTCCTGAGGCATAAAACGACTGCCACCTGACGTAACATCGATATGGCCGCCGCGATGGGCAAAAGCAATTGCCTGTTCGAACAAGGGCTCAGTTCTCGCAACATGCGTCGGTGAAATATGGTGAATCGGAATACCCGCATCACACAGCTCAATAAGTTGCGACATCCCTTCCGGCAGATTCCCCAGGTGCACATGCAGCAAGCCTTTTTTCCCTGCCAGCAGGGAAGCGACGCGAATATCGCTCACTATCCTCAGCAACTCCTGGAAAGAGGGGTAAGAGCCACGGTGATCGGCGAGGGCGATTTTTACACCAAGAATTGCCGGAATGAAGGCCATATCATCGCGGATGGATCGCGTAATAGTTGGGCTGGGAACGGCGTAGGCTCCCGTGTGCATAAACGCGCGTAATCCCTCAAGGTTGAGAGACTGCATTTTAGCGTAGAGGTCTTTGGGTGAACGAGAAATGGCATCGGTGCCTAACACGCCAACCACCGTGGTAATACCTGCCTGAATCAGATCGCGCAGCTTGACGGCGGGCGTCCGACTGGCAAATCCGGCTTCACCACCGCCACCGGTAAGATGAACATGCTGATCGATGATACCAGGGATAACCCATTTACCCCGACAATCGATGACCTCGTTGATGCCATCAAACAATGAAATATCTTTTTCTACCGCCACAATTCGGTCGGCATGAATGAGCAGGGAGCAGAGGCCTAAATTCTCAGGAGAAAAAACACGGGCATTGGTCAATAAAGTAAACATAGCGGTCCTGTCAAACGTCGAGGGTGAGAGTCGGCAGGTGAAACGAAATATTGTTGTTATGATGCCCACCATAAAGCCATTACTATAACTATGACTATTACCGATTTGTTATTGGAGGATGCGGTTATGGCATGGCGGAGAGCACAACGTGGATTGTAAGTGGCTGGAAGATTTTCTGGCCTTGAGCCAGCATGGAAACTACTCTCAGGCCGCGGCGCAGCGGCATATTACTCAACCTGCGTTGAGTCGGCGTATAAAGGCGCTGGAAGAGGTGCTGGGCGTGCCTTTGTTTGACCGGACAACGACCCCTGTCACGCTGACGCGCTATGGTGAACGCTTTGAGCCTTATGCCCGGCATGTCCTCAGCACGTTAACAGAGGCACGTCATGAGCTGTCGGCGATGACGCCAGCAACGGATAACACGCTGGTGATGGTCAGCCTGCATACGCTGTCGGTGAATATCCTGCCGGATATGATCAACTACCTGCGACAGAGTGAGCCGCAGTTAAACTTTACGGTAAACGCCAGTATCCAGGGGATAGACAACCACTTCAATGCCCTGATGAACCGGCAAATTGATTTGCTGGTGACCTACGATTTACCGTCTGCCCAGCCGGGGCTGGAGATCGCTGGAGGGTTAAAACGTTCCCTATGGCGGTATGAGCGATTTATACCGGTTATTTCAGCCCAGTTGGCTGATGGGCTTAATGATCCGCATGCTCCGATTCCGTGGCTATGCTACAGCGACTACACCTTTGTCAGACGTATTATTGAGTCGGCAGAACAACGCGTCCGCCCACGGCTAAAAAAAGTATTTGAGAGTGGTTTAAGCGAAACGATACGAGAAATGGTACTGCGCCATATGGGAATGGCCTGGTTACCTGAATCGATGGTGGCGGAAGAGTTGGTGAATCAGCAAATTATTCACTGCTGGCCAGAAAATACAGACCTGATTTGTGAAATCCCCGTTGTGGTATGGGCGAATCTTGAAGATCAACGTGCTGTTATGCAGAGATGCTGGGAGAAGTTGCTGCGTTTTTGATTGATATGGCGATTTTTTCCGCAGTTGATACAATGCTAACAAATTGCCCTTGCGAAGGTTATTCGCTTTGGTTAGTATTCACACCCGCTTCAGTGGGAAACAGTAAATATTCCCGCTTTAATGGTCGAAGCATTGTACGCGGCAACTCCGCAAGGAACAGGTTGATTATGCACGAAGCTCTTTTAGTAGTTTTCCTTATTGTGGCAATTGGCCTGGTAGGCTTGATCATGCTGCAGCAAGGCAAAGGCGCTGATATGGGAGCCTCTTTTGGCGCAGGCGCTTCTGGTACTCTGTTTGGTTCAAGTGGTTCTGGTAACTTCATGACCCGTATGACAGCTGTATTGGGAACCTTGTTCTTCATCATCAGTCTGGTGCTGGGTAACATGAACAGCAATAAGACCAATAAAGGAAGTGAGTGGGAAAATCTGAGCGCACCGGCGAAAACCGAGCAAACTCAGCCAGCTGCTCCGGCTCAGCCGACCAGCGATATCCCACGCTAAGTATTCTGTACCGAGGTGGTGGAATTGGTAGACACGCTACCTTGAGGTGGTAGTGCCCTAACGGGCTTGTGGGTTCGAGTCCCATCCTCGGTACCAAATTCCAAAAAAAAGACGCTGCAAAGCGTCTTTTTTTTCGTCTGTTATTTATGGCTGTCTGTAGGTCGGATAAGCGTAGCATCATCAGGCGTTGTAATAATGTCGGATGGCGGCGTAAACGCCTTATCCGACCTACAGACATCCTATATTCCGCGCATAAAAAAGGCCGCTTGCGCGGCCTTAAGATAGTGAATCTTTACTTCGCCTTATTTTCCAGATTCTCAACCTGCGGCAGGCCGGTTGCGGAAGAGGCGGTCAGCAAGCCAGATTGTGCATAACCAAACAGCTTCTCGCGGGTATCGGTGATATCCAGATTACGCATGGTCAACTGACCGATACGATCGTCCGGAGAGAATACGGAGTCGCCTTTTTCCATCGTCAGACGTTCTGGTTTGTACGTCAGATTGTCAGACACGGTGTTGAGGATTGAGTAGTCATTACCACGACGCAGTTCCAGCGTGACTTCACCGGTAATCTGGCTGGCAACCCAACGCTGCAGACCGTCACGCAGCATCAGCGCCTGAGAGTCGAACCAGCGGCCCTGATACAGCAGACGACCAAGCTGGCGACCGTGCGCGTGATACTGCTCGATGGTATCCTCGTTGTGAATACCGGTCAGCAGACGCTCGTAGGCGATATGCAGCAATGCCATCCCCGGGGCTTCGTAGATGCCACGGCTCTTCGCTTCAATGATGCGGTTTTCAATCTGGTCACTCATACCCAGACCGTGACGCCCGCCGATACGGTTGGCTTCCAGCATCATCTCAACGTCGTCGCTGAAGGTTTTACCGTTCAGAGCAACCGGATGACCCTGTTCAAAGCGCACGGTCACTTCTTCTGCCGGGATCTTCACGCTCTCATCCCAGAACTTCACGCCCATAATCGGGTTGACGATTTTGACGCTGGAGTTCAGGAACTCAAGGTCTTTAGCTTCGTGGGTCGCACCGAGCATGTTGGAGTCAGTGGAGTAGGCTTTCTCAACGGACATTTTGTAGTCGAAACCACAGGCAATCATAAATTCGGACATCTCATGGCGACCGCCGAGTTCATCGATAAAATCGGTATCCAGCCATGGTTTGTAAATCTGCAGTTCGGCGTTGGTCAGCAGACCGTAACGATAGAAACGTTCAATATCGTTACCTTTATAGGTGCTACCGTCGCCCCAGATGTTTACACCATCTTCTTTCATTGCGGCAACCAGCATGGTGCCGGTCACGGCACGGCCCAGCGGGGTGGTATTGAAATAGGTCAGTCCGCCAGTGGTGTTGTGGAATGCACCGCACTGAATGGCAGCGATCCCTTCGGCAACCAGCTGCTTACGGCAATCTACCAGGCGAGCATTCTCAGCACCATATTCCATTGCACGGCGAGGAATGGCGTCATAGTCATCCTCATCCGGCTGACCCAAATTCGCAGTATATGCATATGGGACAGCCCCTTTTTGTCGCATCCACAGCAGTGCTGCGCTGGTGTCCAGGCCGCCGGAAAAAGCGATACCAATACGTTGACCTACCGGGAGATGCTTGAGAATCGTCGTCATAAAATAAAACCCTGCTTGATAGACTGGTGAAGAGGTCGGCTTATTATACTAATTGCATTTTTATGCAAAATAAATGAGTTTTCATTTAATCATCTTTTCTGGATGACAGGAAGAGTTTAGTGATAATTTCGTTAAATAACGGCGTGGGCGGCATATTTATCTTGCTGGGCTAGCGCTGGGCAGCATTCATTGATTTGCATAGTCGTAACAAGGTTGACATAACGCATAGTGAATCAATATACTGTGCGCAGATTTTACGTCCCGTCTCGGTACCAAATCCCAGCAGTATTTGCATTTTTTACCCAAAACGAGTAAAATTTGCCACGTTTCAGGCGCGGGGTGGAGCAGCCTGGTAGCTCGTCGGGCTCATAACCCGAAGGTCGTCGGTTCAAATCCGGCCCCCGCAACCACTTTCCCTTAGAGTTCTTTTTCAAATATACTGTGAAGACTTAGGCCTTCGTAGCTGGATTTGAAAAAAATTCTTTCGGAAGGTTCTCCGAACCGCAGGTGCGGTTATAGGGTTCAGTTATCTAAAGCCCCGATTTATCGGGGTTTTTTGTTATCTGACTACAGAATAACTGGGCTTTAGGCCCTTTTTTTATGTCTTGGGGGTGGGCTTGTCCACATTAGAGCAAAAATTAACAGAGATGATTACAGCGCCAGTTGAAGCCCTGGGCTACGAACTGGTCGGCATCGAATTTATTCGTGGTCGCACATCCACACTGCGCATCTATATTGATAGTGAAGATGGCATCAATGTTGATGATTGTGCTGATGTGAGCCATCAGGTAAGCGCCGTGATGGATGTCGAAGACCCAATCACCGTTGCCTATAACCTTGAAGTCTCCTCTCCGGGTCTCGACCGTCCTCTGTTCACAGCTGAACACTACGTGCGTTTCCTGGGTGAAGAAGTCACGCTGGTTCTTCGTATGGCGGTACAAAACCGTCGTAAATGGCAGGGCGTTATCAAAGCGGTGGACGGTGAGATGATCACGGTCACAGTCGAAGGCAAAGATGAAGTGTTCGCGCTGAGTAATATCCAGAAGGCGAACCTGGTTCCCCACTTTTAACAGTCTGGATTGAGGTGAAAAGCCCGCGATGAACAAAGAAATTTTGGCTGTTGTTGAAGCCGTATCCAACGAAAAAGCGCTGCCACGCGAGAAAATTTTTGAAGCGCTGGAAAGTGCGCTGGCTACAGCAACAAAGAAAAAATATGAGCAAGAGATCGACGTTCGCGTAGAAATCGATCGTAAAAGCGGTGATTTCGATACCTTCCGTCGTTGGGTAATCGTAGAAGAAGTTACTCAGCCGACCAAAGAAATTACGTTGGAAGCGGCACGCTTCGAAGACGAAAGTCTGAACGTGGGCGAATATGTTGAAGATCAGATTGAATCTGTCACCTTTGACCGTATCACTACCCAGACCGCGAAGCAGGTTATCGTACAGAAAGTACGTGAAGCTGAACGCGCAATGGTTGTTGATCAGTTCCGCGAACACGAAGGCGAAATCGTCACCGGTGTGGTGAAGAAAGTAAACCGCGACAACATTTCTCTGGATCTGGGCAGTAATGCTGAAGCTGTGATCCTGCGTGAAGACATGCTGCCGCGTGAAAACTTCCGCCCTGGTGACCGTATTCGTGGCGTTCTGTACTCAGTTCGCCCGGAAGCGCGCGGTGCACAGCTGTTCGTAACCCGTTCCAAGCCGGAAATGCTGATTGAGCTGTTCCGCATTGAAGTGCCGGAAATCGGCGAAGAAGTTATCGAAATTAAAGCGGCTGCTCGCGATCCGGGATCGCGTGCGAAAATCGCCGTTAAGACCAACGACAAGCGTATTGATCCGGTCGGCGCCTGTGTTGGTATGCGCGGTGCGCGCGTTCAGGCAGTTTCTACCGAACTGGGCGGCGAGCGTATCGATATCGTCCTGTGGGATGATAACCCGGCGCAGTTCGTGATTAACGCAATGGCGCCAGCAGACGTCGCTTCTATCGTGGTGGATGAAGACAAACACACCATGGATATCGCGGTTGAAGCCGGTAACCTGGCTCAGGCGATTGGACGTAATGGTCAGAACGTCCGCCTGGCTTCACAACTGAGCGGTTGGGAACTCAACGTGATGACCGTTGATGACCTGCAAGCGAAGCATCAGGCTGAAGCACATGCAGCCATCGATACCTTCACCAAATATCTCGATATCGATGAAGATTTCGCGACCGTTCTGGTGGAAGAAGGTTTTGCGACGCTGGAAGAACTGGCCTACGTGCCAATGAAAGAACTGCTGGAAATTGACGGCCTGGATGAACAGACCGTTGAAGCGCTGCGCGAGCGTGCTAAAAACGCACTGACCACTCTGGCACTGGCCCAGGAAGAAAGCCTCGGTGATAACAAACCGGCTGACGATCTGCTGAATCTGGAAGGATTGGATCGTGAGATGGCCTTCAAACTGGCGGCCCGTGGTGTTTGTACGCTGGAAGATCTCGCTGAACAGGGCATTGATGATCTGGCTGATATCGAAGGGTTGACCGACGAAAAAGCCGGTGAGCTGATTATGGCTGCCCGTAATATTTGCTGGTTCGGCGACGAAGCGTAATAAACTGTAGCAGGAAGGAACAGTATGACAGATGTAACCGTAAAAACGCTGGCTGCAGAGATACAGACTTCCGTAGATCGCCTGGTACAGCAATTTGCTGATGCCGGTATTCCGAAGTCTGCTGACGACTCTGTGTCCGCACAAGAGAAACAAACCTTACTGGCGCATTTGAACCGTGAAAACGGCTCAGCGCCGGATAAGTTGACATTGCAGCGTAAAACGCGCAGTACTCTCAATATTCCAGGTACCGGTGGAAAAAGCAAATCGGTACAAATCGAAGTCCGCAAGACACGCACCTTTGTGAAACGCGATCCGCAAGAGGCTGAACGCCTTGCCGCGGAAGAGCAGGCGCAGCGTGAAGCGGAAGAGCAAGCCCGTCGTGAGGCAGAAGAAGCTGCCAAACGCGAGGCGCAACAAAAAGCCGAACGTGAGGCCGCAGAACAAGCTAAGCGTGAAGCCGCTGATAAAGCGAAACGTGAAGCTGCGGAAAAAGACAAAGTGAGCAATCAACAGACCGACGATATGACTAAAACCGCCCAGGCCGAAAAAGCCCGCCGTGAAAATGAAGCCGCAGAACTGAAGCGTAAAGCGGAAGAAGAAGCACGTCGCAAGCTTGAAGAAGAAGCGCGCCGCGTAGCGGAAGAAGCTCGCCGTATGGCGGAAGAAAACGAGAAAAATGGTGTGAATAACGCTGAACCTGTCGAAGACACCAGTGATTATCACGTCACCACCTCTCAGCATGCTCGCCAGGCTGAAGACGAGAACGATCGTGAAGTTGAAGGCGGTCGTGGTCGTACTCGCAGCACTAAAGCAGCGCGTCCGGCGAAAAAAGGTAACAAACACGCTGAATCTAAAGCTGACCGTGAAGAAGCACGTGCAGCGGTTCGCGGCGGTAAAGGCGGTAAGCAGCGTAAAGGTTCCGCTCTGCAGCAGGGCTTCCAGAAGCCAGCTCAGGCCGTTAACCGTGACGTTGTGATCGGCGAAACCATCACCGTTGGCGATCTGGCGAACAAGATGGCGGTCAAAGGCTCTCAGGTCATCAAAGCGATGATGAAACTGGGCGCAATGGCGACCATCAACCAGGTCATCGACCAGGAAACCGCACAGCTGGTTGCCGAAGAGATGGGCCACAAAGTTATCCTGCGTCGTGAAAACGAGCTGGAAGAAGCAGTAATGAGCGACCGTGACACCGGCGCTGCGGCTGAACCGCGCGCACCGGTAGTGACCATCATGGGTCACGTTGACCACGGTAAAACGTCTCTGCTGGACTACATTCGTTCAACGAAAGTGGCCTCTGGCGAAGCGGGCGGCATTACTCAGCACATCGGTGCGTACCACGTTGAAACTGACAACGGTATGATCACCTTCCTGGACACCCCGGGTCACGCCGCGTTTACCTCCATGCGTGCTCGTGGTGCTCAGGCAACGGATATCGTTGTTCTGGTTGTTGCAGCAGACGACGGCGTGATGCCGCAGACTATCGAAGCTATCCAGCACGCGAAAGCGGCAGGTGTGCCGGTAGTTGTTGCAGTCAACAAAATCGATAAACCGGAAGCGGATCCAGATCGCGTTAAAAACGAACTGTCCCAGTACGGCATCATGCCGGAAGAGTGGGGCGGCGAGAGCCAGTTCGTTCACGTTTCTGCGAAAGCGGGTACCGGTATCGACGAACTGCTGGATGCTATCCTGCTGCAGGCCGAAGTACTGGAACTGAAAGCTGTGCGTAAAGGTATGGCGAGCGGTGCGGTTATCGAATCCTTCCTGGATAAAGGTCGTGGCCCGGTTGCTACCGTCCTGGTTCGCGAAGGTACCCTGAACAAGGGCGATATCGTTCTGTGTGGTTTCGAATACGGCCGCGTTCGTGCGATGCGTAACGAACTGGGTCAGGAAGTACTGGAAGCAGGTCCGTCCATTCCGGTGGAAATCCTCGGTCTGTCCGGTGTTCCGGCTGCGGGTGACGAAGTTACTGTTGTTCGTGACGAGAAGAAAGCGCGTGAAGTTGCACTGTACCGTCAGGGCAAATTCCGTGAAGTTAAACTGGCTCGTCAGCAGAAATCTAAACTTGAGAACATGTTCGCCAACATGACCGAAGGCGAAGTTCACGAAGTGAACATCGTGCTGAAGGCTGACGTACAGGGTTCTGTAGAAGCGATTTCCGACTCTTTACTGAAACTGTCTACCGACGAAGTAAAAGTGAAGATCATCGGTTCTGGCGTAGGTGGTATCACCGAAACCGACGCGACCCTGGCTGCGGCATCCAACGCGATTCTGGTTGGCTTCAACGTACGTGCTGATGCCTCTGCACGTAAAGTTATCGAATCAGAAAGCCTGGATCTGCGTTACTACTCCGTCATCTATCATCTGATCGACGAAGTGAAAGCTGCGATGAGCGGCATGCTGTCTCCGGAGCTGAAACAGCAGATCATTGGTCTGGCTGAAGTTCGTGATGTGTTCAAATCACCGAAATTCGGCGCTATCGCAGGCTGTATGGTTACCGAAGGCACGATTAAACGTCACAACCCAATCCGCGTACTGCGTGACAACGTGGTTATCTATGAAGGCGAGCTGGAATCCCTGCGCCGCTTCAAAGATGACGTTAACGAAGTCCGTAACGGTATGGAATGTGGTATCGGCGTTAAGAACTACAACGACGTTCGCGTAGGCGATATGATCGAAGTGTTCGAGATCATCGAGATCAAACGTACAATTGCTTAAGGTTGTTCGGGTGTAGGCCGGATAAGGCGTTTACGCCGACATCCGGCAATGTAATGCCTGATGGCTCTAAGCTTATCAGGCCTACAGCCTAATCACCGAATTATTTTCAAAAGGGGCTGAATGCCCCTTTTTTGTCTGGAGAATTTATTATGGCGAAAGAATTTGGTCGCCCACAGCGTGTCGCGCAGGAGATGCAGAAAGAAATCGCACTCATCCTGCAACGCGAAATCAAAGACCCGCGTGTTGGCATGATGACCACCGTATCGGGTGTTGAGATGTCCCGTGATCTGGCATATGCCAAAGTATTCGTGACTTTCCTCAACGATCAGGACGAAGCTGCTGTGAAAAACGGCATTAAGGCACTGCAGGAAGCCTCTGGTTTTATCCGTTCTCTGCTGGGTAAAGCAATGCGTCTGCGCATCGTGCCTGAGCTGACCTTCTTCTACGACAACTCACTGGTCGAAGGGATGCGCATGTCCAACCTGGTGACCAGCGTGGTGAAACATGACGATGAGCGTCGTGTGAACCCAGCGGACGACAGCAAGGAGGACTGATGAGTCGTCCTCGTCGTCGTGGTCGCGATATTCACGGTGTCCTGCTGCTGGATAAGCCGCAGGGCATGTCCAGCAATGACGTGCTGCAAAAAGTAAAGCGCATCTACAATGCCAACCGCGCGGGACATACCGGCGCGTTGGATCCGCTGGCGACAGGTATGCTGCCTATCTGCCTCGGTGAAGCGACAAAGTTTTCACAGTATTTGCTGGATTCTGACAAACGCTATCGCGTGGTTGCCCGTCTGGGCCAGCGTACTGACACTTCCGATGCCGATGGGCAGATCGTGCAGGAGCGTCCGGTAACCTTCACCGCAGAACAACTGGCGAGCGCGCTGGAGACTTTCCGCGGCGATATCGAGCAGATTCCGTCGATGTATTCGGCGCTGAAGTATCAGGGTAAGAAGCTGTACGAATATGCGCGTCAGGGCATTGAAGTGCCGCGTGAAGCGCGCCCGATTACCGTCTATGAGCTGCTGTTTATCCGTCACGAGGGTAACGAACTGGAGCTGGAAGTTCACTGCTCCAAAGGCACCTATATTCGCACCATCGTTGACGATCTCGGTGAGAAGCTGGGCTGCGGCGCGCATGTAACGTATCTGCGTCGTCTGACGGTCAGCAAATATCCGGTGGATCGTATGGTCACGCTGGAACACCTGCGTGAGCTGGTCGAACAGGCAGAACAGCAGAACATTCCGGCGGCTCAGCTGCTTGATCCTTTGCTGATGCCAATGGACAGTCCGGCATCGGACTATCCTGTTGTTAATTTGCCTTTAACATCGTCGGTTTACTTTAAAAATGGTAATCCGGTACGGACGACAGGCGCCCCGCTGGAAGGGCTGGTACGCGTGACGGAAGGCGATGACGGCAAGTTTATTGGCATGGGGGAGATGGACGATGAAGGTCGTGTCGCCCCCCGCCGCTTGGTGGTTGAGTATCCTGCATAGCGCTCTCTGTCTTGCGATAAAAGGGCGCTGCGAGTAGAATACTGCCGCTTAACGTCGCGTAAATTGTTTAACAATCTGCGTGGCGTATACACAAAATCATTCGAGCTGCATCAAGGCGGCAAGTCTGAGAATCCTCAGGAGCTTACTTAGGTAAGTGACTGAGGTGAGCGGACGCAGCCAACGCAGAGTCAGTTTGAAGGATAAAGTGTATACACTGGGATAGCTGAATTAGAGATCGGCATCCTTTCATTCTTATCACTTTGGAGTTTTAAAATGTCTCTAAGTACTGAAGCTACCGCTAAAATCGTTTCTGAGTTTGGTCGTGATGCAAACGACACCGGTTCTACCGATGTTCAGGTTGCTCTGTTGACTGCACAGATTAACCACCTGCAGGGCCACTTTGCAGAGCACAAAAAAGATCACCACAGCCGTCGTGGTCTGCTGCGCATGGTTTCTCAGCGTCGTAAACTGCTCGACTACCTGAAACGTAAAGATGTTGCACGTTACACCGCGCTGATCGAGCGTCTGGGCCTGCGTCGCTAATTCTTTCGAGTTTCAGAAAGAGGGGGCCTTCATGGCCCCTTTTTTCCAGCAGATGGCAGCAATTCGCTGGAAACTAATGTATTGTTGCTATGAATGATCTTCCGTTGCAGAGGTTCGCGCGGCTAATGAGAGGCTTTACTCATGCTTATGGGTTAGGGTTGTCATTAGTCGCGAGGATGCGCAGAAGATCGGGTATTAACGATGGCGCAAAAATGTGCCGTCAAAAAATAGAGAAAGGATATTATTTTGCTTAATCCGATCGTTCGTAAATTCCAGTACGGTCAGCATACCGTTACGCTGGAAACCGGCATGATGGCGCGTCAGGCGACTGCCGCTGTTATGGTTAGCATGGATGACACCGCGGTATTCGTTACCGTTGTTGGTCAGAAAAAAGCGAAACCAGGCCAGGACTTTTTCCCGCTGACCGTTAACTATCAGGAGCGTACCTACGCTGCTGGACGTATCCCGGGTAGCTTCTTCCGTCGTGAAGGCCGTCCGAGCGAAGGCGAAACCCTGATCGCGCGTCTGATTGACCGCCCGGTTCGCCCGCTGTTCCCGGAAGGCTTCGTTAACGAAGTTCAGGTTATCGCGACCGTTGTTTCCGTTAACCCGCAGGTTAACCCGGACATCGTGGCAATGATTGGTGCATCTGCTGCGCTGACGCTGTCTGGTATCCCATTCAACGGCCCGATCGGTGCTGCACGTGTTGGTTACATCAATGACCAGTACGTACTGAACCCGACTCAGGACGAACTGAAAGAAAGCAAGCTGGACCTGGTTGTTGCAGGTACTGAAGCAGCCGTACTGATGGTTGAATCCGAAGCTGAACTGCTGAGCGAAGATCAGATGCTGGGCGCTGTTGTGTTCGGTCACGAACAGCAGCAGGTTGTGATTCAGGCGATCAACGAGCTGGCGAAAGAAGCTGGCAAACCGCGTTGGGACTGGCAGCCAGAAGCCGTCAACGAAGCGCTGAACGCGCGCGTTGCCGCACTGGCAGAAGCTCGTCTGAGCGATGCTTACCGTATCACTGACAAACAAGAGCGTTATGCTCAGGTTGACGTGATCAAATCTGAAACCATCGCGACTCTGGTGGCTGAAGACGAAACCCTGGACGCTAACGAACTGGGTGAAATCCTGCACGCTATCGAGAAAAACGTTGTTCGTAGCCGCGTACTGGCAGGCGAGCCGCGCATCGATGGCCGTGAAAAAGACATGATCCGTGGCCTGGACGTGCGTACTGGCGTTCTGCCGCGTACCCACGGTTCCGCACTGTTCACCCGTGGCGAAACTCAGGCGCTGGTTACTGCGACCCTGGGCACCACGCGTGATGCGCAGAACCTCGACGAACTGATGGGCGAGCGTACTGACAACTTCCTGTTCCACTACAACTTCCCTCCGTACTGCGTAGGTGAAACCGGTATGGTCGGTTCTCCGAAGCGTCGTGAGATTGGTCACGGCCGTCTGGCGAAGCGTGGCGTACTGGCAGTAATGCCGGAACTGGATAAATTCCCGTACACCGTGCGTGTGGTTTCTGAAATCACCGAATCTAACGGTTCTTCTTCCATGGCTTCCGTATGTGGTGCTTCCCTGGCGCTGATGGACGCAGGTGTGCCGATCAAAGCCGCCGTTGCGGGTATCGCGATGGGTCTGGTGAAAGAAGGCGACAACTTTGTTGTTCTGTCTGACATCCTGGGCGACGAAGACCACCTGGGCGATATGGACTTCAAAGTGGCGGGTTCCCGCGACGGTATCTCTGCACTGCAGATGGATATCAAAATTGAAGGTATCACCAAAGAAATCATGCAGGTTGCTCTGAACCAGGCTAAAGGTGCGCGTCTGCACATCCTGGGTGTGATGGAACAAGCGATCAACGCTCCGCGCGGCGACATTTCTCAGTTCGCTCCGCGTATCCACACCATCAAGATCAGCCCGGACAAGATCAAAGATGTTATCGGTAAAGGCGGTTCTGTTATCCGTGCTCTGACCGAAGAAACCGGCACCACCATTGAAATCGAAGATGATGGTACCGTGAAGATTGCTGCGACCGACGGTGAGAAAGCGAAATATGCTATCCGTCGTATCGAAGAGATCACCGCAGAGATCGAAGTTGGCCGTATCTACAATGGTAAAGTGACCCGTATCGTTGACTTTGGCGCATTCGTTGCCATCGGTGGCGGTAAAGAAGGTCTGGTACACATCTCTCAGATCGCTGACAAGCGCGTAGAGAAAGTGACCGACTACCTGCAGATGGGCCAGGAAGTACCGGTCAAAGTTCTGGAAGTTGATCGCCAGGGCCGTGTACGTCTGAGCATTAAAGAAGCAACTGAGCAGTCTCAGCCTGCAGGCGAACCGGAAGCTCCGGCAAGCCAGGGCGAGTAAGGTTGCCATTGCCCTCCGTGAAAGCGGAGGGCCTTTAACCCGGCAGGATGCCTTGTTAGCAACCGGGGAACCTGGACGTTCATTCAATCGTTGTCTTCGGGAGTGGGAAATGAAGCCTTTTTTGCGCTGGTGTTTCGTTGCGACAGCACTCACGCTGGCTGGATGCAGTAATTCCGCCTGGCGAAAGAGTGAAGTCCTCGCAGTACCATTGCAACCGACTTTGCAGCAGGAAGTGATTCTGGCACGTATGGAACAAATTCTTGCCAGTCGGGCTTTAACCGATGACGAACGCGCACAGCTTTTATATGAGCGCGGAGTGTTGTATGATAGTCTCGGTCTGAGGGCACTGGCGCGAAATGATTTTTCACAAGCGCTGGCAATCCGACCAGATATGCCTGAAGTATTCAATTACTTAGGTATATATTTAACGCAGGCAGGCAATTTTGATGCTGCCTATGAAGCGTTTGATTCTGTACTTGAGCTTGATCCAACTTACAACTACGCGCACTTAAATCGCGGTATCGCATTGTATTACGGCGGTCGCGACAAGTTAGCGCAAGATGATCTGCTAGCGTTTTATCAAGACGATCCCAATGATCCTTTCCGTAGTCTGTGGCTTTATCTTGCCGAGCAGAAGCTCGATGAGAAGCAGGCTAAAGAAGCGTTGAAGCAACGCTTTGAGAAATCGGATAAAGAGCAATGGGGATGGAACATTGTCGAGTTCTACCTGGGCAACATTAGCGAAGCAACGCTGATGGAACGCCTGAAGGCGGACGCAACGGATAACACCTCGCTCGCTGAGCATCTCAGTGAAACCAACTTCTATTTAGGTAAGTACTACCTAAGTCTGGGGGATTTGGACAACGCTACGGCATTGTTCAAACTGGCGGTGGCTAACAACGTTCATAACTTTGTTGAGCACCGATACGCATTGTTGGAATTATCGCTCCTGGGCCAGGACCAAGATGACCTGGCAGAATCGGACCAGCAATAGCTGACGTACACATCAGCCCGTAATCTTTTTTGATTGCCATCACCTTCACGGGTGAGGGCGTTGTTGTTCGTTAATACACCTACTTTGAGCCGGTTCACACTTTTCAATGAAAATTGCAGATCAATTTCATGATGAGTTATGTAGACTGGCCGCCATTAATTTTGAGGCACACGTACTACATGGCTGAATTCGAAACCACTTTTGCAGATCTGGGCCTGAAGGCTCCTATCCTTGAAGCCCTTAACGATCTGGGTTACGAAAAACCATCTCCAATCCAGGCAGAGTGCATTCCGCATCTGCTGGGCGGCCGCGATGTTCTGGGTATGGCCCAGACAGGTAGCGGCAAAACTGCAGCGTTCTCTTTACCGCTGCTCAACAATCTTGATCCTGAGCTGAAGGCACCTCAGATTCTGGTGCTGGCACCGACCCGCGAACTGGCGGTTCAGGTTGCAGAAGCCATGACGGATTTCTCTAAACACATGCGCGGCGTGAACGTGGTTGCCCTGTACGGCGGCCAGCGTTATGACGTGCAATTACGTGCCCTGCGTCAGGGGCCACAGATCGTCGTCGGTACGCCGGGTCGTCTGCTGGATCACCTGAAGCGCGGTACTCTGGACCTCTCCAAACTGAGCGGTCTGGTACTGGACGAAGCTGACGAAATGCTGCGTATGGGCTTCATCGAAGACGTTGAAACCATCATGGCGCAGATCCCGGAAGGTCATCAGACCGCTCTGTTCTCTGCAACCATGCCGGAAGCGATTCGTCGTATTACCCGCCGCTTTATGAAAGAGCCGCAGGAAGTACGCATTCAGTCCAGCGTCACTACCCGTCCTGACATCAGCCAGAGCTACTGGACTGTGTGGGGCATGCGTAAAAATGAAGCGCTGGTGCGTTTCCTGGAAGCAGAAGACTTTGATGCGGCGATTATCTTCGTTCGTACCAAAAATGCGACCCTGGAAGTAGCAGAAGCGCTGGAGCGTAGCGGTTATAGCAGCGCTGCACTGAACGGCGACATGAACCAGTCCCTGCGTGAGCAGACTCTGGAGCGTCTGAAAGATGGTCGTCTGGATATTCTGATTGCCACCGACGTTGCGGCCCGTGGCCTGGACGTTGAGCGTATCAGCCTGGTTGTCAACTACGACATCCCGATGGATTCCGAGTCTTACGTTCACCGTATCGGTCGTACCGGTCGTGCGGGTCGTGCGGGTCGTGCGCTGCTGTTCGTTGAGAACCGCGAGCGTCGTCTGCTGCGTAACATCGAACGCACCATGAAGCTGACTATTCCGGAAGTAGAACTGCCGAACGCAGATCTGCTGGGCAAACGCCGTCTGGAAAAATTCGCCGCTAAAGTACAGCAGCAGCTGGAAAGTAGCGATCTGGATCAGTACCGTGCTCTGCTGGCGAAAATGCAGCCGGAAGAAGAGCTGGATATCGAAACGCTGGCAGCTGCACTGCTGAAAATGGCTCAGGGCGAACGTCCTCTGATCCTGCCGCCAGATGCGCCGATGCGTCCGAAACGCGAATTCCGCGACCGTGATGACCGTGGTCCGCGTGACCGCAACGATCGTGGCCCTCGTGACCGTAATGACCGTGGTGGTGAAGACCGTCCGCGTCGTGAACGTCGTGACGTTGGTGACATGCAGCTGTACCGCATTGAAGTGGGCCGTGATGACGGTGTTGAAGTTCGTCATATCGTTGGTGCGATTGCTAACGAAGGTGATATCAGCAGCCGTTACATCGGTAACATCAAGCTGTTTGCTTCCCACTCCACCATCGAACTGCCGAAAGGTATGCCGGGCGACGTGCTGCAGCACTTTACCCGTACTCGCATCCTGAACAAGCCGATGAACATGCAGCTGGTTGGCGATGCAGTTCCGCACACCGGTGGTGAGCGTCGTGGCGGTGGTCGTTTCAGCGGTGAGCGTCGTGAAGGCGGTCGCGGTGAAGGTCGTAACTTTAGCGGTGAACGTCGTGAAGGCGGTCGTGGCGATGGTCGTCGTTTCAGCGGCGAACGTCGTGAAGGCAACCGTGGTCCGCGTCGTGACGATTCTTCTGCTCCGCGCCGTGATGACTCTGCTGGTCGTCGTCGTTTCGGCGGTGATGCATAAGCCTTTTAGCTTTATAGCTGTAAAGTAAAATATACGGCCCCGATCTCAACAATCGGGGCTTTTTTTATTTCAATTGTACTCGTGTACTGGTACAGTGCAGCACATTGAGATGTAGTCACAAGATAAATGACTGGAGAGATGGCTAAATGGCAACACTAACCACCACCCAAACGTCACCTTCGCTGCTCGGCGGCGTGGTGATCATCGGCGGCACCATTATTGGCGCGGGGATGTTTTCTCTGCCAGTGGTCATGTCCGGGGCGTGGTTCTTCTGGTCAATGGCGGCGCTGATCTTTACCTGGTTCTGCATGCTGCACTCCGGACTGATGATCCTTGAAGCTAACCTCAATTACCGCATTGGCTCCAGTTTTGACACCATCACGAAAGATCTGCTGGGCAAAGGCTGGAACGTGGTGAACGGCATCTCGATTGCTTTCGTTCTCTATATTCTGACCTACGCGTATATCTCGGCGAGTGGATCAATCCTGCACCACACCTTCTCGGAGATGTCGTTGAACGTTCCTGCACGTGCGGCAGGTCTTGGTTTTGCGCTGCTGGTGGCGTTTGTGGTGTGGTTAAGCACCAAAGCGGTGAGCCGCATGACGGCGATTGTGCTGGGTGCGAAGGTAATTACCTTTTTCCTGACTTTCGGCAGTTTATTAGGGCACGTTCAGCCCACAACGTTGTTTAACGTGGCGGAAAGCAACGCTTCGTATACGCCGTACCTGCTGATGACGCTGCCGTTCTGTCTGGCCTCATTCGGCTATCACGGCAATGTCCCGAGCCTGATGAAGTACTACGGCAAAGATCCGAAGACCATCGTTAAGTGTCTGGTTTACGGCACGCTGCTGGCGCTGGTGCTGTATACCGTGTGGTTACTGGGGACGATGGGTAATATCCCGCGTCCGGAATTTATTGGTATTGCACAGCAAGGCGGTAACATTGATGTGCTGGTACAGGCGCTGAGCGGTGTGTTAAATAGCCGCAGTCTGGATCTGCTGCTGGTGGTGTTCTCCAACTTTGCGGTGGCGAGTTCATTCCTCGGTGTTACGCTCGGTCTGTTTGACTATCTGGCGGATCTGTTTGGCTTTGATGACTCGGCAATGGGACGTTTCAAAACGGCATTGCTGACGTTTGTCCCGCCAATTATCGGTGGCTTGCTATGGCCGAACGGTTTCCTGTACGCCATTGGCTATGCAGGACTCGCGGCAACCATCTGGGCCGCCATTGTTCCGGCGCTGCTGGCCCGTAAATCTCGCGAGCGTTTCGGTAGCCCGAAATTCCGTGTCTGGGGCGGTAAGCCGATGATTGCGCTGATCCTGGTATTCGGTATCGGCAACGCGGTTATCCATATTCTGTCGAGCGTTAATTTGTTACCGGTTTATCAGTAAAACCGTTGCCCGGTGGTGCTACGCTTACCGGGCCTACATCACCGTGTAGGCCGGATAAGGCGTAGCCGCCATCCGGCACAAATAGTACTATCCCAATAATTCCTGCTTCACATCCATCGCCAAATCAAACGAATGTAGACGTGCCTGATGATCAAAAATCTGGCCGTTAACCATAATTTCATCAGCCTGGGTTTCACGCAAAATGGCGTCGAGACCATGCCGCACTTTTACCTTATCACCGACCAGCGACATGCTCAGCGCCTGTTGTACGCCGTACTGCTCAGAAGCGGACCACAGCTGATGCATATTCTCTACCGGCGGCGGTAGCTGGCCGGTTTCGCCACGACGCAGCTTCACAAATGCCTGCTGCATGGAGGTGAAAAGAAACTCGGCGTCGCGATTGCTGTCGGCGGCAATAATGTTGATGCACACCATCGCATACGGTTTTGCCAGCCGCGCTGAGGGCTTGAATTGGCTGCGATACAGATGCAGTGCCTGGTGCAGCATATCCGGAGCAAAGTGCGAGGCGAAGGCAAACGGCAGACCAAGCTGGGCCGCCAGTTGTGCGCTGTACAGGCTGGAGCCTAATAACCAGACGGGGATCTGCTCGCCGTAGCCGGGAACCGGACGTACATGGGGGTTAGGATCGCGGGCGTCGAACCAGTCCACCAGTTCAGCGACGTCGCGTGGGAAGTTATCGATATCACCGCTCATATGGCGGCGCAGTGCGCGCATGGTTGGCTGATCGCTGCCCGGTGCGCGACCAAGCCCGAGATCGATTCGTCCCGGATACAGCGTATTCAGGGTACCGAACTGCTCGGCGATCACCAGCGGCGAATGGTTAGGCAGCATCACGCCGCCAGACCCGAGATGCAGCGTGGTGGTATTAGCAGCCAGATAACCAATCAGCACTGAGGTAGCAGCGCTGGCGATGCCGGTCATGTTGTGATGTTCCGCCAGCCAATAGCGGTGATAACCGCGTTTTTCGGCCAGTTGAGCGAGATCAAGCGAGTGTGTGAAGGCCTCTTTTGCCGAGGATCCTTCAGGGATCGGCGCCAGATCCAGCACCGAGAACGGAATAGTTTTGTCAGTCATAACGGCTCACTTTGTTACCGGTTAATCTTTTAATACTGCATTAAAGATTAGCGAATGTTGTTAACAAAGTGAGCTTTATACGGCGGGTACCGAATATAACATGCCCGATGGCGCTGCGCTTATCGGACCTACGGGATCGCTATTTGTAGGCCCGATAAGGTATTTATGCCGTATCCGGCTAGTCCTGCAGCTCCAGTCCAGCCAGTCGCTTCCAGTAGCCGTTACAGTCACTGTGGGCAGCAAGCGGTAATGGGGCACTGCCATTTTCATTGGCGCGGAAGGCGTCGAGCATGGCGAATGTTTCAGTGCCTGAAGGGGACAGACGCACAATATCAACCAGCCCCTGCATCGATGTCAGTTCGTTGCCGAGGTTGTAAACATAGCCGCTCATGGTCTGGATCCCGTTGAGGACAAAGACCTGCTGATTCTCCTGCGACAGCACATTACGCCCGTTCGGGTATTTTATGCAGCAGGTTTCACACTCGTCTTTTGGACGGTCTTCAGAGCGTGCGGTAAAGCAGCGGGCAGAGTACGCCAGCGGCAGATGCCCGTAGCTCAGCACCTCAACTTCAAACTGATTGCGAATACCCAGCTCATCACACTGGTTGAGCAGGTTTGCCAGCCAGTCGCGGGAAAGCTCTACCGGCATACACCAGCGCACCATGCCTTGTTTGAGCAGCATACGCAGGGTAACCGCGTTGTAGCAGTTGAGCGCATGCCCGGCGACAAACGGCAGCTTACGCTCGGCGCACATGTTTACCACCCCGAGATCGCTGGCTTCCAGCAGGAAGTCACCGTTTTCGACATAGCGCTTCAGCTCTCCCAGTTCAGAAGAGGCCTGCACCAGCGCCAGTGTTGACAGCACAACTTGTTTACCGCTGCCAGCGAGCGATTTCGCCATATCGAGCCAGTCGCCCACTTTGGTGGCGCGGCGTTTACTGCATACCGCTTCACCAAGATAGATAACGTCGGCCTGGCTTACGGCAGCCTGCTGATAAAAATCTTCCAGCGTTTCTTTCGGCCAGTACCACAGCACCGGCCCTAAGGAATATTTCATTGCTTCTCTCACTGCCATTTACGGTGATACGCGCCAAGCGTGGTCTGTGTGCCTTCGGACATTGAACCGAGCGTTTCCATCCACGCGGCCTGCGGGACGTAGTTTTGCGGGTCGGCCATACAGCGGTCGATCGCCTGACGCCACACTTTCGCCACCTGACTGACATAGGCCGGGCTGCGCTGACGTCCTTCGATTTTCACCGAGGCAATATTGGCTGCCAGCAGTTCCGGCAGCAGCTCCAGCGTGTTCAGGCTGGTGGGTTCTTCCAGCGCATGATAACGCTCGCCGTCAACCAGATAGCGACCTTTACATAGCGTCGGATAACCGGCGTTTTCTCCGTCCTGGTAGCGGTCGATCAGCACTTCATTAAGACGGGATTCCAGCCCTTGTTGGGTCTGTTGCCAGCGGACAAAACGGGCAGGCGAGCAGGCACCAACCGTGTTAGGAGACTCACCCGTCAGATAGGACGAAAGATAGCAACGGCCTTCCGCCATAATGCACAGGCTACCGAAGGCGAACACTTCCAGGGGAACTGGCGTGACGCGAGCGAGCTGCTTCACCTGATGAATAGACAGCACGCGCGGCAGCACCACGCGGGCGACGTCAAAGTTGCGATGATAGAAATTAATTGCCTCTTCATTGGTTGCAGATGCCTGAACAGAGACATGGCGCTCAATATGCGGGTAGCGCTCTGCGGCATACTCAAGCATGGCGAGGTCGGCAAGGATCAGCGCATCTGCACCGAGTTGTGCTGCCATATCCACGGCACGTTGCCAGCGCGCGTAACCATCCGGGTGCGCAAAGGTGTTAATCGCAATGTGCAGCTTACGGCGGTGCTGATGGACAAAACTCACCGCTTCCTGCAATTTTTTCTCGGTAAAATTAAGGCCGGCGAAATGACGGGCGTTGGTATCATCTTTCAGCCCGATGTAGACAGCATCAGCGCCGTTCTCGATGGCCGCCTTAAGCGCCGGTAGGTTTCCGGCAGGGCAGAGCAGCTCCATAATTTATCCTGAACGTTGCGCCGTGATGGGCGCAGAAATGTTAACGAATGGGGATTTTAGTTAACCTTGCTGAGACAATTTTTGATTTGAGGCAGTTAAAGTCGTATTGGTGACACCAATAAAGAGGTAACAATTTCGCATCGAATTGTTGATTTATGCCGCTATGTCGTTTATTTGATATGGCAAAATAGCAGGACTATTGAAACAGGGAGTAAAGCTCGTGTTGGATAAACTGCGTTCACGCTTAGTACAATTTGGTCCTTCTCTGATGAGTGTACCAGTTAAACTGACGCCCTTTGCGCTGAAGCGCCAGGTTCTGGAGCAGGTCCTGAGCTGGCAGTTTAGTCAGGCGCTGGCCGATGGGGAGCTGGAGTTTCTCGAAGGTCGCTGGCTGAGCATTCATGTGCGTGACATTGACCTCAAATGGTATACCTCTGTTGAGAACGATAAACTTATCGTCAGCCAGAATGCAGATGCGGATGTGAGTTTTAGCGCCGATGCCAGCGATCTGCTGATGATCGTGGCCCGCAAGCAGGATCCGGATACGCTTTTCTTCCAGCGTCGTCTGGTGATTGAAGGTGATACAGAATTAGGGCTATACGTAAAAAATCTGATGGATGCCATCGAACTGGAGCAGATGCCTAAAGCGTTGCGCGTCATGTTGATGCAGTTGGCAGATTTTGTTGAGGCGGGGATGAAAACGTCGCCAGAAACCAAACAGACCTCGGTAGGTGAGCCATGCTGATTCGAGTTGAAATTCCCATTGATGCCCCAGGTATTGATGCGCTGCTGCGCCGTTCATTTGAGAGCGATGCGGAAGCGAAATTAGTGCACGACCTGCGTGAAGATGGTTTCTTAACGCTGGGTCTGGTTGCTACCGATGACGAAGGTCAGGTAGTGGGTTACGTCGCGTTCAGCCCAGTCGATGTTCAGGGTGAAGATCTGCAATGGGTCGGCATGGCGCCGCTCGCGGTGGATGAAAACTACCGGGGGCAGGGCCTGGCGCGTCAGCTGGTCTATGAAGGACTCGATTCACTGAACGAGTTTGGCTACGCAGCTGTGGTTACGCTGGGGGATCCGGCCCTGTACAGCCGCTTTGGCTTTGAGCTGGCGGCCCATCATGACCTGCGTTGCCGCTGGCCGGGCACCGAAAGCGCGTTCCAGGTTCATCGCCTGGCGGACGATGCGCTGGAAGGCGTGACGGGCCTTGTGGAATACCACGACCACTTCAATCGTTTTTAAGCTCCGGGGTTTGCAGGCTGCTCAGTAGCGCCTCAAGCCCTTCGCCTTCGACAAGGCGCTCTTTCTGCCGCTTGGTGAGCTGTTTGACGCGATACTCTATGCGCAGGGCCAGTGAACGGTCGCCAACCTGCGCCGCAAATGCCAACGTGAGTTCCCCCTTTCCGCGTAGCGCCTTCGCGCCTTTCCCACTTTGATGCTGCTTATAGCGGCGCTGCACATCGGTGGTTATTCCGGTGTATAAGGCGTTGTCAGCGGTACGGATCAGGTACAGATACCAGGGTGTCATTGTTACCATCGACGTGATAATTTTCAGGCCTACAGTATAAAAGAGAACAGAAATGGAAACACTGACTGCGGTGTCTCGCTGGCTGGCAAAACAGCACGTCGTGACCTGGTGCGTACACCATGAAGGTGAATTGTGGTGCGCCAATGCGTTTTACCTGTTTGATGCGCAGAAGATGGTGTTCTATGTGCTGACTGAAGAGAAAACGCGTCATGCGCAGATGTCCGGACCCCGCGCGCCGATTGCCGGTACAGTAAACGGTCAGCCTAAAACCGTCGCTCTGATTCGTGGCGTACAGTTTAAAGGGGAAATCCGGCGTCTTGAGGGGCAGGAGAGCGAAGACGCGCGTAAAGCCTACAACCGCCGTTTCCCCGTTGCCAGAATGCTGCCAGCGCCCGTATGGGAGATTCGACTGGATGAAGTCAAATTTACGGACAACACGCTGGGCTTCGGTAAAAAGATGCACTGGCTGCGTGATCTATAGTTAGAAGAGTGATTGAAGACCCTGGGGAAGATAAGCGATGAGTCAGGTGTTAATAACGGGAGCCACGGGGCTGGTGGGCGGACATTTGCTGCGTATGCTGCTCAATGAACCCCGGGTCAATGCCATCACGGCACCAACGCGTCGACCGCTGGCTGATACGGTTGGTATCTATAACCCCCATGATCCGCAGCTAACCGATGCTCTGGCGCAGGTCACCGATCCGGTCGATATTGTCTTTTGTTGTTTGGGGACTACCCGGCGTGAAGCGGGCAGCAAAGAGGCGTTTATCCATGCTGACTATACGCTGGTGGTAGATACGGCCCTGACGGGACGTAGGTTAGGCGCCCAGCATATGCTGGTAGTGAGTTCGATGGGTGCCAATGCGAATTCACCGTTTTTTTATAATCGGGTGAAAGGTGAAATGGAGCAGGCGCTGATCGCGCAGAATTGGCCACGGCTGACGATTGTCCGGCCTTCAATGCTCCTGGGTGATAGGGACAAGCAGCGGACGAATGAGATGTTTTTAGCGCCGTTGTTCAGGCTGCTGCCGGGTAACTGGAAGTCGATTGAAGCGCGCGATGTTGCTCGGGCAATGCTGGCAGAAGCGCTGGCGCCTGGGCATGAAGGGGTTTCGATCCTGACCTCTTCTGAGCTACGCGAAAGGGCTAAATAAAAAAATGCCGGATGGCATCTTATCCGGCCTACAAACGATTACGTTCTATAGGCCGGATAAGATGCCATCTACAGGCGTGTTACTTAATAAACGTAAAGGCTGTCGTGACGCGTTTCACGCCGCTTACCCGGCTGGCGATATCCGCCGCCGCCTTCGCTTCACGCTCGGTCACCAGACCTAACAGGAACACTTCCCCGTTCTCAGTCGTTACTTTCACGTTAGAGGATTTCACCTGATCGCTGGTCAGTAACTGGGAACGTACTTTGGTGGTTATCCAGGTATCGTTGGACGCATCGCCCAGACCAATTGGCTGGCCCTGACGGATCTCATTAAAGACCTCAGTCGTACCTTCTACGCCCATCGCAATCTGTTTTGCACGTGCAGACAGTTCGCTATTCGGCGACTGGCCGACCAGCAGCACTTTACCCTGATAAGCGCTCACGTTGATTCGCGCTTCTTTCTTGATTTGGGCATCTTTCGACAACGCCGTATTGACGCGTAATTCCAGGGTTCCGTCATCTACCTGAGTGCCGACGCTGCGAGGATCCGTCGCGGCTTTGGTGCCGACAGCAGCAGTTCCGACAACGGCAGCAGCGACACAGCCTTGCAGCAGCAGTGCAGCGATAATCACAGCAAGCGGCGAAAATGCCTTCATGTGTACTCCTTAATCATCCTGGTGAGGGAAAAGCGTGTTATCGATAAGATCGCAAAGGCAGTTGACCGTCAGCATGTGCATTTCCTGAACGCGGGCGCTGTGGTGTGAGGGAATACGGATTTCAACATCCTGTGGCCCCAGTAATCCGGCCAGTTCCCCTCCGTCATACCCGGTCAGCGCGACGATTGTCATGTCGCGTGTCACGGCGGCTTCAACGGCTTTTACGATATCGCGGCTATTACCACGCGTAGAGATTGCCAGCAGAACATCACCTGCATGTCCCAGCGCACGGACTTGTTTTGCATAAACTTCGTCGTGCAGGCGATCGTTGGCAATCGCAGTTAAGACCACATTATCAGTATTTAGTGCAATCGCAGGTAAACTTGGGCGTTCTGTTTCAAAACGATTGATCATGCTGGCAGCAAAATGCTGTGCGTTGGCAGCGGACGTCCCATTACCACAACAGAGAATTTTGTTGCCATTGAGCAGGGACTGAACCAGCGTCATGGCGGCACGGGAGATTGCATCCGGAAGTGCTTCAGCCGCAGCTATCTGAGTTTGAATGCTTTCTGTAAAGCAGACTTTAATTCTATCTAACACGCTAATCCTTAAGAACCAGGCTCTGAATCTTCAACTATGAGCGGTCGTTGAACGCGTCCTTAAACCACTCAACATCATTTCCGGTGAAGGCTAACACATCGAACCGGCAATCCACAGTATCAAAACTCCCATTGTGGCGCGCAAGCCACAAGCGGGCGGTCTGTAATAATTTGTGTTGTTTGCTCCGGGTCACACTCGCCGCCGCACCGCCGAACTGTGCTGAGCGTCGGTAGCGAACCTCAACAAATACGGTGGTGTTGCCTTCACGCATTATCAAGTCGATTTCGCCGCCACGTTCACGCACGTTGGCGGCGATAAAATGCAGTCCCTTGCTCAGCAGCCAGTCACGCGCGGTGGATTCCCACGCGTCACCGGTCTGTTTACTCGTTAACTGGCGGGGACGACTTGTCCTTGCTGGTATTTGAGCCATGATAACTTCCTGTTAATCACACAATCCTGCGTTGCGGTTAAGGCCCCGGTATTACCGTTAATTTCGAAACCCTGCACCTGACGCATTTGCGAGAAGTGGTTGGCAAGCGACCAGGCATCGACACCCATGGCATACATACGCGCCAGCGAGTAGTCGTTACGAACCGCGCCAAGCGCCTGCTGCATGAGAGGCGCGTTAGCGCCTGCCAGCATCGGAATTTCGCTGTACTGCAAGCCTTCCATCTCCAGACGGAAATCCGGGCCGGCAGTGCCCTGCGCACTACGAGAGCTGGCGTACAGTGTTGCTCCGCTCTGGCTGCCGTTGCGCATGGCGATCATCGGCTTAATAAATGCAATTTCTTCCGGCGTCGCCAGAATATACACGGCATCAACACGACCGCTACCGCCGGTGATTTGCGCATCGGTAGGTGCTGCCGGGATGGTCAGACCGCCAATCGTCACGCCGGGTTGGGCTGGCACAGAGGAGGCCACCGGGCTGCCTGTCAGGGAAATCCCTGAGCCGCCGTTGACGCCCATTTTAAGTTCAGCGGTGGAGCCGAACTTCTGCTGCAATACCACGCCGCCACCCAGTTTTTGCCATTCCTGTGCAAAGGCGTTGGCAACGCGATCGCCTAATGAACTCCGTGGAATCAACAACAGCGGCGTCTGTTTTCCCTGATCGCGGATGTGGCGTGCGGCGTCGCGCGCTTCATCTTCTGGCGACAGGGCGAAGTAGCAGACGTTCGGCAGATTTTTCACCGACTCCGGCTGGTTAAGCGCCAGGACGTTCAATGGCGTGTTGCTTTTCATCAGCTCTTCAACATTGTTCTTCAACAGTGGGCCAACCACGATGCTGGCGCCATCCTGCTGAACCTGAGTCAGGATCTGGTTCAGCGGCTGTGATGAAGTGTCGTAGATTTTCAGCTCAGCGGACGGATTCGCCGGTGCGCTGGCGGTTGTTGGCTGAGCGGGTGCTGCGGGCTGCACAGCAGGTGTTTCTGGCTGAGCCGGCGTCTCGTTGGTCAGATCGCTTACTGACGCCTGAGACGGGCTGGCAACGCCGTCAGTCGTTTGCGGCTGTTCCGTAGTAGTCGTAGCAGCTGGAACTGCGGCAGGTGCGACAGCAACAGGGGCTGCGACAGGTTGAGTGCCCATGTTTTTCGCAGCTTCAAAGCCTTGCTGAATAGTACGGCCAAATACAGCGGCCTGACCGTTCAGTGGTAACAGCAGGGCGATTTTGCTGGTGGAGGCGGGCTTAAAGCTCTGCACGTTAACCAACTGTGTTGGTAACAGTTTTGCCCCTGGGTTTTGCGGATAACGTTTCTGCCAGTCCGCAATACCGGCTTTCATCATGTCCGGATCGTTACGGTTATCGAACCAGACGCGCTGAAGATCCAGCCAGCCTTGCAGCACATTTTCATCAGCATTGATGACCAGCGCCTGCGCTTGCTCCTGGGTCATGGACGACAGCGCCTGCCAGGTGGCGTCCATATTTTTCTGCTTAGCATTCGCGGCCAGCAGCGGTTCCTGGGCGATCAGGGCGCGCAGCAGCGTCAGAGATGGGCGACCCTGGTTGACGTCGATTTGCGCCTGCCAGTAGCGTGCCTGTTGGTTTTGATCGAAATCGGCGGGAGTTAACTTATCCAGCAGGGCCTGTGCGCCAGCGACATCTTTCTGCGCGAGCTTAATCTCGACGGCCAGCAGTGACTGCTCACGCTGCTGGGTATCGCTTAGCTTCTGCGGTAGCTGGTTAAACAGTTCGATTGCCTGCTGGCTCTTGCCTTCTTTCAGCAGTGCACGAATGGCGAGTAATTGCCAGTTGGTCTTGCTATCATCTGAGCTTTGCTGCATTTGTTGCAGATAAAAGCCGGAATCAGCCTGCGCAGTGCCCTGCATATGGGCTGCACTCTGGTCTGGCGCCTGGGTGCCACAGCCTGCGAAAATCAGTGCTGCCAGAATGACTGGTAGCGCGCGTGCGGCTTTCAAACGAGAAAATGTTGAGGGTACCATACTGTATCCAGTGATATTTTTTTACTCAATGCTCAATATTAAATCGGCAATACGGACGACACAATGAAACAACACGAATCGGCGGATAATTCTCAAGGCCAACTCTTTATTGTACCTACTCCTATAGGAAATTTGGCTGATATTACCCAACGAGCGCTCGAAGTTTTACAAGCCGTTGATTTGATTGCCGCTGAAGACACTCGTCATACAGGATTATTGTTACAACACTTCGCGATTAACGCGCGTCTGTTCGCGCTACATGACCACAACGAGCAGCAAAAGGCCGAAACGCTGGTCGCGAAGCTCAAGGAAGGACAAAACATTGCGCTGGTTTCCGATGCCGGAACGCCGCTGATTAACGATCCTGGCTACCATCTGGTGCGTACCTGTCGCGAAGCGGGGATCCGCGTTGTTCCTCTGCCAGGTCCTTGTGCGGCGATTGCTGCCCTGAGCGCTGCAGGCCTGCCTTCAGACCGTTTTTGCTATGAAGGATTTCTGCCTGCCAAATCGAAAGGGCGTCGTGATGCGATGAAAGCCATTGAGGCCGAGCCGCGTACGCTTATTTTTTATGAATCTACCCACCGCTTGCTGGATAGCCTGGAAGACATGGTTGCCGTGTGGGGCGAATCCCGTTACGTGGTGCTGGCGCGCGAGCTGACCAAAACCTGGGAAACTATTCACGGTGCACCGGTCGGTGAATTGCTGGCGTGGGTCAAGGAAGATGAAAACCGTCGTAAAGGTGAAATGGTGCTGATTGTCGAAGGGCATAAAGCGCAGGAAGACGACCTTCCTGCCGATGCGCTGCGTACGTTGGCCTTATTGCAGGCAGAACTGCCGCTGAAAAAGGCCGCCGCGCTGGCTGCTGAAATCCATGGCGTGAAAAAAAATGCGTTGTATAAGCACGCGCTGGAACAACAGGGAGAGTAAAAGTGAGCATCTACCAACCACCTTTCGTGGTTACCCCATTGATCCTCAACCAGGTTATTGAAATTGGTGAGTTGATGGGGCATTGGGCTGCGATGGCTGGTAGGGCATCTCCTCTTTATCTCTGCTTTGCAGGAGGGATTGGGAAAACCATCAGCCTTGTCGGAAGAAATGTCGGCTGATTTACTGGATATAGACAAACGCATTCTACAAATATTGTCGAATCAGCCGAGCAGATCCGCCAAAGGTATCGCTAATGAGTGTGAAATCTCAGTCCGGACCGTAGAACGCTATCTGAAAGCGTTGCAGCTAAAAGGTAAACTGCAACGCGTTGGCGCGACAAAAGGAGAGATGTGGCGGGTAATTTAAACGACCAGCAGTTCAACGCCTGTTTTGGCCAGCGCTGATTTATCCTGTTTGCTGATACTGTCGTCGGTTATTACGCAGTTAATCTTTTCCATTGGCAGCACCTGATTAAAACCACGTCGATTAAATTTTGTCGCGTCCAGTACGGCAATGACCTTATGTGCTGCCGCCGCCATCACGCTACTAATCGAATAACCTTCGTTGAAGGTCGTAATACCGTTAGTAGCATCAATCCCGTCAGCGCCCACGAACATCAGGTCAGCGCTTATTCCTTGTAGGGAACGTTCAGCGATAGTGCCATGCATTGAATGCGTTTTGTGGCGCACAGTGCCGCCGCAGACGACCAGCGTAATGTCTTTGTTTTCCGATAACGTGAACGCGGCAGGCAGGCTATTGGTAATAACGGTGATATTACTTTTTCGGTTTAGCGCTTCAGCAATCAATAAAGTGGTGCTTCCGCTATCCAGAATTACGGTCATTCCTTCCTCAACCATTGCCGTTGCGGCCTGGGCAATCCGTTTTTTGGGATCACTGGCAAGCTGATACCGATCTTCTAATAACACTTCCTGATTGTCACCTTCAGCCAGATGGCTTCCTGGTTTTGCCGCACCGCCGTGAAAACGGGTGACCAGACCCTTCTCTTCTAATAACCGTAGGTCGGCGCGAATGGTTACTTCAGAAATACCAAAGGTATTCGAAAGGTCCATTACCAGTACGCTGCCTTGCGTGTTAATCAGGTCGACAATTTTATTCCTTCTCTCAAATGAGTTCATATTGATTTGCCTGATAATTTAATTATCACTAGTTTAATCGAAGGATTGCGAAAGGTGAACGCTAAATTTCGAAAGTAAATGTGAGCCAGCGCAGGTTGCTGGCTCATGGGTTCAGGATAGTTTGAGTAGAATTTTTCCTTGCATCGGCGCGCGGTGGAGTGACTTGACGGCGCTGGCAAAGCTTTCGGCATCGCCAGTGTGAGCAATTAACGGCTCAAGCTGTAAGCGTTTTTCCGTCAATAAACGGGCAGCGGTTTCCCACTCTTCTCCAGGCCATGGGCTGGAATAGTTCATCCAACTGCCAAGAATGGTTAATTCTTTACGTAATATTTGCCCAAAGACACCTGAAGCAAGCGTCAGATCGTGATGCAATGTGCCGACTAACGCTAGTTGAGCACGAGGGCCTGCAATCTCAATCGACAGCGTCACAGTTTGCGGGGTTCCCGCTGTTTCCAGCACGAGTTGGTCAAACTGAATATTTTCCAGGCCCGCGTGGATCTCAGCCGCACTCATCTCCCGACTATTAAACACATGGGTTGCCCCCAGTTCTTTTGCTAATGCCAGCTTTTGCGGGTTGATATCAATCGCCGTGATACTTTTTGCACCGAGTTCACGGGCACATTGCATTGCCAGCAAACCGATAGTGCCAGCACCAACGATAATCACATTTTTCCCTTCGCATCCCTGAGCCAGATGAAAAGCATGCAGACCGACGGTAATCGGTTCAATGAATGCGCCATCATCAATCGGCATATCTGAAGGCAGGCGGAACAGGTTGGCGCGTTTTACAACCACATATTCTGCGTTCCCGCCTTCGCTTCGTGAACCGACAAACTGATATTGTTTACATAACGAGAAGTATCCCCGCTCGCACTGAGGGCAATGAAAGCAGGGAAGCAGCGGTACGCAGGCCACGGCATCACCGGGTTGTAAGTCGGTTACGCTTGCGCCGTAGGACTCAACATAACCACTGAACTCATGCCCGAGCGTGATTGGATAATAGTGCGCACCATGATTGAAGATACGGGGAATGTCTGAGCCGCAAAGCCCTGAACTGACCACTTTGACCAATACATCTTCATCAGTTTGCAGTTGTGGTATGGGACGTTCTTCAACGCGTACGTCGCCCTCAGCGTGAATAACCACTGATTTCATAAGTGTCTCCAGAAATGTGAAGGGGAGCAAATGCTCCCCAGAAATTAAGATGCGGTCTGGCTTTCCGTTATGGCTGCCGCTTTTTCAGCCGCCACGAAATTACGTGCCCGACGCCAGGTCAGTAATACACCCAACAGGTATATAGCAGCGATGATGATGAAGCCCACCACGTTCTGCCAGGTGAAGAGCTGGATTAGCAGCCAGGTGATTGGGGAGCCGCCCTGATCCATTGAGGCCACCATGCCACCGGCTTTCAATGCGCCTGCATTAGCGGCAAGCTGGGTATGTAAACCAATAGTTTGTGTGGCTATCCACAGGGTGATACCCATAATGATGACGCCAGAGATCAGCGTGCGGAATAGGTTCCCCTGATGAACGGCTACCGCCATGGCGACAAAGAAACCAATGGTCGCGAGATCGCCGAATGGCAGAACCTGGTTTCCGGGTACCAGAACAGCAATCAGAATGGTCAGCGGGATAAAGATTAGACTGGCGGAAACCACCGACGTATGGCCGAGCAGTAGTGCAGGATCCAGACCGATTAAGAACTCCTGTCCGCCAAATTTTGCCTGCAGGCGTTTACGGGCATGTTTAGCAATCGGAGTCAGGCCATCCATAATCGGTTTAATGACACGCGGCATGAGCAACATAACGGCAGCCGTTTTCACCGCCAGTTGCAGCACAGCTTTAACGTCATATCCAGCCAGCATGCCGATCACTAATCCCATCACAAAACCGACGGTTACAGGTTCGCCGAAGGGTCCGAAGCGTTTTTGGACATCATCCGCGCTGAAATGAATGCGGTTCAGTCCGGGGATTTTTTCAATGATCGTATCAACCAGGACAGCTATCGGGCCCAGGTATGCCGAGGAACCGTGTGGAATGGCAATGCCTTCCAGGCCAAAAAAGTCGCGCGTGTCTTTGGCAAACCAGTCACCCAGTTTATAGACGAAGGCGGCATGAACAACCACGCCGAGAATGCCCAGCCAGTATGAGCCGGTCGCCAGATGCAACATGGCACCGGTAAACGTCATATGCCAGATATTCCAGATGTCGACGTTCACCACACGGGTCATGCGGGTAACCAGCATCAGGATATTCACCCCAATGGCGACTGGAATCGCAATTAACGCAATTTGCGAAGCCCAGGTCATTGGTGATGAGCCTGGCCAACCGACATCGATGACATGCAGGTTGATTTGAAATTGTTCTGCCATTGCTTTTGCGGCAGGGCCAATAGAGTCCAGCATCAGGCCGATCACCAGACCGATACCGACGAAGCCAATCCCGATATGCAAACCTGATTTAAAACAATCCCCGAGCTTCATTCCCAGCAATTTTGAGAAGATGATGATCACTAACGGCAGCATAACCGTTGGACCTAAGTCGAGGATATAACGCATTATTTCGCTAAACATGGCGTTACCCCACGAGGATAGTCAGTATTTTTTGCTGTAATGCTTCGATACCCACACCTGAAACAAAAGGCATGCCGTGGACCACTGGGATATCGCCAAACGTACGGTCAACGCGGGCGGTGGTACAGATAAGATCCGCTCCATCCATATAGGTTTCGATTTCTGTTACCCGACATTGAACCAGGTCGAGTTGGATATTGTTGGCTTCACAGAGTTCTTTAATTTCTTCTGCCGCCATTGTTGAAGTTGCTACAGCACCGCCACAGGCCACAATTACTTTACGTTTCATAGGGTATTCCTTTTATTATCAGTTTTTTATCAAGCCTGTGCGCAGGGCTCAGACTCAAGGATTTTTTCCCGAAAGAGCATGGCCAGTTCTGCATCAGGCGCATTCAGCAATGCTTCAATGGTGTTCGGGTTTTGTAGCTCACTAAACAGACGACGCAGGAGCTTCAGCTGCGCAGTCGGGTTCTCAACGATTAAGGCGATAATTAAAGAGACGGCTATCTCTTCGTCATCATCTGCTTGTTGAAAGTTGACCGGTGTATCCGGGCGAATCAGATAGATAGCAGGGGATATCGCATGCACAGCTTCACAATGTGGAATCGCAACGGCATGACGTTCCAGCGCTATTCCGGTTGGAAAAGTTGCTTCACGCTCAATCAGGGCCTGCGGATAGCTTTCATACACGACCCCTTTGGCCAGCATCTCCTCCCCAATATGTGTCAGCGCATGCTGACACGAGCTAAAGTTAATTCCTGTTCGAACAAAAAGTTGGCTCATATATTCTCCAGATTTCAGGCAATTACTGGTGCGCAACCAAAGCGATAGGCGCGCAGAACGTCCTGGATTTTGTCGATAATCAGATTGTGTGGTGTGGCGGTTAACGTCCCTTCAGTCAGGCGTTCAAATTGCACGGGCATAAACTGGCTAATGAGTCCCAGTGGTAAAGCGATGTCATTAAGGTTGGTGATTAATTTCTCTACACTTTGACGAATGCGGGGATGCGGCCAGTAGTAACGAATACGGTCGGAGAGGCTGAAGTGAATATCGACCATCGCCTGGCTCCAGGTTGGGCGATAATATTTTTTCCAGTAGTCCGGTTCATTCAACATTACTTCGTCAATTACTTCCAGAACCCGGCTCCGTTGTTCTGGGGAGATCAGTTCATTTTCCATTTGCGCAAGAGCAAAAATAGCTTCGCGCAGGGCAAAGGTGAGTGCCGGACCCACTTTCAATATTGCATAGTGATCGCGTACCAGAGCACGGTATGCCTGGCGGGTTTGATAATCGGTAGAATGCGCTTCGTAGACCATTGGTGTCTCTTTTATCCAGGCGGATAGCGCTTCTGCTGCTTGTGGTTGGTAGTGAATGATTTGGGTGTGATCGAACTCGACGCCGGGTTGAACCACAATGGCGATTACACGAGTTAACGCCTCTTCAAGCCCTAATGCGCGGAAGGCAACCTGATGGGTTTCCAGTGTCCGGGCGGCATCTTCTTCGCGTGTGACATGAACGGTGCCAATGGTGCTGGCTTCTCCGCCTGGTACGGGAACTTCTGTTCCAATAACGTAAGTCAGATGGTGTTTCTGTTCTTCGGTTGCCGTTGTTTCTGCGGCCTGGCAAAGTACGGCTGCTCGCTGGGCAACAACCATTGGATCTAACGGCGTTGGGTCGTCAGCACAGGACATCGAAGCATCAAGATGGATTTTGCTGAACCCTGCGGCAACGTAAGCTTTGATTAAGGCTACGGATTTTTCCATCGCTTCTGCCGCAGGTTCGTTTTGCCAGCAGTTAGGGCCGAGATGATCGCCACCCAGAATCAGCCTTTCGCGAGGAAAACCAACCGCTTGTGCGATGCTATAGACAAAGTCACGGAAATCAGCGGGTTTCATCCCGGTATAACCACCAAACTGATTAACCTGATTAGAGGTCGCTTCGATTAGAACTTTCGTGTTCGTATTGAGATCAAAACGTAATGCAGATTCAATAACCAGCGGATGGGCTGAACAAACAGAACAAATACCTAAATGCTCACCTGCTTTATGACGAGAGATTATTTCTTTCACTTCTATCTCCGATATCTTTTGTTTATCTTCATAATATTTTTGGATTGAAGGCAAAGGGTAAAAGCATCTTTCGTGATCCAGCTTTAAAAACAGACCTTTGTCAGAACCCGTACAATTCGAATTAATTAATCAATTACAACTTTCCTTCGCAGCCGCAGTCGGCAATCACCTTACGTACTACCTCTTTCATGGCCGCTTTTGCTGGCATCATGTAATGCCGTGGGTCGTTCGCATCGGTATGTGCGCTCAGGTAGGTTTTGAGTGCGCCAGCAAAGGCGATTTTAAGTTCGGTAGCGACGTTAACTTTGCAGACCCCTAAGGAGATTGCGCGCTTAATATCATGTGTAGGCAGGCCAGATGCGCCATGTAAAACCAGTGGGATATCAACGTGCTGACGAATCTCGGCTAGTCGATCGAAATCCAGTTTAGGTTCAGCGTTATACAGACCATGAGCTGTGCCAATCGCGACAGCCAGTGAGTCGATACCCGTTTTTTCCACGAACTCCCGAGCCTGTTCTGGGTGGGTATATAGCGCGTCTTTTCCGTCCACGATTAGGTCATCTTCTTGCCCACCCAGCCGTCCCAGCTCAGCTTCAACGCTAACGTCATAGCGGTGGCAGTAGTCTGTTACATGTTTAACTAATGCAATGTTGTCGGCAAACGGCAGATGGGAACCATCGATCATCACGGAGCGAATGCCTGTAGTGACTTTCGCTTCAATATCGGTGGCGCTTTCATGGTGATCGAGATGGACGGCGAGAGGATGGTTCCAGCTTCTTGCCAGTTCACTGGCGATTGCAACGATGTTACCGACCCCGGCATAACTAAAAGTGCCAGGTGTGCCGGCGACGATCAACGGAGAGCGTAGTTCGGCTGCTGTTTCCACGACAACCTGTAAGGTCTCCAGGTTGTGAATGTTAAACGCCGGTACGGCATAGCCTTCTTGCTGCGCCTTCTTCAGCATCATTTTGCTTGAGATGATAAACATACTTCCTCCGAAGTCTTTCGATTTCTTTCTTCGAAATAAAGTATAGGGTTTCGTAACGTTTTTTTGTGATTTCGATCTGATAAATGAAAGTTTCGAAAGAAATGGGAGGTTTACGAAAGGTTGCGGCGAAAAAAAAGCATGCCCGAAGGCATGCTCATTAAGAAAATACGGTAGATAATCAGGTCACTGGCGCCGGGTTAAACACCGCCAGCTGGTTATGCAGTCCCCACTGGTCCGAGAAGGTTTTCTTACGCCCGCTGGCGACGTCGAGAATAAATTCGAACAGTTTCAGACCCACATCTTCAATGGTTTCTTCTCCGGTGGCGATGGTACCTGCGTTAATGTCCATCAGGTCAAACCAACGGTTGGCCAGCTCGGTGCGTGTCGCCATTTTAATCACCGGCACGGCCATCAGGCCATACGGCGTACCGCGACCAGTGGTGAACACCTGCACGGTGATCCCGGAAGCGACCTGCTGTGTACCGCAAACAAAATCACTGGCGGGGGTTGCAGCGTAAATCAGGCCACGTTTGGTTGGACGCTGACCCGGCGACAATACTTCGACAATCGCGCTCTTGCCAGACTTGGCAATCGAACCTAGCGCCTTTTCCACCACGTTTGCCAGACCGCCTTTCTTGTTGCCCGGAGAAGGGTTGGCACTGCGATCCGTTTTGCCCATATCAAGGTAGTTATCGTACCAGGCCATCTCTTCGAGCAGGCGTTTACCGACTTCTTCGTTAATCGCACGTGGGGTCAGAAGGTGGATGGCATCGCGCACTTCTGTTACTTCAGAGAACATTACGGTCGCGCCGCAGCGTACTAACAGGTCGGAGGCATAGCCCACCGCCGGGTTGGCCGTCACGCCGGAAAACGCATCGCTACCGCCGCACTGCATGCCGACCACCAGTTCTGAAGCCGGGCAAGTTTCACGTTGGCGCTGATTGAGCTTTGCCAGATGATGTTCGGCCACTTGCAGAATATCGGTGACCATCGATTGAAAGCCGACGTGCTTTTCATCCTGCAGGCTGACGATACTGGCGCTGTCGACTGGAATACTTTTCACATCGTGCGTGCCTTCCAGCAGCCGCTCAGGCTGCAGTTTTTCGCAACCGAGGCCGATGACCATCACTTCACCGCCAAAATTCGGGTTAAGCGCAATATTGTGAATGGTGCGAATCGGCACGATGGCGGCTGGAGCATTGATCGCCACGCCGCAGCCGTACAGATGATTGAGCCCCACCACGCCGTCAACGTTCGGGTATTTAGGCAGCAGATCGCGCTCAATGATTTTCACCACATAATCCACCACACCCGCCACGCAGTGCACACTGGTGGAAATGCCGAGTAGATTTTTGGTACCTACGCTACCGTCAGCATTGCGGTAACCTTCAAAGGTATAACCCTCAAGAGGCGGCAGCGGCTCTGGCACTTTAGTTGCCAGCGGCAGCGTCTCCAGCGGCGGGGCTTTGGGCAGCTCAACCATTGATTCATCAATCCAGCTGCCACGTGGGATATGGCGAACGGCATAGCCTATCACTTCGCCATAGCGCACGATTTCGCCATGAACAGGAATATCCAATAGCGCCACTTTATGACCCTGGGGAATATGTTCAATGAGTTCCAGTCCGTCCGGAAAACGCGTTCCGGCTTTCAGACCATTGTCATTGACAATTATCGCCACATTATCTGTTTCGTGAACTTTAATATAAAACGCCGTTGGCGATTCTTGTCTGATTTCGATGTCGGCCATTGTCCAGTATTCTCCAACAAGGTGGTGATAATAGTGTGGATATTTATATTTTGAATCTAATTGTAAGTAATAAAGATTCGGTATCGTGAAATAAGAATGTCAGGAGTTTAACGTGAAGAATGTGATGATGATCACTTAAACTCAGCAAGGCCGCGTCGCCGAGGGTAGCAATACGTAAATGTGTGCATTAGCGCCCAGGCATGTGTGCATATGCCCAAAACATTAATTAAATAACGCTAGTTTAATGAGCGTTTGAATAATGATTAACGTTGTGTTGATGATTATACTAAATCACGGTTTCATAACGCCTGATAAATTATTATCTATTTCTATTATCGGTAATTTATCACGAGAAATACCCACAAAATAATAATAAAAACCTTTTATGTGCCCGAGGTAAATAGAATGATATTGGATACAGTTGTCGAGAAAAAGAAAGGTACGCACACCCGTTATTTAATATTGCTGATAATATTTATTGTTACAGCCGTTAACTATGCGGACCGTGCGACGCTGTCTATTGCCGGAACTGAAGTGGCGAAAGAGTTACATCTCAGCGCCATCTCAATGGGTTACATTTTCTCCGCCTTCGGCTGGGCTTACCTGTTGATGCAAATCCCCGGCGGCTGGCTGCTGGATAAATTCGGCTCTAAGAAAGTCTACACCTACAGTTTGTTCTTCTGGTCACTGTTTACCTTCCTGCAGGGCTTTGTGGACATGTTCCCGCTGGCCTGGGCGGGTATTTCAATGTTCATCATGCGCTTTATGCTGGGCTTCTCGGAAGCGCCATCCTTCCCGGCTAATGCCCGTATCGTGGCGGCCTGGTTCCCAACGAAAGAGCGCGGTACGGCATCTGCGATTTTTAACTCTGCACAGTATTTCTCCCTGGCGCTGTTTTCCCCGCTGCTGGGCTGGCTGACCTTCGCCTGGGGCTGGGAGCACGTCTTTACCGTAATGGGCGTGATTGGTTTTGTGCTTACCGGACTGTGGGTAAAGTTTATTCATAACCCAACCGATCACCCGCGCATGTCGCAAGAAGAGTTGAAGTTTATCTCTGAAAACGGCGCGGTCGTGGATATGGACCATAAAAAGCCGGGCGATGTGAAGTCAGGTGGTCCTAAACTGCATTATATCAAGCAGTTGCTCACGAACCGTATGATGCTTGGTGTGTTCTTTGGCCAGTATTTTATCAACACAATTACCTGGTTTTTTCTCACCTGGTTCCCGATTTACCTGGTTCAGGAAAAAGGTATGTCGATCCTGAAAGTGGGCATGGTGGCTTCGATTCCGGCACTGTGCGGGTTTTTCGGTGGCGTGCTCGGCGGCGTGTTCTCTGATTATCTGATTAAACGTGGTTTCAGCATTACCCTGGCGCGTAAGCTGCCGATAGTGCTCGGCATGTTGCTCGCATCGACCATTATTCTGTGTAACTACACCGATAATACCGCTCTTGTGGTGGCGCTGATGGCGCTGGCTTTCTTCGGTAAAGGTTTCGGCGCGCTGGGTTGGCCGGTGATTTCCGATACCGCGCCGAAAGAGATTGTCGGTCTGTGCGGTGGGGTATTTAACGTATTTGGCAACGTGGCTTCCATCGTCACCCCGCTGGTGATTGGGTATCTGGTGAGCGAGCTGCACTCATTTAATGCTGCGCTGATGTTTGTAGGGTGCTCGGCGCTGATGGCAATGGTTTGCTACCTGTTTATTGTCGGTGACATTAAACGTATGGAATTGCAGAAATAAACAAAGGTATAGGCGATGAATAACACGATTTTCCCGAATAAGTTTAAAGCGGCCCTCGCGGCGCAACAAATTCAGATTGGCTGCTGGTCTGCATTGGCCAGCCCAATCAGTACCGAAGTTTTAGGTCTGGCAGGTTTTGACTGGCTGGTACTGGATGGCGAACATGCGCCGAATGATATCTCGACGTTTATTCCGCAATTAATGGCGCTGAAAGGCAGCGACAGCGCGGCGGTAGTGCGTGTACCAACCAACGAGCCAGTGATTATCAAGCGCCTGCTGGATATCGGGTTTTACAACTTCCTGATCCCGTTCGTTGAGACGGAAGAAGAAGCGGTTAACGCTGTGGCGTCGACCCGCTATCCGCCGGAAGGTATTCGTGGCGTGTCCGTATCCCATCGCGCCAATATGTTTGGCACCGTACCGGACTACTTTGCGCAGTCGAATAAGAACATCACCATCATCGTGCAGATCGAAAGTCAGCAGGGCGTTGATAACGTTGACGCAATCGCGGCGACAGAAGGCGTTGACGGTGTCTTCGTCGGACCAAGCGATCTGGCCGCGGCGCTAGGCCACCTCGGCAATGCGTCACATCCTGATGTGCAGAAAGCTATCCAGCACATTTTTGCCCGCGCGAAAGCACACGGCAAACCAAGCGGCATTCTGGCCCCGGTAGAGGCGGATGCGCGTCGTTATCTGGAGTGGGGCGCGACGTTTGTTGCCGTTGGCAGCGACCTTGGCGTGTTCCGTTCAGCCACGCAGAAACTGGCTGATTCTTTTAAGAAATAACCACCATCGACAGTAGAGAGAGATAAAGACATGACAATGAAAGTTGGTTTTATTGGACTCGGTATTATGGGTAAACCAATGAGTAAAAACCTCCTCAAGGCAGGTTACTCGCTGGTGGTTGCTGACCGTAACCCGGAATCCATTGCGGAAGTAATTGCCGCAGGCGCTGAAACCGCCTCCACGGCGAAAGATATCGCTGAGCAGTGTGATGTGATCATCACCATGCTGCCGAACTCTCCGCATGTTAAGGAAGTGGCACTGGGTGAAGGCGGCATTATTGAAGGGGCGAAACCGGGCACAGTGCTTATCGACATGAGCTCCATCGCGCCGTTAGCCAGCCGTGAAATTAGCGATGCGCTGAAAGCGAAAGGCGTGGATATGCTGGATGCGCCGGTCAGCGGCGGCGAGCCAAAAGCGATTGACGGCACGTTGTCGGTGATGGTCGGCGGTGATAAAGCGATTTTCGACAAGTACTACGATCTGCTGAAAGCGATGGCAGGCTCCGTGGTGCATACCGGTGAAATTGGCGCGGGTAATGTCACCAAGCTGGCGAATCAGGTGATTGTGGCGCTGAACATTGCCGCGATGTCTGAAGCGCTGACGCTGGCGACCAAAGCGGGTGTGAATCCGGACCTGGTGTATCAGGCGATCCGTGGCGGGCTGGCAGGCAGCACCGTGCTGGATGCGAAAGCGCCGATGGTGATGGATCGCAACTTTAAACCAGGTTTCCGTATTGACCTGCATATCAAAGACCTGGCGAACGCGCTGGATACCTCTCATGGCGTTGGCGCTCAGTTGCCGCTGACTGCTGCAGTCATGGAGATGATGCAGGCGCTACGTGCAGATGGATTGGGTACAGCCGATCACAGTGCGCTCGCATGCTACTACGAAAAACTGGCGAAAGTGGAAGTCACTCGCTAACAAGAAGGGCGCGGATGCGCGCCCTGTATTTCTTGCCTTGCGCGGCACTGTCAGGCTACATAACTATGAAAATCGTAATTGCCCCAGACTCTTATAAAGAAAGCCTTTCTGCCACCGAGGTAGCTCAGGCAATAGAAAAAGGATTTCGGGAAATTTTCCCCGATGCGCAATATGTTTCTGTTCCGGTTGCCGATGGCGGCGAAGGAACGGTCGAAGCCATGATTGCCGCGACGCAAGGGAGTGAACATTCAGCGCAAGTAACGGGGCCGCTGGGCGAAAAAGTGAATGCCTGCTGGGGCATGTCTGGAGATGGTAAAACCGCGTTTATCGAAATGGCGGCAGCCAGCGGTCTGGCGTTGGTGCCTCCTGAAAAGCGCAACCCTTTAGTCACTACGTCACGCGGTACCGGAGAGCTGATTTTGCAGGCGCTGGATAGCGGTGCGCAGAGCATCATTATTGGCATCGGCGGCAGTGCGACCAACGACGGTGGCGCGGGTATGGTGCAGGCACTGGGGGCAAAACTTTGCGACGCCAACGGGACAGAGATTGGCTACGGTGGTGGAAGCCTGATGAGTCTGAACTCCATCGATATCTCGGGTCTGGATCCGCGCTTAAAAACCTGTTCCATTCGCGTGGCCTGCGATGTGACTAATCCTCTCATCGGCGATTCTGGCGCTTCGCGCATTTTTGGCCCGCAGAAAGGGGCGACGGAAGAACGCATTCTCGAACTGGACCGTAATCTGTCTCATTATGCCGACATCATTAAAAAATCGCTGCGGGTCGATGTGAAAGATGTGCCAGGCTCCGGTGCGGCAGGCGGAATGGGCGCGGCGTTAATGGCTTTTTTAGGCGCCGAGCTGCGCAGCGGTATCGAGATTGTGACCCAGGCGCTCAATCTGGAAGAGCATATTCATGACTGTACGTTGGTGGTGACCGGAGAAGGGCGGATCGACAGCCAGAGCATTCACGGCAAAGTGCCGGTCGGCGTGGCGAATGTCGCGAAGAAGTACCACAAGCCGGTCATTGGTATTGGCGGCAGCCTGACGCGCGATGTGGAGGTAGTGCATCAATATGGTATCGATGCGGTGTTTAGCGTATTGACCAGCATCAGCACGCTGGAAGAGGCCTTCCGTGGGGCATTTGATAATATTTATCGCGCCTCAAGAAACATCGCTGCCACGTTAGCGATAGGAATGCGCAGTGCGGGGTGACATTGCCCCGCAAACCCTCTATACTGCGCGCCGAAGCTGACCAGACAGTCGCCGCTTCGTCGTCGTCCTCTTCGGGGGAGACGGGCGGAGGGGAGGAAAGTCCGGGCTCCATAGGGCAGGGTGCCAGGTAACGCCTGGGGGGGAAACCCACGACCAGTGCAACAGAGAGCAAACCGCCGATGGCCCACGCAAGTGGGATCAGGTAAGGGTGAAAGGGTGCGGTAAGAGCGCACCGCGCGGCTGGTAACAGTCCGTGGCACGGTAAACTCCACCCGGAGCAAGGCCAAATAGGGGTTCACAAGGTACGGCCCGTACTGAACCCGGGTAGGCTGCTTGAGCCAGTGAGCGATTGCTGGCCTAGATGAATGACTGTCCACGACAGAACCCGGCTTATCGGTCAGCTTCACTCTTTATAAAACCCCGCTTCGGCGGGGTTTTTGCTTTCAGGGTAAGCCAGATGAATGACTGTCCACGACGCTATGCTCAAAAGAACGCGGCTTATCGGTCAGCTTCACTCGTTATAAAATCTCACTTCGGTGGGGGTTTGCTTTCAGGGTAAGCCAGATGAATGACTGTCCACGACGCTATGCTCAAAAGAACGCGGCTTATCGTTCAGCTTCACTCGTTATAAAACCTCACTTCGGTGAGGTTTTTGCTTTCTGGGCGGGTGCCATGCCTGATGGCGCTGTGCTTATCAGGCCTACTGGGGGAGAGACTGGTTTTGTAGGCCGGATAAGGTGTTTACACCGCCATCCGGCAGAGGTTTTACAGCGAGCATTGAGATTGGTTTTCGAGGATGCAGGCGCTTATTTCCTTCTTATCTAATTTTTATATCCCTATTATTTATGCACCGAATTTCTTTTATCTGAGGGGAATGTGTCGGTGGATATTTCTAATTTTGTGACGACCAACACAAAACGCTGCGCGATACGTTTTTATCGAGAATAATCGAACGCAATCGATCTCCATCACAAAATTACTTGCTAATAAATTGCACAAAATCAGTGTTAATATAATGTTGCATATGATAATTATTTGTATTTTTTAGATTGAATTTTAATAAATGTAATGTTTCTTTACAAACAAATATGGCGAAAAAATGTGATGCATAACGTTATTTAATCGCCATAATCATTAAAATATAATTAAATTTGATAAGTTGTTTATTAAATTTAAGCGCCATCTTGCCTGATAATTGTTCTGTAATTGATTGAAATATAGCCTTTCATGGTTTTAAAAAATAGTGGAAAAAATGGAGGTGTTATAGCCATAAAAAATCGTTATCCCCCCATCTTTTTTTGATTAAAGTCAGGATAAAGCGAGATCGATAATTCATATCTATATGATTATTAAGTGATTTAAATTTTAACGATAGTCTTACAAAATGTAAGTCAAGGGGATTTGTGAGGGGTAGCACATATCCTTGTTCGCTTAATTTGGTACACTTCCTGCCGTCAACAAAGTAATTAACGCAGGTCGATATGAATACTATTACACTCCCTAAAACACAGCACTTAGTGGTCTTTCAGGAAGTCATTAGAAGCGGTTCTATCGGCTCAGCTGCAAAAGAATTAGGTTTAACTCAACCCGCTGTCAGTAAAATCATCAATGATGTTGAGGCTTATTTTGGTATTGAGTTGGTAGTACGTAAAAATACTGGTGTGACATTGACTCAGGCAGGTCAGGTGATGCTCTCATGGTCTGAATCTATTACCCGTGAAATGAAAAACATGGTTGATGAGATGAACAGCATGACGAGCAACGCGGTCGTTGATGTGTCGTTTGGCTTTCCTTCACTGATTGCCTTCACCATCATGTCCGGCATGATTAAAAAATTCAAAGAAGTGTTCCCGAAGGCGCAGGTTTCTATGTATGAAGCTCAGCTCTCCTCCTTCTTACCGGCGATTCGTGACGGACGTCTGGATTTCGCCATCGGTACGCTGAGTGATGAGATGAAACTGCATGATCTGCACGTTGAGCCGCTCTTTGAGTCAGACTTTATCCTGGTTGCCAGCAAGTCCCGAACATGCACCGGCATCACCTCGCTGAGCGCGTTGAAAAACGAACAGTGGGTGTTGCCACAAACGAATATGGGGTACTACAGCGAACTTCTTACCACGTTACAGAATAATGGCATCAGCAGTGAAAACATCGTTAAAACAGACTCTGTCGTTACGATTTATAATCTTGTTCTCAATGCTGATTTCTTAACAGTAATTCCCTGCGATATGACCACACCGTTTGGCTCAAACCAGTTTATTACTATCCCGGTAGAAGAAACTTTACCCGTCGCGCGTTATGCCGCCGTGTGGTCGAAAAATTATCGAATTAAAAAAGCAGCATCTATTTTGGTGGAATTAGCCAAAGAGTATTCATCATATAATTGTCGGAGACGAAGGCAATTAATTGAAATTGATTAAAAATTGAATTTGTTTTAACACGAAATAAACGCCATCTGTCTATATCTGACAATGGTCACGGCTATCTATTTACTTTAATACCCAGGTAAGAGGTTCTAATGCACATTACATACGATCTCCCAGTTGCAATTGAAGATATCCTCGAAGCGAAAAAAAGACTTGCGGGGAAAATTTATAAAACGGGAATGCCTCGCTCTAACTATTTTAGTGAACGTTGCAAAGGGGAAATTTTCCTCAAATTTGAAAACATGCAGCGTACCGGTTCATTTAAAATCCGTGGTGCTTTTAACAAGCTCAGTTCATTAACCGAAGCTGAAAGATGTAAGGGCGTGGTGGCTTGCTCTGCAGGTAACCATGCGCAAGGCGTTTCTCTCTCCTGCGCTATGCTCGGAATCGACGGCAAAGTGGTGATGCCGAAAGGCGCACCGAAGTCTAAAGTAGCGGCAACCTGCGATTATTCTGCAGAAGTTGTACTGCACGGCGACAACTTCAACGACACCATCGCTAAGGTTAGCGAGATTGTGGAAACTGAAGGCCGTATCTTTATTCCACCCTATGATGACCCGAAAGTTATTGCTGGTCAGGGCACTATTGGTCTGGAAATTCTGGAAGATCTGTACGATGTCGATAACGTGATTGTGCCAATTGGCGGTGGCGGACTGATTGCTGGTATTGCGGTGGCAATTAAATCTATTAACCCGACCATTAAAATTATTGGCGTGCAGTCTGAAAACGTTCACGGCATGGCGGCTTCTTTCCACGCTGGAGAAATAACCACGCACCGAACGACCGGCACCCTGGCGGATGGTTGTGACGTTTCCCGCCCGGGTACTTTAACGTATGAAATTGTTCGTGAGTTGGTGGATGACATTGTCCTGGTCAGCGAAGACGAAATTCGCAACAGCATGGTGGCATTAATTCAGCGAAATAAAGTTGTGACTGAAGGTGCCGGCGCGCTGGCATGCGCAGCATTATTAAGCGGGAAATTAGATAGCTATATCCAGAACAGAAAAACAGTCAGCATTATTTCTGGCGGTAATATCGACCTTTCTCGTGTATCTCAAATTACTGGTTTAGTTGACGCTTAATATACTTCGTTGAGGATAGGATATGAGTACTACTGATAGCATTGTATCCAGCCAGACAAAACAGTCGTCCTGGCGCAAATCGGACACCACCTGGACACTGGGTTTATTTGGTACAGCCATCGGCGCTGGGGTGCTGTTCTTCCCTATCCGCGCAGGTTTTGGCGGACTGATCCCCATTCTGATCATGCTGGTGCTAGCATACCCCATCGCCTTCTATTGCCACCGTGCGCTGGCACGCCTGTGTCTTTCCGGTTCTAACCCTTCCGGCAACATCACAGAAACGGTTGAAGAGCATTTTGGTAAAACGGGTGGCGTGGTTATCACGTTCCTCTACTTCTTTGCGATTTGTCCGCTGCTGTGGATTTATGGCGTCACCATTACCAACACCTTTATGACCTTCTGGGAAAACCAGCTGCAGATGCCAGCGTTAAACCGTGGCTTCGTGGCACTCTTCCTGCTGCTGTTGATGGCATTCGTCATCTGGTTTGGTAAAGATCTGATGGTTAAAGTGATGAGCTACCTGGTATGGCCGTTCATTGCCAGCCTGGTGCTTATTTCTCTGTCCCTGATCCCATACTGGAACTCTGCGGTTATCGATCAGGTTGATCTCAGCAATATCGCACTGACCGGCCATGACGGCATCCTGGTAACCGTGTGGCTGGGTATTTCCATCATGGTGTTCTCTTTCAACTTCTCACCGATTGTTTCTTCCTTCGTGGTCTCCAAACGTGAAGAGTATGAGAAAGATTTTGGTCGCGAGTTCACCGAGCAGAAGTGTTCTAAAATCATCTCTCGCGCCAGTATGCTGATGGTTGCCGTGGTTATGTTCTTCGCCTTTAGCTGCCTGTTCACGCTGTCTCCGGCAAACATGGCGGATGCGAAAGCACAGAACATTCCAGTACTGTCTTACCTGGCAAACCACTTCGCTTCACTGTCCGGTACGAAGTCCACCTTCGCGACCGTTCTGGAGTACGGTGCTTCAATCATCGCCCTGGTTGCTATCTTCAAATCTTTCTTCGGCCACTATCTGGGCACGCTGGAAGGTCTGAACGGTCTGGTGCTGAAGTTTGGTTATAAAGGCGATAAAACGAAAGTTTCTGCCGGCAAACTTAATACCATCAGCATGATCTTCATCATGGGCTCCACCTGGGTTGTGGCTTACGCCAACCCGAACATCCTGGACCTGATTGAAGCAATGGGCGCGCCGATTATTGCCTCTCTGCTCTGCCTGCTGCCGATGTATGCCATCCGTAAAGCGCCATCACTGGCGAAATACCGTGGCCGTCTGGATAACGTGTTTGTTACCGTGATTGGTCTGCTGACCATCCTGAACATCGTCTACAAACTGTTTTAATCCTTAAGCTCAGGATGAGCGGAGTAGTGAAATGAATGAGTTTCCGGTAGTACTGGTTATTAACTGTGGTTCGTCTTCCATTAAATTCTCAGTGCTGGATGCAGCAAACTGTGAAGTTTTAATGGCGGGAATTGCAGACGGTATTAACTCTGAAAATGCGTTCATAGCAATTAATGGAGGAGAGCCAGCTAAGCTGGCTCACCACAGCTACGAAGACGCATTAAAAGCAATTGCCGTTGAACTGGAGAAACGTAATTTAATGGACAGCGTGGCCTTAATTGGCCACCGCATTGCCCACGGCGGAAATATCTTTACCGAATCAGCAATTATTACTGACGAAGTTATCGATAATATTCGCCGGGTATCACCATTAGCACCGCTACATAATTATGCGAACCTGAGTGGGATCGAATCCGCTCAGCACCTTTTCCCGGGTGTGCAGCAGGTTGCGGTATTTGATACCAGCTTCCACCAGACGATGGCTCCTGAGGCCTATCTGTACGGTTTACCGTGGAAATATTTTGAGGAGTTGGGCGTTCGTCGTTATGGCTTCCACGGCACGTCGCATCGCTATGTTTCTCAGCGAGCGCATGAGCTTCTCGACCTGCAGAGTGATGACTCCGGTCTGGTTGTGGCGCACCTGGGCAACGGCGCGTCAATCTGTGCGGTACGTAATGGACAGAGCGTTGATACCTCAATGGGCATGACGCCGCTGGAAGGGCTGATGATGGGCACACGCAGCGGCGACGTCGATTTCGGCGCCATGGCGTGGATTGCCAGCGAAACCAACCAGACGCTGAGCGACCTTGAGCGCGTAGTGAATAAAGAGTCCGGTTTACTGGGTATTTCCGGTTTGTCCTCTGACTTACGTACGTTAGAAAAAGCCTGGCACGAGGGACATGAGCGTGCGCAGCTGGCGATTAAAACGTTTGTGCATCGTATTTCACGCCATATCGCCGGACATGCCGCATCGCTGCATCGTCTTGATGGGATTATTTTCACCGGTGGAATAGGTGAGAACTCGGTATTAATTCGTCGTCTGGTTATTGAACACCTTGCCGTTTTAGGTGTGAATATCGACAGCGAGATGAATAGCCTGCCAAATTCCCATGGCGAAAGAATTATCTCTAATAAAGATGCTCGTGTTATTTGTGCGGTAATTCCCACAAATGAAGAGAAAATGATTGCACGTGATGCCATTGCCTTAGGCAAAATTAATACACCAGTAGAATTTGCATAATTAATTTTCAGCAGAGAGATTATTTTTCATGAAGGTAAATATCGATACCAGCGATATGCTGTATGCCGAGGCCTGGAATGGCTTTAAAGGTACGGACTGGAAAGAAGAAATTAATGTCCGTGATTTTATTCAGCACAACTATACGCCTTATGAAGGGGATGAATCTTTCCTCGCCGAAGCAACGCCTGCGACCACTGCATTGTGGGAAAAAGTTATGGCGGGCATCCGTATTGAAAACTCGACGCACGCGCCGGTTGATTTCGATACCAATATTGCTACCACGATAACCGCGCATGATGCGGGTTATATTGAACAAGAACTGGAAAAAATCGTCGGTCTGCAAACGGATAAGCCGCTCAAGCGCGCTCTGCATCCTTTTGGCGGCATCAACATGATCAAAAGCTCTTTTGATGCTTATGGTCGTGAGATGGATGCTGATTTTGAATACCAGTTTACTGAACTGCGTAAAACCCATAACCAGGGCGTATTCGACGCCTACTCTCCGGATATGCTGCGCTGCCGTAAATCCGGGGTGCTGACCGGCCTGCCGGATGGTTACGGTCGTGGTCGTATCATCGGTGACTATCGCCGCGTCGCGCTGTACGGTATCCGCTATCTGGTGCGTGAGCGTGAACTGCAGTTTGCCGATCTCCAGTCGAACCTGGAGTGGGGCCAGAATCTTGAAGCCACGATTCGTCTGCGCGAAGAGCTGTCTGAACACCGTCGCGCCCTGCTGCAAATGCAGGAAATGGCGGCGAAATACGGCTGCGATATCTCCCGTCCGGCGCGTAATGCGCAGGAAGCGGTGCAGTGGGTGTACTTTGCTTACCTGGCTGCGGTGAAATCTCAGAACGGTGGCGCTATGTCGCTGGGCCGTACCGCATCGTTCCTCGATATTTATATTGAGCGCGATTTCAAAGCGGGCGTGTTAAATGAGCAGCAGGCGCAGGAGCTGATCGACCACTTCATTATGAAGATCCGTATGGTGCGCTTCCTGCGTACGCCGGAATTCGACACCCTGTTCTCAGGCGACCCAATCTGGGCGACTGAAGTTATCGGCGGTATGGGGCTGGATGGCCGCACGCTGGTGACGAAAAACTCGTTCCGCTATCTGCATACGCTGCACACCATGGGCCCGGCACCTGAGCCGAACCTGACGGTGCTTTGGTCTGAGCAGCTACCGATTGCCTTCAAAAAGTACGCCGCCCAGGTGTCTATCATCACTTCGTCTTTGCAGTATGAAAACGACGATCTGATGCGTGCCGACTTTGACAGCGATGACTATGCCATTGCCTGCTGCGTCAGCCCGATGGTTATCGGCAAGCAAATGCAGTTCTTCGGGGCGCGTGCCAACCTCGCCAAAACGTTGCTGTATGCAATCAACGGCGGCGTGGATGAGAAGCTGAAAATCCAGGTCGGGCCGAAAACGGCACCGCTGATGGATGACGTGTTGGACTACGACACGGTGATGGAGAGCCTGGACCACTTTATGGACTGGCTGGCGGTGCAGTACATCAGCGCGCTGAACATCATCCACTATATGCACGACAAGTACAGCTACGAAGCTTCGCTGATGGCGCTGCACGATCGTGATGTCTATCGCACGATGGCCTGTGGTATGGCGGGTCTGTCCGTGGCGGCGGATTCTCTGTCGGCTATCAAATACGCTCGCGTGAAACCGATTCGCGATGAAAATGGTCTGGCGGTTGATTTCGAAATCGAAGGCGACTATCCGCAATACGGTAACAACGACGAGCGCGTAGACAGCATTGCCTGCGACCTGGTCGAACGCTTTATGAAGAAAATTAAGGTGTTGCCAACCTACCGTAACGCGGTGCCGACGCAGTCCATTCTGACCATTACCTCCAACGTGGTGTACGGACAGAAAACCGGTAACACGCCGGATGGACGTCGCGCAGGTACGCCGTTTGCGCCAGGGGCGAACCCGATGCACGGCCGCGATCGCAAAGGTGCGGTAGCGTCGTTAACCTCGGTTGCCAAACTGCCGTTCACCTATGCCAAAGACGGTATCTCGTACACCTTCTCCATTGTGCCGGCAGCGCTGGGCAAAGAGGATGGAGTGCGTAAAACCAACCTGGTCGGTCTGCTGGACGGTTACTTCCACCATGAAGCACATGTGGAAGGTGGCCAGCATCTGAACGTTAACGTTATGAACCGTGAAATGTTGATGGATGCCATTGAGCACCCGGAAAACTATCCGAACCTGACGATCCGCGTGTCTGGCTATGCGGTGCGCTTCAACGCGCTGACCCGCGAACAGCAGCAGGATGTTATTTCACGTACTTTCACCCAGGCGCTTTGACGCCGGAGGGGCTATGAGAAAAGTAATTGCAACCGAATGTGCGCCAGGGGCGATTGGGCCTTACGTACAGGGTGTGGATCTGGGCAGCATGGTGTTGACGTCAGGTCAAATCCCGGTGTGTCCACAGACCGGTGAAGTGGCTGAAAACGTGGCGGATCAGGCACGTCAAAGCCTGGAGAACGTGAAAGCGATCGTCGAGTCTGCAGGTTTGAAAGTGAGCGATATCGTGAAGACGACCGTTTTCGTTTCTGACCTGAACGACTTCGCCACCATTAATCAGGTGTACCAGCAGTTCTTTGATGAGCATAAGGCAATCTACCCCACGCGCAGTTGCGTGCAGGTCGCCCGCTTACCCAAGGATGTGAAGCTGGAGATTGAAGCCATCGCCGTACGTGGCGACACGCTGTAATCCCTTGCGGGGCGATCTCAGGATCGCCCCGATCCTTAATGAGTGTGAAACCTGGTCTTCACTGAACGGCAATCCGAGGGTGTGGATATGATTAGCGCATTCGATATTTTTAAGATTGGCATTGGACCTTCCAGCTCCCATACCGTGGGGCCAATGAACGCAGGTAAAAGCTTTATCGATCTGTTGGTCAGCAGCGGGGAACTTCCCAAAGCTACGCATATTGTGGTCGATCTTTATGGATCGCTTTCCCTGACCGGAAAAGGTCATGCGACAGATGTCGCCATCATGATGGGACTGGCCGGTAACAGTCCGCAAAACGTTAATATAGATTCTATCGCTGGTTTTACTCAGGAAGTGGCCCGTACCGGACGTTTACCGGTTGCAGAGGGCACGCATATTGTCGATTTCTCCCCAGACAAAAATATCCTCTTTCACGCCGAAACGCTGCCGCGCCATGAAAATGGCATGCGTATCACCGCATGGAACGACACCGAGACGCTATTAAGCAAAACCTATTACTCCGTCGGCGGTGGTTTTATCGTTGAAGAGGAGCAATTTGGTCAGGCGCATGATGTTGAAGCACACGTGCCCTACAATTTTCATTCCGCCAGCGAACTGCTGAAATTGTGCGAGCGCAACGGGCTATCCGTTTCCGGCCTGATGATGCAGAACGAACTGGCGATGCGTAGCAAAGAAGAAATCGATGCTGGTTTTGCCGCCATCTGGGACGTCATGCACGCCGGAATCGAGCGCGGCATGAACACCGAAGGCGTCCTGCCGGGTCCATTGAACGTTCCGCGCCGCGCCGTGGCATTACGCCGGTTGCTGGTTTCCAGCGATAATCTGTCCAGCGACCCGATGAACGTTATCGACTGGATCAACATGTTCGCGCTGGCCGTGAGCGAAGAAAACGCCGCCGGATGCCGGGTTGTGACGGCACCGACCAACGGCGCATGTGGAATTATCCCTGCGGTCCTGGCCTATTACGACAAGTTCCGCCGTCCGGTGAATGCAAACTCCATTGCCCGCTACTTGCTGGCCGCGGGGGCGATAGGGGCGCTGTATAAGATGAACGCCTCTATTTCTGGTGCTGAAGTCGGCTGCCAGGGTGAAATTGGCGTAGCCTGTTCAATGGCGGCTGCCGGGCTGACCGAGTTGCTCGGCGGTAGCCCGTCGCAGGTTTGTATTGCGGCGGAAATCGCCATGGAGCATAACCTGGGGCTGACCTGCGATCCGGTTGCTGGACAGGTGCAAATACCGTGTATTGAACGCAATGCGATCAACGCGGTAAAAGCCGTCAACGCCGCACGTATGGCGCTACGTCGCACATCTGAGCCACGCGTTTCGCTCGATAAAGTGATCGAGACCATGTATGAAACGGGCAAAGATATGAACGACAAATACCGCGAAACGTCACGCGGTGGCCTGGCGATTAAAGTGGTTTGTACCTGAGATGAAAGGGTGCGTTTGTAGGCCGGATAAGGCGTAAGCGCCGCCATCCGGCAATGAATCAATCAACATCCACTGACCAGGATGATGAATCTGAGGCATTGTTCCGTTCACCTTATGTTCATTGCTTCTCTTATGTACCGGTTCCTGTGAACGTGTAAAGGGTGCTATCGCCGCACCCTTTACAATCCCGGCTCCCGGCAGGAAAATTGTTGCTGCGCAATACTCTCCGCTTATTCCTTCAGGCTACCGGGCCGGGCGCGAGGTAGCATCCATGCAAAGCGCGCCCTGAGCCAGCATCCATGCTGGCTCTCCCTGCCTTACGGAAACACGTCGGCAATTTTCAGCCGGACCAGCCCACACCTGACCATCTGCGTTTTTTTGTTTAAACAGCAAAACGGGTTTCACTGGAAGTCAGAGCATTGAAGCGATGACCCCGGTCCGGCTGAAAATCGATGAGGCGTTGACGGCTGACCGGGGCTGCCCGCAGGGATGCGGGCAGAGGGGATGGCCTGCAGGGATGCAGGCTCGGCCCCGACCCGACAGGCAGACGGCATAAGACGAATGAATCGCGCAGCGACGATTTTCCCGCCGGGAGCCTAGGTTGCAAGGGAGGCGGCGATGAGCCTCCCTTGCACGTTCACGGGTAACGGCGTTTCAGAGAAATGACACCGCTGAGGTGAACGGAATCCTGAACTAGAATCGCATGTTCTCGATAATGCTTAACTGACAAACATTAGCACTTTAGCGCACCTTTTTTTGTTGTGATCCGCTTCAAAAACAGAAATTTAATACATTTATCGGTATTTAAAGAGAAAATATTTCTTAACTTTTAGAAATTACAGGGGTTTGTTTGTGAAGTTTTTCTCTGATCCTGCGCGTATGATTTCTTCATTACTCCAATAGCTCACCTGCACCTAAGTACTGCGTATCGCATTGATGCAGTACGAAAAAAATATAAAAACCTCTACCTACAAATTGAGCGGAAAATTATGGAAACGGCAACGAATAGTAGCGTAATACTCGACGCATCTGCTCCGGCACGTCGGGCGGGAATGACCGAAAGCGAATGGCGCGAAGCTATTAAATTCGACAGCACGGATACCGGCTGGGTCATTATGAGTATCGGTATGGCAATTGGCGCGGGGATTGTTTTTCTTCCTGTCCAGGTAGGATTGATGGGGCTGTGGGTGTTCTTGCTCTCCTCTATCATCGGTTACCCAGCCATGTACCTGTTCCAGCGCCTGTTTATCAACACGCTGGCTGAGTCCCCAGAGTGTAAAGACTACCCTAGCGTGATCAGCGGCTATCTGGGTAAGAACTGGGGCATCCTGTTAGGTGCGTTGTATTTTGTGATGCTGGTTATCTGGATGTTCGTTTATTCCACCGCCATCACCAATGACAGCGCCTCTTATCTGCACACGTTTGGCGTGACGGAAGGTTTACTGTCCGACAGCCCGTTCTATGGCCTGGTACTGATTTGCATCCTGGTGGCTATCTCGTCACGCGGGGAACAAATGCTGTTTAAAATCTCCACCGGTATGGTACTGACCAAGCTGCTGGTTGTGGCAGCGCTTGGCGTGTCGATGGTAGGGATGTGGCATCTGCATAACGCAGGTTCACTGCCGCCGATGGCGCTGCTGATCAAAAATGCGATCATCACTCTGCCGTTTACGCTGACCTCGATTCTGTTTATTCAGACCTTAAGCCCGATGGTTATCTCATACCGTTCACGCAACAAATCCATCGAAGTGGCGCGCCATAAAGCTCTGCGTGCCATGAACATCGCGTTCGGTATTCTGTTTGTTACCGTCTTTTTCTACGCCGTTTCCTTCACATTGGCGATGGGCCACGACGAAGCGGTTAAAGCTTATGAGCAGAACATTTCCGCTCTGGCGATTGCCGCGCAATTTATCAATGGTGCGGGTGCTGGCTGGGTGAAAATCGTCAGCGTTATTCTGAACATTTTCGCCGTTATGACCGCTTTCTTCGGCGTCTACTTAGGTTTCCGTGAAGCGACTCAAGGGATCGTGATGAACATTCTGCGCCGCTATATGCCGGCTGAGAAAATCAACGAAACCTTTGTTCAGCGCGGCATTATGATTTTTGCCATCCTGCTGGCCTGGAGCGCAATTGTGCTCAACGCGCCGGTACTGAGCTTCACCTCTATTTGTAGCCCTATCTTCGGCATGGTGGGTTGTCTGATCCCGGCCTGGCTGGTCTACAAAGTTCCTGCACTGCACAAATACAAAGGCGCTTCCCTGTATCTGATTATTTTCACGGGCCTGCTGTTGTGCGTTTCTCCGTTCCTGGCATTTTCCTGAGATATTTGAGCAAAGGTTGTTGTTATGTTTGAGACTACATTGAATCCATTATGGGATAGTTTTATCCGCGCAGTGCAGGAAGAAGTTAAGCCTGCGTTGGGCTGCACAGAACCTATCTCTCTGGCTCTGGCGGCGGCGGTTGCATCCTCTGAGCTGGACGGCGCGGTTGAACGCATTGACGCGTGGGTCTCACCGAACCTGATGAAAAACGGCATGGGCGTTACCGTGCCGGGTACCGGAATGGTCGGGTTACCTGTCGCGGCGGCGCTGGGTGCGCTGGGGGGAAATGCCCGTGCCGGTTTAGAGGTACTGAAAGATGCGTCGCCACAAGCGATCGCCGATGCGAAAGCGATGCTGAGCGCTGGCAAGGTTGCGGTGATGCTGCAGGAGCCTTGCGAGGATATCCTCTTTTCCCGCGCGAAGGTTTACAGCGCTGAAGGATGGGCGTGCGTGACGATTGTGGGCGGTCATACCAACATAGTTCACATTGAGAGCAACAAAGGCGTGGTGTTCACCACAGAACAGAATGCTCAGGAAGAGGAACAGGAGTCGCCGCTGGCGGTGTTGTCTCACAGCTCGCTGGAAGATATTCTGGCGTTCGTGAACGCGGTACCGTTTGAGTCGATCCGCTTTATCCTCGATGCGGCAAAACTGAACGGTGCGCTGTCTCAGGAAGGACTGCGCGGTAACTGGGGATTGCACATCGGAACCACGCTTGAGAAGCAGTGTGCGCGTGGCCTGCTGGCGAACGATCTCTCCACCTCTATTCTAATCCGCACCAGTGCGGCATCGGATGCGCGAATGGGCGGGGCGACTCTGCCGGCCATGAGCAACTCCGGCTCCGGTAATCAGGGCATTACCGCGACTGTTCCAGTGATGGTGGTGGCCGAGCACTTTGGCGCGGATGAGGAGAAACTGGCGCGTGCGCTAATGTTGTCTCATCTGAGCGCTATCTACATCCATCATCAACTTCCGCGTTTGTCTGCACTGTGTGCAGCAACCACGGCGGCGATGGGGGCAGCAGCGGGGATGGCATGGATCGTAGATGGTCGCTACAACACCATCGCGATGGCGATCAGCAGCATGATTGGCGACGTGAGCGGAATGATATGCGATGGCGCTTCAAACAGCTGCGCGATGAAAGTCTCAACCAGTGCTTCCGCGGCGTGGAAAGCGGTGCTGATGGCGCTGGATGATACTGCTGTAACCGGCAACGAAGGGATTGTGGCGCATAACGTGGAACAATCTATCGCTAACCTGTGTGCGCTGGCGTGTCGTTCAATGCAGGAAACCGACAAGCAGATTATTGAGATCATGGCCAGTAAGGCACATTAATCTATAGGCCGGGTAAGGCGTTGCCGCCACCCGGCATAAGTCTAAGCCGCCTGTTCAGGCGGCTTCTTCGTCTTCCAGCCGTAGTTCGGCATCGGCCACAATCGCTTCCAGCTCTGTCAGCATTTCTTCATAGCCGAAGGTAACTGTTTCCTGTTTTTTCGGCTCAACCTGAGGCTGGCGTTTTTTTGATGATTTCTTGCTCAATAGTCGTACTCCATTGTTTTCCCTGACTATACGGGCAAATCTATCAGCAAAGCGCGCAGCGGGGTATCGGCGACTAACGTTATGTTAGTTTCGTCACGAATAAATGCCCCATCGCCACAGGTGAGTGCTTCTTTTTCGGCGCCAGACGTCACCGCATGGAATCTGCCGTGAATCGACTGTAAATAAGCACGTGGCCCATGTAACTGAAAACTCAACGATTCACCTTGCTGCAGCTCAACGTGGTGCACCCATACCTGTTGGCGCAGATGCAGGCTGCCTTGTTCACCGTCCGGCGAGGCCAGCAACTGATGCTTACCGGTGCCCAGCGTGGCTTTCTGTACACAGGCGTTTTCACGCTGCGGGCAGGCGTCCAGCCAGAGCTGCATCCGGGTTAACGGTTTGTCTTTGCTGATATTGTGTTCGCTATAGCTAATCCCGGGCTGTGTCGCGAGCAGCAAAACTTCACCTGCTTTGGCCTTGATATGGTTGCCTTCGCTGTCTCGGTACTCCGCTTCCCCTTCGAGGATCAGATTGACGATATCCACCTTCGGATAGGTCCGTGGCTGGAAAGAGGCCCCCGGTGCCAGAACTTCCTGGTTCAGAACACGCAGCGAGGCATAACCCAGCAGTTTAGGATCAAAATAGTGTCCAAAGGAGAAGGTATAACGGGCCTGCAGCCAGCCGTAGTCTGCTTGCCCGCATTGTTTGGCTGTACGGGTAGTAATCATAGTTCTTGACCTCTCTTTACTTCCTTTTATGTTAAATGGCTAGACGCTGCATTGTTAGCCAGATATTCTGCCCGGTATGTTCAAATTTCCTGAATGAGAACGAGATGGCCAAAGAAAGGGCTTTAACGCTTGAAGCGTTACGCGTCATGGACGCAATAGACAGGCGCGGTAGTTTTGCTGCTGCGGCAGATGAACTGGGACGCGTTCCTTCCGCACTTAGCTATACCATGCAGAAGCTGGAGGAAGAGCTGGACGTGGTGCTGTTTGACCGTTCAGGCCACCGCACAAAATTCACTAACGTTGGGCGTATGCTGCTGGAGCGTGGGCGCGTACTGCTGGAAGCTGCGGATAAACTGACCACCGATGCCGAAGCATTGGCTCGCGGTTGGGAAACGCATCTGACCATCGTAACCGAAGCGCTGGTGCCGACGGCGGCGTTTTTCCCGCTGATCGACAGGCTTGCCGGGAAGGCCAATACCCAGCTTTCCGTTATTACCGAAGTTCTGGCCGGGGCGTGGGAGCGTCTTGAGCAGGGGCGGGCGGATATCGTGATTGCGCCGGATATGCATTTTCGCTCATCCTCAGAAATCAACTCGCGCAAGCTGTACTCGCTGATGAACGTCTATGTAGCGGCCCCGGATCATCCCATCCATCAGGAGCCGGAACCGTTATCGGAAGTCACCCGCGTTAAATACCGTGGGATCGCGGTGGCGGATACCGCCCGTGAACGTCCGGTGCTGACGGTTCAACTGCTGGATAAGCAGCCGCGTCTGACGGTGAGTACGATAGAAGATAAACGTCAGGCGCTGTTGGCCGGATTGGGCGTGGCGACGATGCCGTACCCGCTGGTGGAAGAGGATATTGCGGCTGGTCGGCTGCGGGTCGTTAGTCCGGAATCGACAAGCGAGATAGATATTATTATGGCCTGGCGTCGTGACAGCATGGGCGAGGCGAAATCCTGGTGTCTGCGGGAAATCCCCAAGCTGTTTGCGGGTAAATAGTCTGACTGTTCCGCCGGATGCGGTGCAATTGCACCTTATCCGGCCTACAAAAGGGTGTATGACGTCAGGATGGTTGTTTAGGGTCAGCGCCGAAGCGGTTGCTCCCTTGAGTCCCGTTTTGGCAGTTGAAAATGATGATCACCAGCCAGCCTACGATCGGGATCAGCAGCACCAGTAGCCACCAGGCTGAACGATCGGTGTCATGTAAACGCCGGAACTGTACCGCCCACCACGGAATAAAGACCAGAACCCCGTAAATCGTCGTTAATATGCCTTCTCCACCGGCGCGCTCCCAGCCAAACATTCTGTCCAGAATACCCAGCACGAACGTGAAGATGATGTTGACCAGCACAAACATCCAGTATTCTTTACGACGCGCGCGGCCACCAAAACCAAAGTAATTCTTTAATACGTTTAAATACCAATCCATTTTTGCCTCGTTCTGCATTCAATTACTTGTTTTTAAAGCAATCAAATTAAGAATAGCTGTGAATGAAATGATGGTAAATATTTGCGGTATTAATTATTTAGCCCCCAGATGGGGGCCAGTGTAAATCAGGCGAAACGCTCGTCACGCCCGTGGGGTTCGTTGAGGTCCTGCCACGGCCCAACAGAAATAATGCCGGTTGGGTTAATGGTTTTGTGGCTACGGAAGTAGTGATTGCGGATATGATCGAAATTGACGGTTTCCGCAATACCCGGCATCTGGTAGATATCACGCAGGAAACCGTACAGGTTCAGATAGTCGCTAATCCGGTGTTTGTCGCACTTGAAGTGGGTGACATACACGGGATCAAAGCGTACCAGCGTGGTCCACAGGCGAATGTCGGCCTCGGTTAACTGGTCGCCGGTCAGGTAACGATGTTGCCCAAGGATCTGCTCCAGTCGTGCCAGAGATTGAAAGACGTTATCCACGGCGTCGTCGTAGGCTTCCTGACTGGTAGCAAATCCGGCTTTATACACACCGTTATTAACGTTGTCATAAATCCAGCCGTTCAGCTCGTCGATTTTGCTTTGCAGGGCAGGGGGATAGTAATCTCCGGCTTTCGCGCCCAGCGCATCAAACGCGGTGTTAAACATGCGGATGATTTCTGCAGATTCGTTGCTGACAATAGTGTGGTTCTTTTTGTCCCACAGTACCGGAACGGTCACCCGACCGCTGTAGTGCGGATCGGCGTGTAAATAGAGCTGATAAAGAAATTCGTGCTGATACAGGGTATCGCCGATTGCCGCCGGGAAGTTGTCGTCAAAGGTCCAGCCGTTTTCCAGCATCAGCGGATGCACAACAGAAACGGAAATAAACGGTTCCAGCCCTTTGAGTTTGCGCAAAATCAGCGTGCGATGCGCCCATGGACAGGCCAGAGAAACGTACAGATGATAGCGGTCTTTTTCGGCAGCAAAGCCACCTTCACCGGTCGGGCCAGGCGCGCCATCCGCGGTGAGCCAGTTACGGAAAGCCGATGCAGAACGTTGAAATTTTCCACCGGTTGATTTGGTATCGTACCAGGTGTCATGCCAGACGCCGTCAATCAGTTGTCCCATGATTTTCGCCTCCTCAGATAGCAAAAGCGAGGAGATATCTCCTCGCTTTTTGATGTGTTCAGTATAGTTTGATTACCACTTTTTATTCAGTACGCGGTCAATACTAAATGCGCCTGGACCGGTGATAGCCAGCAACAGGAAACCACCTGCGATGGTCAGGTTTTTCATGAACATCAGAGAGTTCACACCTTCCGCAAAGTTGCTGTGGAAGAGGAACGCCGTCAGCAATGTGAAGCCTGCGGTGAACAGCGCAGTTGTACGGGTCAGGAAACCGAACAGAATTGCCAGACCGCCACCAAACTCAAGCAGAATCACCAGCGGCAGCATAAATCCTGGGACGCCCATGGCTTCCATGTACTGTTGGGTACCCGCATATCCGGTGATTTTTCCCCAACCTGCGGTAATAAACAGGATTGGCATCAGAATGCGCGCTACCAGTACACCAACATCTTCTAATTTCTTCATCATACTCTCCAGGAAACCACTCAGGCGGCTTATTGTGTTTTTTTGTGCATCGACGCTGCAGAGCACGTCGTTGCTGTCGATGGAGAGAATCATAAACGTGCTTAATGAGAATTGTTAGCAAGGAAAACTGTCAGTATTTTTCAAAAATTTTGAGGTTGGGGGTAAGTAAAGGATTAGCCGCGCAGTTGCTGCTGTCTGATGGTCGATTTCACCAGACGCCAGATACTCCAGACGCTAAAGCCGCGCTTAGCCCAGCGTACCAGCAGATTCGGGTTGCGGATGGTGCGAACCGCCATAATACTGCTCCCGACCAACACCCAGCCACGCAGGTTCAGTAGCGTCTTCCAGCCACGATCGTAGACCTCGGTGGCTTCCAGCCAGTCGCGGCGAGTCGCAGACAGATCCAGCCGTTGCTGCTGGATCTGTCCAAGCAGTTGCGCCTTACGCTTTTGACGTTCGACTTTGCTGCTCATTATGCATCATCCTCCAGGGCTTGCCTGTCATTAGCGAGTTCCTGGCGTGTATGGCGTAGCAGCGTTGTTTTACGTGCTTTACGCAGCGTCCATATCCCGCCAATCAGCGCTAACAGCAACAGCACAACGGTGGTGGCAATCATGGCGTTCAGGCGGTATTGAGGGTCAATGGCCCAGATGATAAGCACCATCAGGCTCATCAGGCCAAACGCCGCGAACAGCATAGTCAGCCCAAGCATCAGCAGGATCTGGATGAGATTGGCTTTTTCCTCTTCCAGCTCAACGACGGCCAGCCGCAGCCGTGTTTCTACGATCTCAACGAGAATCGTCAGGATCCGCTGTCCAATACCCAGTACGCCTTTGCCTGGACCTTGTGCGTGTTGAGAATCAGCCATTGTTAACGGCGCGACAGCAGTACACCAAGCACCACACCGACTGCAGCGCCAATGCCGACGCCTGTCCATGGGTTTTCGCGCACGTAGTTATCGGCTTTAGCCGCGGCCTCACGGGTCTGTTTGGCAATTACATCGCTGGTTTCACTCAGACGATGGCGGCTCTCGCGCAGCGCATGTTCGGCTTTGCTGCGAATTTTACTCATCTCTTCCTTCGACTTATCGCCAGAGGAGCTAAGTACTTCTTCAAGCGTATCCGCAAGAGATTTCAGCTCAGCGCGCAGGTTTTCCGTAGCATTATCTTTCGACATAGTTTTCTCCAGTTGAGTGGCTAGTTACCGTACTTAGTAATCGCGGGTCTCGAGTTCTTTTAGCTCTTGCTGAGCTTCAGCAAGCTTGTGTTCACGCTTTGCTACCTTCTCCGCATCGCCTTTTTGCTTAGCTTCGGCTAAGTCACGTTGACGCTCGGCAATCTCATTTTTCTGCTCGGCGATCTTTTTCTGATGGTTGGCGCGCAGTTTGCTGTCAGTACAGTTTGCTCTGACTTCGCTCAGCGCTTTGTTCAGCCCATTGATACGGCTCTGATTGTTGTGTTTTTCGGCATAGCTAATCTCCCGCTGAATGTCTTGTTCTTTTTCCTGACAGAGGGTGGTGGCGTAGCTGCCGGCACTGAGAGCGAAAAGGCTAATTGCCAAAGCGATGCGGTATTTCATTCTTGAACCTTCCATTGTGATTCGACCTCGTCGTTTAGGGTCGATGCTCCAGAATAATAAAACGTTGGGTCATAAACCCAGTTTATTAATCATAGGCGCTAAACGGTGAAATCACCAAAGTGAGTGATCTAATTCAGATTCCTGGAAATTAACCAAAACGGTGTGGGGTCTCACGTAAGCGGGATAACCACTGAACCGCCTGATTATTATCATCCTGCTGAGCGATAACGAAACCGTGCGGTAACGTTCGATCCAGTACGACCTTTGCCGCTGCGCTCTGTGCACTGGAATCAAAGGTAATCAGCAGGGCGTCATTTTGCGGAGTGATGCTTTTAAAACGAATGCCGTTGGCATCCAGGTGATGCCAGATAGAGAAGCCATCAGGCATGCTGGCTCCCTGGTTTACGGCACGAATGGCAAGCGTTGACTCCTGCTGGCGAATGACCGACCAGGTCAGGAGCAACGCGCCGATGAACAACATAAAAGTGGTGGACCAGGCAAGTCGTCGGAGCGTTATGCATGATTTCAGCATAATTTACCCTCGGTTCCCGTATTTCTTTTTCCAAAGAACAACCAGTGAACCTGCCAGACCAAACACCAGTAACACCACAGGAAGCAGCATCAGGCAAGACATCAGCTGATCTTCATATTTGAGAAACACCGGTGTTTTGCCCAGCAGATAGCCCAGCGATGTGAGAATAAGGACCCAAAGCAGTCCGCTCATCCAGTTGAAGAACTGAAAGCGCGCATTGTTCAGGCCGGACAATCCTGCGATGGTCGGCAGTAATGTTCTGACAAACGCGATAAAGCGGCCGACCAGCAGCGCAGACAAGCCATGCTTATGGAACAGATGATGCGCACGCTGATGATAATGTGCAGGAAGATGAGATAACCAGTTTTGCACGGTGCGGGTATTACCCAACCATCGACCTTGTATATAGCTGAGCCAGCAACCAAGGCTGGCTGCGGTGGTGAGCAGCAGTACCGTTTGCGGAAAACCCATTGCGCCTTTGGCAATAAGTACGCCGACCAGTACCAGCAAGCTGTCGCCAGGTAAAAAGGCTGCTGGCAGCAGTCCGTTTTCCAGAAACAAAATCGTAAAGAGTACAAAATAGAGCATGCCAATCATGGAAGGATTGGCCAGCGTTTCAAAATCCTGAGCCCATAAAGCATTTAGTAATTGAGTCAGTAGTTCCATTCAATATTCCTGGAGAATCGGTTGTCGTCATGCCGGTTTTCTGGATTTTGTAACACCACGATTTTATTAATATTTTTTACATGACTTGTGGTCTGTTACAAACTCACGGCCTGAACTATTCCCTGTAAAGTTGTGAAGTTAGCAAGCTCTTAAACACAAAAATTCAAACAGCATCTAATTGTAACAAAGGTCAACGTAGTCCGTTATAGAAATTACGGTTGTTGAACTGTGATTTTGCTTATCGCAATGGAGGGAGGCGAGAGGATTTACACAGGCTGACACTTTATACCTAACGCTTACCAAGTGTCAGAAACAGGCGCGTGGTCGCGCCTGCATTGATAAGATTGTTTATTTTGCGCTGTTAGCAGCTGTATCGAGGTGAACGACCGGATTTTCGGTAAATAGATAACGGTCCGCATTGAACTCAAAATCATCGCTGGTTTCGTTAAACAGCATCTGCTTCGTGTTCTCTAGATGCTGCCACATCGCCAGTTTGGCGGCATGAGGATCTTTGCGAATCAGCGCCCGAAGGATCTGGTCATGGTCATCACACCAGTTATCAACCGTGCGCAGGTCGATGTGGTCGTGCAATTTCTTCCAGTAGGGGTTGTGAATACGCTGAGTCCACATTTTTTCAACAATCGCGGCCAGAGCCGAGTTCTGCGTTGCCAGGGCGACCTGCACATGGAACTGGAGATCCCACTCGGAGTCACGAAAGCTTTTTTCGTTACGTGATTTCTCCTGAATCTCCATCAGCTTCATGATGTCCTGTTTGGTCACCTGGGTGGCGGCAAACTCGGCAATGTTACTCTCAATGAGCTGACGCGCCTGGAGCAGCTCGAAAGGACCGTAGCTGGCAAATTCCAGGTTTTCATCTGGCGCAACATAATGTCTGGGTTGGTTGGAAATGACGTGGATCCCCGATCCTTTGCGCACCTCAACGTAGCCCTCAACCTCAAGCATGATAATTGCTTCACGAACCACGGTACGGCTGACATTTTTTTCATCGGCGATAAAGCGCTCGGCGGGGAGTTTGTCACCCACCAGATAGACGCCCTGCTCAATGCGTTCTTTCAGATCAGCAGCAAGTTGTTGGTACAAACGTCGTGGTTCGGTGATTTCCATATGCGCTCCAGGCATGATACGGCAGACTATATTTGTTATACCACTTTTGCGATTACTGCTCCACTCGCGGCGATAAAAAAGCCGCCAGATAACTGGCGGCTTCGCATTATATACCCTTGATGAACAACAGCGGGTTAATTTTGCGGAGCGGGATCGCCTGTCTGTGAGCCCGAATCGACTTCGCTGGCCGATTTGTTTTGCAAGACCGTCCAGATAACGAGTGCGCCGAGCAGGTCGAATACCGCCAGTACGGCGAACAGCGGGCTAAAGCCGATAGTGTCAGCCAGTGCGCCAACAACCAGTGCAAACAGCGTACTTGCAAGCCAGGCGGACATACCGGTCAGGCCGTTTGCCGTTGCCACTTCATTACGACCAAATACGTCAGAAGAAAGCGTAATCAGCGCACCGGATAGCGCCTGGTGAGCAAAGCCGCCGACGCACAGCAGGGCGATAGCAATGTACGGGCTGGTGAACAGACCAATCATCCCTGGGCCAATCATCAGCAATGCGCCCATGGTAACGACCATTTTACGTGAAACGATCAGGTTAACGCCGAACCAGCGCTGGAACAGAGGCGGTAAGTAGCCCCCAACGATACAGCCCAGGTCAGCAAACAGCATCGGCATCCATGCAAACATCGCAATCTCTTTCAGGTTAAAGCCGTAGACTTTAAACATGAACAGCGGGATCCAGGCGTTGAAGGTACCCCAGGCCGGCTCAGCCAGGAAACGCGGCAGCGCGATGCCCCAGAACTGGCGGTTACGCAGGATCTGACCGAGCGACATTTTTTTCGAGGTCGCGTTTTTATGCTGTGATTCCTGACCATTCAGAATGTAATCACGTTCTTCATCAGACAGTTTTTTCTGGTCGCGCGGGTGTTTGTAGAACACAAGCCAGCACATCGCCCAGATGAAGCTCAACGCACCGGAAATAATGAATGCCATCTGCCAGCTGTGCATGACGATTGCCCAGACGACCAGCGGCGGAGCAATCATCGCACCGATTGAAGAGCCGACGTTAAAGTACCCCACGGCAATTGAACGTTCTTTTGCCGGGAACCACTCAGAACTGGCTTTCAGACCCGCAGGGATCATTGCGGCTTCAGCGGCACCTACTGCGCCACGCGCCAGTGCCAGTCCACCCCAACTGCCAGCCAGTGCGGTCGCGCCACAGAAGACGGCCCACAGAACGGCGAACATCGCGTAACCAACTTTTGTGCCGAGCACATCAAGCACGTAGCCGGCAACGGGTTGCATTACGGTGTAAGCAGCAGAATACGCTGCGATGATATAGGAATACTGTTGAGTGGAGATGTGTAACTCTTCCATCAGAGTTGGCGCAGCTGCCGCCACAGTGTTACGTGTCAGGTAACCCAGCACGGTGCCAAGCGTCACCAGTGCAATCATGTACCAACGTAACCCTTTAATTTTACGCATGTAAAACCTCATCGTTTTGTTATGTCCGCGAACGAGCGGTCATCTTCCAGTTCAGGGCGGAGGATGTTCTTTTACGAGGGGGGACCGAAAAAAAGCCGGTACTCCCCGAACTTTGCCATGTCAATAATTGTGCTAATTCGGTTTCCGTACCGGTCAATCCGATGGTTATACATCGGTAATTTGCATTCCGTCGGCTTATGTATCGCGACGGCCAAAAGATAACTTGTCATACAGCTTTAAAAGGTGAGTGCCATCACAAAAGTGTGAATCTTCGTGTGGTCATTATTTCGATTCAGCAAAGCCAGCACTGGCGCGGCTTGACGCGTGATTTACCTCTTTGAGAGTAATTTTTTTGTCACCATTTGTTGATCTAACTCACGAAAATATCTTCAGTGTATGGAAATTGGTGTGATAACTTTGTCAACATCAAAACATAAGCAATCTGACGCACTCGTTGAGAGGAAGACGATAATGACCCCGTTTATGACTGAAGATTTCCTGCTGGACACCGAATTTGCCCGCCGTCTGTACCATGATTACGCCAAAGACCAGCCGATCTTCGATTACCACTGCCATTTACCACCGCAACAAATCGCTGAAAACTACCGTTTTAGTAACCTGTATGACATCTGGCTGAAGGGTGATCACTACAAATGGCGTGCGATGCGTACCAATGGCGTCGCTGAGCGCTTGTGTACCGGCGATGCGTCCGATCGCGAGAAGTTTGACGCATGGGCCGCTACGGTTCCGCACACTATCGGTAACCCGCTGTACCACTGGACCCACCTCGAATTACGTCGCCCGTTTGGTATTACAGGTAAGCTGCTTTCTCCTGCGACTGCTGATGAAATCTGGAACCAATGCAACGAGCTGCTGGCGCAGGATAAATTCTCCGCGCGCGGCATCATGCAGCAGATGAATGTGAAAATGGTCGGCACTACCGATGACCCGATCGACTCTCTGGAGCATCATGCGGCCGTTGCTAAAGACGGTACCTTTGATGTGAAAGTGCTGCCGAGCTGGCGTCCGGATAAAGCCTTTAACATTGAGCTGGCGACCTTTAATGACTACATGGCGAAGCTCGGTGAAGTGTCTGACACGGATATCCGCCGCTTCAGCGATCTGCAAGCTGCACTGACCAAACGTCTGGATCACTTCGCGGCTCACGGCTGTAAGGTTTCTGACCACGCGCTGGACGTGGTGCTGTTTGCCGAATCTAACGAATCTGAACTGGATAGCATTCTGGCGCGTCGCCTGGCGGGTGAAACCCTGAGTGAGCATGAAGTTGCCCAGTTTAAAACCGCCGTGCTGGTGTTCCTTGGTGCGGAATATGCTCGTCGCGAATGGGTACAGCAGTACCACATCGGTGCGCTGCGTAATAACAACCTGCGTCAGTTCAAACTGTTGGGCGCGGATGTTGGCTTCGACTCCATCAATGACCGTCCGATGGCTGAAGAACTGTCCAAACTGCTGAGCAAGCAGAACGAACAGAACCTGCTGCCGAAAACCATTCTCTACTGCCTGAACCCGCGTGATAACGAAGTGCTGGGCACCATGATCGGCAACTTCCAGGGCGAAGGTATGCCGGGCAAGATGCAGTTCGGTTCCGGCTGGTGGTTCAACGATCAGAAAGACGGGATGGAACGTCAGATGACGCAGCTGGCCCAGCTCGGCCTGCTGAGCCGTTTCGTCGGCATGCTGACCGATAGCCGTAGCTTCTTGTCATACACGCGCCATGAATACTTCCGTCGCATTCTGTGCCAGATGATTGGCCGTTGGGTTGCTGCAGGTGAAGCACCGGCAGATATCCAGTTGCTGGGTGAAATGGTCAGAAATATTTGCTTTAACAATGCGCGTGATTACTTCGCCATTGAACTGAACTAAGGCCCGGGTGAAGGTATGCAATACATCAAGATCCATGCGCTGGATAACGTCGCGGTAGCGCTCGCTGATTTGGCTGAAGGAACCGAAGTCACCGTTGATGGGCAGGCGGTAATCCTGCGTCAGGCGGTCTCTCGTGGCCATAAATTCGCTTTACGTGATATTGCGAAAGGCGAAAACGTCATTAAATACGGTTTGCCAATTGGCCATACGCTGGTGGACGTTGCGGCGGGTGAGCATATTCATGCTCACAACACGCGCACCAATCTGAGCGACCTGGACACGTATAGCTACCACCCTGATTTTCAGGCGGAAGTTGCACAACCGGCGGATCGCGATGTGCAGATCTACCGTCGTGCCAACGGCGATGTTGGCGTGCGCAACGAACTGTGGATCCTACCGACGGTAGGCTGTGTTAACGCCATGGCGCGCCAGATGCAGAACCGTTTTCTGAAAGAGACTAACGACGCCGAAGGAATCGACGGCGTGCATCTCTTCAGCCACACCTACGGCTGTTCACAGCTCGGCGACGACCACATTAACACCCGCACCATGCTGCAAAACATGGTGCGTCACCCGAATGCGGGTGCGGTGCTGGTGGTTGGCCTTGGTTGTGAAAACAACCAGGTTGATGCCTTCCGCGAAACTTTAGGCGAGTACGATCCTGAGCGCGTTCACTTCATGGTCTGCCAACATCAGGAAGACGAAGTGGAAGCGGGGATTGAACATCTTCACCAGTTGTACAACGTGATGCGTAACGATAAGCGTGAACCGGGTAAGCTGGGCGAGCTGAAGTTTGGTCTGGAATGCGGCGGCTCTGACGGCCTGTCCGGTATTACCGCCAACCCGATGCTGGGGCGTTTTTCTGACTACGTGATTGCTAACGGCGGCACCACCGTACTGACCGAAGTACCGGAAATGTTCGGCGCCGAGCAGCTGCTGATGGACCACTGCCGCGATGAAGAAACGTTTGGCAAGCTGGTCACCATGGTCAATGACTTCAAGCAGTACTTCATTGCTCACGACCAGCCGATCTACGAGAACCCATCGCCGGGCAACAAAGCGGGCGGTATCACCACGCTGGAAGATAAATCTCTCGGCTGCACGCAAAAAGCAGGCTCCAGCCAGGTGGTGGACGTACTGCGCTACGGCGAACGCCTGAAGACGCATGGTCTGAACCTGCTGAGCGCACCGGGTAACGATGCGGTGGCGACCAGTGCCCTGGCGGGCGCGGGCTGTCATATGGTGCTGTTCAGTACCGGTCGCGGTACACCTTACGGTGGTTTTGTGCCGACGGTGAAAATTGCCACCAACAGCGAGCTGGCGGCGAAGAAAAAGCACTGGATCGATTTTGACGCTGGACAGTTGATCCATGGTAAAGCGATGCCTCAGTTGCTGGAAGAATTTGTCGATACCATCGTCGAGTTCGCCAACGGCAAGCAAACCTGCAACGAGCGGAATGATTTTAGAGAGTTAGCGATATTTAAAAGCGGCGTAACGTTGTAGTAAATACCTGATGGTACCTGCATGCAGGTCTGCGCAAACCGTAGGCCTGATAAGCGCAGCGCCATCAGGCACAAACCGTTGCCGGATGGTGGCGAACTCGCCTTATCCGGCCTACGAGATAGAATTGGGGTTGCTTGCATGACCGCGTATTGGCTGGCCCAGGTCGTAGGTGTCATCGCCTTTCTGATCGGTATTACCACCTTTTTCAATCGCGATGAGCGCCGGTTCCGGCTGCAACTCGCTGTCTATAGCGCCACCATCGGCGTGCATTTTTTCCTGATGGGTGCCTGGCCTGCGGGAATGAGCGCAGAACTCAACACCATCCGCACACTTGTCTCAATGCATACCCGCAAACTGTGGGTAATGACCGTTTTTATTGTCCTCACCCTGGTTCTCGGGCTGGCGAAATTACAGCATGCGATGGAGCTATTGCCAATAATTGGCACGCTGGCCAGCACCTGGGCGCTGTTTCGCTGCAAAGGGTTAACCGTGCGCTGCGTCATGTGGTGCGCAACCGCCTGTTGGGTTATCCATAATTTCTGGCTAGGGTCGATTGGTGGGACGATGATCGAAGGGAGTTTTCTGGTAATGAACGGCCTGAACATTATTCGTTTCCGGCGGATGCAAAAACGCGGAATTGATCCGTTCAAAATTGAAAAAAGCGCACAAGAAGAGAACCCCTCCGCCCGATGACGGAGGGGAACAGCGATTAGCCGCGCAGGGCGTTATTTGCCAGACGCTCGTCTTCTGCCTGGCAGGCTGCAGCGGTAAACAGGACGTCTGTAGAAGAGTTCAACGCCGTTTCACATGAGTCCTGCAATACGCCGATGATAAAGCCAACGGCAACAACCTGCATGGCGATGTCATTCGGGATACCGAACATATTACATGCCAGCGGGATCAGCAGCAGAGAACCGCCCGCCACGCCCGATGCACCACAGGCACACAGCGAAGCCACCACGCTGAGTAACAGCGCTGTCGGTAAATCGACCGGAATACCCAGCGTATTCACCGCCGCCAGCGTCAGTACGGTAATGGTGATCGCCGCGCCCGCCATATTGATGGTGGCTCCCAGCGGAATAGACACCGAATAGGTATCACGATCCAGATTCAGCTTCTCACACAGTGCCATGTTCACCGGAATATTTGCCGCCGAACTGCGGGTAAAGAAGGCATACACACCACTTTCACGCAGACAGGCCAGCACCAGCGGGTATGGGTTACGGCGAATTTTCCAGAAGACCAGCAGCGGGTTGACCACAAATGCCACCAGCAGCATACAGCCTACCAGTACGGTCAGCAGTTGGGCGTAGCCCCAAAGCGTTGCGAAACCGGTGGTTGCCAGCGTGGAGGAGACCAGACCAAAGATACCGATTGGCGCGAAACGAATCACCAGTTTCACCATAAAGGTGACGGCGTTGGACATATCATTGACCAGATTTTTGGTCGTTTCATTACCGTGGCGCAGTGCAAAGCCCAGACCAACGGCCCATACCAGAATACCGATATAGTTAGCGTTAAGCAGGGCATCAACTGGGTTAGAAACCATGCTCATCAGCAGGCTGCGCATCACTTCAACAATCCCGGACGGCGGTACGATATCCCCCGCGCTGCTGGAAAGATGCAGTGTTGATGGGAAAGCAAAGCTGAAGACAACGGCGGTTAATGCCGCTGAAAATGTTCCGAGCAGGTAGAGGAACAGAATAGGGCGGATATTGGTTTTTTGCCCGTGCTGGTGGTTGGCGATAGAAGCCATCACCAGCATCAGAACCAGAATTGGCGCGACGGCTTTTAATGCGCCGACGAACAGCGTACCCAGCAAACCAGCGGCTTCAGCCGCAGGTTTTGACACCAGTGCCAGTAAAATCCCCAGTACCAAACCGATCAAAATTTGTTTAACCAGGCTCCCTTGCGCCAAACGCGAGAGTAGCCCCGATGAACGTTGCGTAGTCATGTCGTGATCCTTTCATTGTGTTGTTGCCTTACCTTTGTGCGTTCTGTTGACGCATCTTTCTGGATGGGGCAAATGTTTGCATGGCTGAGTATAAGGAAAGAACGGGGTTCTGGAAGCGAAATATCCTGGATTCCGCGTTGAGATCATATTTTATAACTTTAACTTAACATTATTTTGACATGATAAACAAAAAGCCCGACGCACGCAGTGTGCTGTCGGGCTTTTCAGCTAGCAGATGAAACTTACTGTATTTGCTGTTTTTTATCGTGCTGGTGGTTGACCCACGCGTTAACAATCAGCGTCACAAACAGAATGCCAAATACCACGCCTAACGAGATAGCGATCGGGATATGGTAGAAATCGACGATCAGCATCTTAATACCGATAAACACCAGAATGACCGACAAGCCGTACTTCAGCATGGAGAAACGCTCCGCCACGCCCGCCAGCAGGAAGTACATCGCACGCAGACCCAAAATAGCAAACAGGTTCGAGGTCAGCACGATGAACGGGTCGGTGGTCACGGCAAAGATAGCCGGAATACTGTCGACGGCAAAAATCACATCGCTCAGCTCAACCAGAATCAACACCAGCATCAGCGGCGTAACAAACAGCAGGCCGTTTTTACGCACGAAGAATTTTTCATCTTCGATGGTATCGGTCATGCGCAAATGACCGCGTAGCCAGCGTACTAACGGTCTGTCGCCAATACCGGAGGCATCTTCTTTCGCCAGCGCCATCTTCACGCCGGTAAACAACAGGAACGCGCCGAACACGTACAACAGCCACTCAAACTGGGTGATAAGCCAACTGCCCGCGAAGATCATGATCGTACGCAGCACAATCGCACCCAGCACGCCATACACCAGTACCCGACGCTGCAACGCAGGCGGTACGGAGAAGTAGCTGAACAGCATCAACCAGACAAAGACGTTATCTACCGCCAGCGATTTTTCGATCAAATAGCCGGTAAGGAACGCCAGCGCCTGTGGGTCGGCAACGGCGCGCCCCTGGGTTTCTGCCAGGTACCACCAGAAGGCGGCGTTAAACAGTAACGACAGCGTTACCCAGACGATTGACCAGGCCGCAGCCTGCTTCATTGACATCGTATGTGCGCCACGACGACCCTGCAACAGCAGGTCGATGGCCAGCATAATTACCACTACGACAGCGAAGCCACCCCATAACAACGGTGTGCCGACAGTATTCATTGTATTTCCCCATGCATAAAAAAAACGGCCAACGCCGAATGGCATTAGCCGCTGCTTTTTATGCATAGACCTTGCCATTCGGCAAGGTCTCACTTACAACAACAAAGGAATACGGTGGCGTATTCCTTTGTTATCGCCCGGCGACCGGATGTGGTTTTTCACACATCGTAATGACGATCAACCGACAACGAAGTTACTCCCCTTTGCGGGTTACAAAATATTACAGGCCATGCATTCAGTCAATGGCCTGCAACATTCGTTTTACACACCTTTACGCAGTCAGCGATGTTTCCGCTTCGTCTGCCGGGAAAAACACGCCGGTCTGGCGGCGAATCTCCGTTTGCAGTTTGGCGGTGATACGGCTGACGGCCAGTGCCGGGTGATCCACTTCGCCGGATTCAACCAAATGGGCAAAAGCCTCTGCCTCATACAGCATAGTATTGATGTGTTGAGGCGTCGTCAGATCCTGCGTTTTTCCCCCGCGTGGCACGAAGCACACCTTTTGGCATTCGGAGATATGCTCGATGACCAGCGATCCCGACTCGCCCTGAATTTCACTGGCTAATACCGAGTCGCTTACTTTTGAGTGCTGGAGCGTAACGCTGAAATCACCGTAATTCAGCACCACCACGCCGTGGGCATCCACGCCGCTTTCTAGCAGGCTGGCGCTGGCCTGAACGCTCTGCGGTTCGCCCCACAGCGCAACCGCTGAGGCCAGGCAGTAAAAACCGATATCCATAATCGAGCCATTGGAGAACGCCGGATTAAACGTGTTCGGGTTTTCACCGTCCAGATAGCGCTGATAGCGCGAGGAGTACTGGCAGTAATTGATAAACGCTTTCCTGATTTTTCCAACTTTTGGGAGCGATTGCTGTAACAGCAGGAAGTTAGGCAGGTAGGCGGTTTTAAACGCTTCAAATAGCACGACCTGATTTTGACGCGCGCAGGTGATAGCGGCTTCAGCTTGCGCCAGGTTGGAGGCCAGCGGCTTTTCGCAAATAACATGCTTTTTGTGCCGCAAAAACAGCTCAGTCTGCGGGAAATGCAAAGAGTTTGGACTGGCGATGTAGACGGCGTCGATCGCCTCGCTTTGCGCCATCGCTTCCAGCGAGGTAAACAGATGTTCGACTGGGTAATCGTTGGCGAAGGTCTGCGCCTGCTCAAGGCTACGAGAATAGACTGCGGTTAACTTATATTTGCCGGTTTCATGGGCGGCATCGACAAACTGGCGGGTGATCCAGTTTGTGCCAATTACTGCGAAACGTATCATAAAGGCCTTCAGGCTGCGAAATGGGATTCTTTCGTCAATTTAGCATGCCCTGAAGACAAAGCCAGTGCGCGACTACGCAGTTTGCTTTAACGATTGTTGCGTTAACCACAGGCGGGTATCGAACTCCAGTTGATGATACTGAGGCTCCATATGACAGCACAGCTGGTAAAACGCTTTGTCGTGCTCTTTTTCCTTCAGATGCGCCAGTTCATGAACGACGATCATGCGTAAAAAGGGTTCTGGGGCGCTGCGAAACACGGTGGCGACGCGGATCTCCGCTTTGGCTTTGAGCTTACCGCCCTGCACGCGAGAGACGGCGGTATGCAGCCCCAACGCATTATTCAGAACGTGGATCTTGCTGTCATACATGACTTTATTTAGCGGCGGGGCGTTACGCAGAAACTGATTTTTCAGATCCTGGGTATATTGCCAGAGCGCTTTGTCGGTCGCGAAGTCATGCGTACCCGGATAGCGCTTCTCCAGCACAGCGCCCAGACGCTGCTCAGCAATCAGCGTTCTCACTTGAGAAAGCAAATGTTCCGGGTAGCCCTGGAGGTAAGTTAGTTGGTTCATTCATGTCCACGCAAATCATAAAAGTGTATACTCACGCACCCTTTTCAGGGATACGCCGAAATTTTACCATTCAGGAGGGCCGATGAGCCACATAGACAACGGTTTCCGTTCGCTGTCACTTAAACGTTTCCCGGAAACGGATGACGTTAACCCGCTGCTGGCGTGGGAAGCTGCAGATGAATATCTGCTGCAACAGCTGGACGATACCGAGATTAGCGGCCCGGTGCTGATCCTGAATGATACCTTCGGCGCGCTGGGCTGTGCGCTGGCGGAACATACGCCGTACAGCATCGGCGATTCCTATCTCAGCGAGCTTGCCACACGCGAGAACCTGCGTCACAACGACATTGCCGAGTCGAGCGTCAAGTTCCTCGACAGTACCGCTGACTATCCGCAGGCGCCGGGCGTGGTGCTGATTAAGCTGCCAAAAACCATGGCGCTGCTGGAGCAGCAACTGCGTGCGCTGCGCGAAGTGGTAACGCCAGAAACGCGCATCATCGCCGGGGCAAAAGCGCGTGATGTACATACCTCGACGCTGGAACTGTTTGAAAAAGTGCTGGGTCCAACCACCACTACGCTGGCGTGGAAAAAAGCCCGATTGATCAACTGTACGTTCAGCAAACCGGAGCTGGCCGCTGCCTCGCAGACGCTCAGCTGGAAGCTGGAAGGCACCGACTGGACTATCCATAACCACGCCAACGTCTTCTCCCGTACCGGACTGGATATCGGCGCGCGCTTTTTTATCGAGCATCTGCCGGAAAACCTCGAAGGGGAGATTGTTGATCTCGGCTGCGGTAACGGTGTTATCGGTATGACGCTGCTGGCGAAGAACCCGGAAGCCAGCGTGGTATTTGTTGATGAATCGCCGATGGCGGTGGCTTCAAGCCGTTTGAACGTGGAAAGCAACATGCCTGAAGCGCTGGATCGCTGCGAGTTTATGATTAACAACGCGCTGTCTGGCGTCGAACCTTTCCGCTTTAACGCCGTGCTGTGCAACCCACCGTTCCATCAGAAGCATGCGCTGACGGATAACATTGCCTGGGAAATGTTCCACCACGCCCGCCGCTGCCTGAAAATCAACGGCGAGCTGTACATTGTGGCTAACCGTCACCTCGACTACTTCCACAAGCTGAAGAAGATTTTCGGCAACTGCGAAACCATCGCCACCAATAATAAATTCGTGGTGCTGAAGGCGGTTAAAACCGGTCGTCGTCGGTAATAGCGGGTGCCGGATGCGGCTAACGCCTTATCCGGCCTACAGTATAAATCTGCCTGATTCTGTAGGCCTGATAAGCAGAGCGCCATCAGGCAAATCGGTGCAGAGTGCCGGATGGCGGCTAACGCCTTATCCGGCACACGAAAAACATGACGTTATATTTCCAGCGCCAGTCGGGTGCCCTGCGCAATAGCGCGTCGGGCATCCAGTTCCATCGCCACATCGCAGCCGCCGATCAGATGCACCGTTTTACCTGCCGCGTGCAGCGGATCGACCAGTTCACGGCGCGGCTCTTGTCCGGCACAAATCACCACGTTATCCACGTTAAAGATCACCTGTTCACCGTTCAACACAACGTGTAACCCATTATCATCAATCTTCTGATAGCTGACTGCCGGGATCATTTTTACGCCGCGTGAGAGCAGGGTGGCGCGATGGATCCAGCCCGTCGTTTTACCTAAACCTTGTCCCGGTTTGCTGGCTTTTCGCTGCAGCATCACTATCTGGCGCGGGCTGCGGGATAAGTGCGGACCTTCCGGGCGTAAGCCGCCTGGCTGTTGCAGGCTGGTGTCGATCCCCCATTCCACGCAGAACTCCGCTATGTTTTGGCTGGTGGGTTCGCCGGGCTGACTCAGATACATTGCGGTATCAAAACCGATCCCGCCGCTGCCCACGATCGCCACGCGTTTACCCACTGGCGTTTTATCGCGCAGAACGTCGAGATAGCTCAGTACTTTTGGATGATCGATCCCCTCGATCGGTGGCATACGAGGCTCGATCCCACTGGCGAGGATCACTTCGTCGAAGGTGTGCAGATCGTGTGCGCTGACAAAGTGATTCAGCTTCAGGGTCACGCCAGTCACGTCGATCATCCGACGGTAGTAGCGCAGGGTTTCATAGAATTCTTCTTTGCCGGGGATCTGTTTGGCGATATTAAACTGCCCGCCAATCTCGCCATGTGCGTCAAACAGCGTCACGTGATGCCCGCGCGCTGCGGCATTAATGGCGAAGGCGAGGCCCGCAGGACCCGCACCGACAACCGCCAGGTTCTTTTGCACAGCTGCCGCAACAATCGGCATTTTAGTTTCATGGCAGGCGCGCGGATTGACCAGGCAAGAGGTGACTTTGCCGACGAAGATCTGATCCAGACAGGCCTGGTTACAGCCGATACAGGTGTTGATCTCATCCGTTCGTCCGTTTTGCGCTTTTGACAGCAGTTCGGCATCAGCGAGGAACGGACGGGCCATCGACACCATATCGGCATCGCCACGGGCCAGAATGTCATCGGCGACCTGGGGATCGTTAATGCGGTTGGTGGTGACCAGTGGGATTGTCACATGCCCTTTCAGCTTACGCGTCACCCAACTAAACGCACCGCGCGGTACTGGGGTAGCGATAGTGGGAATACGCGCCTCATGCCAGCCAATACCGGTGTTAATAATGGTGGCTCCCGCGGCTTCTATAGCCTGCGCCAGCTGGACGGTTTCGTCGAAGGTTCCACCGTTTTCCACCAGATCGAGCATCGACAGGCGGAAGATAATAATAAAGTCATTCCCGGCACGCTGGCGTACCGCTCGCACCACCTCAACGGCAAAACGCATGCGGTTGGCATACTCACCGCCCCATTGGTCATCGCGCTGGTTGGTACGCAGCGTCAGGAATTCGTTGATCAGATACCCTTCCGACCCCATCACTTCCACGCCATCGTAGCCCGCTTCCCGCGCCAGCTGTGCGCAGTGGGCAAAATCTTCAATCAACTGCAGCACTTCATCGTGCGTTAATTCATGTGGCGTAAAGCGGTTAATGGGTGCTTGAATGGCAGAAGGCGCCACCAGATGCGGCTGGTAGCTGTAACGCCCGGTGTGCAGGATTTGCAGGGCGATTTTGCCGCCTTCATCATGCACAGCATCGGTAATGACGCGATGGTGAGCAAGCTGGCTGGTGTCGTTCAGCATCGCACCGCCTTCCATTCCCACGCCGGAAAGCGCAGGCGCAATACCTCCGCTCACAATTAACGCTACGCCGTGACGGGCGCGCTCGGCGTAGAACGCGGCCAGCCGTTCTGCACCATCGGGATATTCCTCCAGTCCGGTATGCATTGAACCCATCAGCACGCGGTTTTTAAGCGTGGTGAAGCCTAAATCGAGCGGAGCGAATAGCGACGGATAGCTCATAAAGGTGTCCAGTATGTAAAATTATTGTTATGTGGTCGGATGAGTTAATAATTTAGCCGTCGCCGCGTAAAAGGGAAAAGAGGAATGCCGTGATTGTGATGGGATTCAAAAAAGGAGTGGAGCCAGAGGACGAATATGCCGGATGGCAGTGCAAGCACCTAATCCGGCCGGTGAAAATGTGTCTTTGTAGGCCGGATAAGCGAAGCGCCATCCGGCGTTATGTCACAGATTACTGTTTTTTAAGAAAATCGTTATACAGCATATAGAGATGCGCCGCGCTCCAGGAGAAATTCGGTGCGCCCTGCTGTGCGCCAGTCAGCGGGTTATAGTTTTCCTGAATCGGACCGTCGGCGGTGAGGCCTTTGGCGTGGCTGAAGAAGGTATCCGCCAGTTTTAACGCGTCATCGCGATAGCCGTAACGCTCCATCCCTTTTAGCCCGAACCAGAACTGATCCACCCAGACGCGCCCGCGCCAGTAGATATCCGCGCCGAAAGCCGGGTTGGTCAGCGCCGCCGTGCCAAGCGGGACAAAGGTGTTGAACTCTTTGGGGTCGAGCATCACCTTAACCACCGCGTCCGCATGGGGCTGCGTTGCTGCACCGTTAAACAGCGGCGACCAGCCTTCCGGCCCTTTGCCACGTTCGACGATCGGTTTACCCGCGCAGCCGTTTGCCAGCGGTTGCTCCTCAATACGAACGTCGTAAAAGAATTTTGTTTCCGGGTCGAACATGCAGGTGTTGATGTAATCTGCGAGGTTTTGCGCCAGTTGGCGATAGCGCTGCGCCTCTTCGTGTTTGCCGAGCAGGGTCGCCATCTGCGCCAGATAATGGTTGTCGCTGTACATGTAGCTGGCCTGATCAACTGACTCCTGCAACAGCGAGTAACCCAGCAAATTACCGTCTTTACTGCGATTTTCGGCAAATTTCACCACCCAGTCGCTGCGTTTTCCACCGCCCGCGACGTATTTATCCAGTTGATCTTTATCGATAAAACCGAATACAGCCGCATCGTCACGACCGGACTCCCACGAGGCGGCAACCTGCGCTGGGATCTCCAGGCTGTCATACTGGCCCTTATCGATCACGGTGGCGTAGTTGTTAAGCCCGGAGAGCGTTTCTTCCTTGTCGCCTTTTTTCACCGTAAACAACATTTCGCCGCGGTCGGTATTGTGGGCTTTATCGCGGGTAGCGCCGTATTCCGGCACGCCGTTGCCGTTATGATCGCGGTTACGCAGCCACCAGTCGTGATACGCAACCAGCTTTGGATACATCTCTTCGAGCCAGGCCTTGTCTTTGGTGACGTAGTAGACCTCCATCACCGACCAGGCCGCCAGGCTGGGTTTGGTGTTGCGCTCGTTCCAGTTACCGCCGTCGCCGCCGCGTTCTGGGCTGAGATTCCAGGCAATCAGGTCGGGGATGAATCCGGCATCCTGCGGGCGTACCGGATCACCGGGTTTAACCTGCCATGAAAAGACGGCGCGAATATTCTCTTTGGCAATCTCCGGGTTAAAGTGCGCCATAGCGAAGGCCTGCTTCCAGGTGTCCCACGGCCAGGTTTGGTTGCCGGAGAACCAGCGGCCGGTGACCGATGGCGTCACGGTATTGTGTTTTACCGCACCGCCTGGCGAGCGCCAGTTGCCGTTTAGCGTTTCAATAGCTTTTACCGCGACCCGGGTTTGTTCCGTTGTGGCATCCGGATTGGTTAAGCCTTTTTGCAGATAATCCGCCCAGCGCTTTTGTGATGCAGCAAGATACCAGGCCGGGCGCGCCAGAATATCGCGGATCTGCGGCTGCTCTTTCGCCACATCCTCGGCGGTAAGCAGATGAGAATAGGTGGTGTAAATGGTTGTCGAACCGCTGATATGGGCCTTCCCCGTAAAGTGATGACCGTTAACCGTGGTTTTCATAGCGACAGATTTATGCACCTGATACTCCGACTCACCGGAGGTGAGCAGATCCCAGGTTGAGCGCACTTTACCGAAGGTGACTTTCAGACCGTCGTGCGTGGCGGTGATTTTGCGCTGATAGCCAGGGAATTCGCTATCAATGGTTTTATCCGACAGCGCTTTTCCCTCTTTGGCTTCCAGTTTCTCCAGCAGCTCGCCGTCCCACACCAGATCCAGCGGCGTGTTGCTGGTGATTTTGGTTTCCAGCAGCGAGGTGCGCGGGCTGGCAAAACGCAGCGTCATCTCTATTTGCACATGCTTAGATGACAGCTTTTGCACCAGCGCGCCGGGAATGCCGTAGGCCTCAAGCGCGAAATCGACCTTTTTACCGTGCTGGTACACCGTCAGACGGTCAAAATTATTGGCCATAAAATTGATGTATTCTTCGGTCAGCAACGCCACGCCTGGAAAGCCGCCCATCGTTGCAGGGCCGTCCGGGAGCAAATGACCGTGCCAGGCGCCAAGATCGAAAAATGGATTAAAGCGTTGGTGGTCGTCGTGATCGTAGTCATGCATGTAGCCCGGCGCACCGGTGCGATTAATGATGTTTTTAAAGTCGTTAGCACTGGCGGCATGTGCGGAGAAGTTCATCAGCAGGGTACAGGCCAGCGGCGTAAGAATAGGTTTCATGTTCATGGTATTCCGGTCCTTGTTACCAATAGAAATATTGCATCAGGAAGATTTGGTCGCTCGGGTCGCCGGATGCATTCTGCATATAGAACCGACTGTCGAAGGCAGTAGCGAAACGGCCGCCGCCGTATTCATACCAGATACCGAACTGCATAAAGGAAGTGGTTTCGTCCTCATAGCTATCCGGTCGGTGTTTGGCGTAGCTATAAGCAGTGGAGAGGTAAACGCCTTTTAGCGCTTCATACATTGCGCTGACCATATAGCCGGTTTCGGTGCCGGACACATCCAGCCCGTCGGCGCGGCCCGTGTGGTGCCAGGCGCGGGCGGCGAAGTTGGGCGAAAGGATGCCGGTCAGGAACAGCTGTCCGGTACCATCTGTTATCTCCAGGCCGTTCATCCAGGTTACGCCTTCAGTCAGGTCGTACTGGATATAGCCGTTCATCATGGCCGGATAGGTATATTTATCGTCGTAGCGATCGTATTTACCAAAGTGCAGCCAGGCTTTGCTCTCGTCGTGGTGTCCGGCGGGCGTTGCTGTCACGCTGTAGCGCAAAGGACCGGTCAGGTTTTGCACCTTAATGGCAGTCATGATGTCGCGAGTGTTGGGAATGACGTAGCCCAGGTCTGGAGTGAAATCCCCCCACCATTGCAGGTCATCCAGCGAAGAGTCCTGGCGCAGGCTGAGCATCAGCTCCGTTCCGTCATTGGTACGATAACCGCCGTAAAAGCGGTTGAGCCCGCCCTCGAATCCGCCCCAGCTATGGTCAGGAACCCAGGCATTGCCCTGATGGTCGGCCTGCACGGTCCAGCCCTCGCCGTAGATCAGACCAAACCAAGAGCCGTGTTTTATCTCCAGGCCACCTTCTATATAGGTACCATCACTGTATTTATGTTTGTCTTGTCCTTCTAAATCCATATATCCCCCCATGCCCAATTCGCCATAAAAGCGAAATGAGGGGGAAGATATTTCTGGCGTTTTCGTGTCGTCGTGTTCTGCAGGGCGAACTTCTTCTGCACCCAGAGAGGAGACGCAGAAAAAGGGCAGGGCAATAATTGCCCTGCAACAATGGCTAATGTTTTTCATGCTTCGATCCTAAGCAAATAAAATTTAATTTTTATTGTTATAGCCTTGGCGAATATTGTTTATTGTTATTATGTTTTAGTCATTAATTGATATCTGAAGCAGGGGCCGCCTCAATAGCTTTTTCTTCTTTGGTTAGCCCTTTGATATATTTACTGTATTTCCACCAGGCAAAACCGAGGAAAATAACAATCCCACCGACGTTATAGAAAATAATGGTCATGATATTGCCGCCGGTTGGGAAGGTAGAGGCAATAAATCCGATGGTGAAAAGAACGATCAGCATCGACACCACAACAATGCCGGTTTTCTGCGAACCCATACGGAAGTCGCGCGGTAAGTGGTCCAGTTTTGCACGCAGATTCAGGTAAGCCAGCATAATAAACAGCGGCGGCAGCATCGAGGCTGCGGCGGTCATGTTGATGATGGTGTTCATTAAATCCTGCACGGTATTGGAGCCGAGCGTCGGGATAATCATCAGCGGGATAACGATCAGGAACTGGATCCATGCTGCACGGGCCGGGACGCCGTTTTCATTCAGTTCGACGGTTTTTTTACCGAAAATACCCGCCGGAATTTCAGAGAAGAAGATCTTCACCGGCGTTGCGGTCCACATCAGCAGGGAGCCGAACATCGCGGTAAAGGAGACCAGGCCGACAAAGCGGTTAACGACCAGCTCCGGCAGGCCGAAATATGCCGCCAGGCCGTGGAATACCTGCACCGAACCACCGGTAAACTTCAGCTCTTTGCTGCTGACGAATACGTTAATCAACACCGAGGAGATGGAATAGAGCACGCCGATAAAAATTCCGGCAATGATAATGACCTTCACGAACGATTTGGAGCCGCCCTTGACGTCGTTGACGTACACCGCCACCGACTCCGCGCCGCCTGCCGCCATAAAAATCCAGGTGGTGATACCGAGGAAGGCCCAGTTAAAATTCGGGATCATTGCGTCTACGGTGATAGGGTCAGCAGGCTGTACGCCGCCAACCAGCGCCGTACCTGCCAGTAAAATATAGGACAGCGTCAGCAGCAGCATCAACGTGGAGGTGACCGAGGTAATCGGCCCTAACATTTTTGCACCATTGGTCGAAACCCAGGTGGAGAAGGCAAACAGCACCATACTTAACACGGTGGTTGCGAACGGCGTCAGAATGTATTCGTAGCCTAAAAAAGCATATGAGGCGTAGGCAATAACGCGGGGCAAAAGCGAGGTAAAAAAGAACAGGTTAACGAACCAGTAGGTGTAGGCAGTAATAAATGCCCAACGCCCACCCAGCGAACTTTTTACCCATGCGTAGACACCGGCTTCGGAGTTTTTATTCAGCGAAACAAATTCAGCGATGATTAAGCAAAACGGAATAAAGTAGAAAATCGTCGCGAGGAAAAACATCGGTGCGGATGCCAGACCAAGCTCAATATTATTGTTGATTACGTTATTAAAACTATAAACCGCGGCAAAGGTGAGTGAAAGTAAGCCGAACTTGCCGATGGTATTACGTTTGGTATCAGACATAGCACATCTCCGATTCCTGATTATTATAGGGTACTGGCGGCGCAACGTCGGCGCCGCCTGTGTTTTTATTTATTATGAAAATAACCATCTTCGATGGTGACTTTGAGTACGACTTTTTTCACTGCGTTATTACAAATAAAACGATAGGCTTCATGATTGTCACAAATAACCATTTGTCCTTCGTGCACTTCGACGGTTTTTCCACAACCTTTCAGATATTCGCGATCGGTTTCATCGCGATAATATTCAACCACCTGGAGATCCTCTTTGGCGGCATACTCTATTTTTTGCTGCCCTTGCAGGTAGTAATGGATCTCAAAATAACGACGATGACCGGTAAACAGCGCATCGGTCGCGGAGTCTGTCTCCACGCGGTAGCTCAGGGAATCACCGATAGAGTGGGCGACGCCTGGCTGAATATTGTCAATATTTTCAATAGCCTCGACGCAGCGTTGCCATTTCCGACCTGAAGCATAGCGTTGCTGGAACTGCTCTAAGTTGTCGATGATCCTCATTTTGTATTCTCGCTGTGCATATTCGTGGAAAAGAACCCGGTGCCAAAGGCGCGGTTGGCGGTGGTTTGAGCGCCAGATTCGCTGCCGGAAACCGGCAACAACGTGAAGCCGTAGCTGAATGACGTAAACCAGACGCGCCAGGAATCGAGTACTTCACTTCCCCACGAGTTGGAACCTAAGCCCAGCAACTGGTGGTCCAGATTCAGGGTGATGTCATCGCTACGTTGCAGCGCGTTGCAGTGCTGTGCGGCAAAGATATTTTCCTGCGTATAGCGCCAGGCGCTCAGGTTGACAGGGCGCTGCGGGACCACCAGCAGGCCGTTGCCGTGGCGGTTGGTTAGCGTTGCCCAGCGCACGTCCTGACGATTGCCGTTGTTTTGCGGGAACGGATAATTTTCGAACATCTCATCCACGCTGCTGCGCCAGATGTCGATGATGTTGGCCTGCTGGCTATCGGCATAGTTTTCACCGGGGCCACGTCCGTAATACGCCACCTGGCCCAAATCACCGTTGATGCCCATCGTGAAACCGATGCACGGAATAATGTCCCGGTACTCGCCGTAAGGCTGGCCAGAAAGTTCCACATTCAGCTGACCGTCCGCGGCAATGCGCCAGCGATAAGTGCAGCGCATACCGAAATCGAATACCGGCGGGGCGATAATGGTCTGGCTGGTTATCAGCAGCGCATCATCGGTTTGCTCAAGGGTAAACTCGCGCAGATGCTCCTGCATAATCTGTAAATGATTCGGCTGCCAGAGGCCTTCGAACTCTTGTTTGTGGTTATCAATGGTCGGTTTGAAGAAATTAATCTTCGGCTCGCGGGTAATCAGCTCTTCGCCATTGACGTTCCAGGCGATCGGTTTACCTGTCAGCTTTGAGAAGGTCAGATGGAAGTTATAACCGCGAACGGTGCAGCTCTGGCGGCTGTCTTCCAGCGTCAGAGGGTTGGCGTTTTGCAGGCTAAACGTTACGGCAGCCGCCGTTCTGGCCTTCAGCGGGAACTGATAAGTCGCGATGTGATGCCCGGCTTCGCTGTATGACGTTCGGGAATCTTTCGTCACGGTGACGTTAAGGAACGCTTCGCGCGCATCCAGCTCCGGCAGTGCGCATTGCAGCAGCGCGTCGCTGTTGGGAGGAACGTCGCGCAGTTTTATCTGCTGAACAGAGAGCGTATCTCCTTCGGCGCGAACCTCAATATGCAAGGTGTAGTCGTCAAGCGTGGTGAACCAGAGTTTGTTTTCTACCCGTAGCTCGCCGCGGGCCAGATCCTGTGCGCGCACTTTCACCGGCGCAATTACCTGCTTGTACTCTTTCAGTCCCGGTCCTGGGGTTTGATCGGAATAAATCAGGCCATCAAGGCAGAAGTTGTAGTTGTTCGGATAGTCGCCGTAGTCGCCGCCATATTTGTACCAGACGTTGCCGTCGTCATCTTTAGCCTGAATCCCGTGATCGCACCACTCCCATACATAGTGCCCCTGGATGCAATCATGCTGATAGAAGACGTTCTGATATTCCGTTAGCCCGCCGGGACCGTTGCCCATGGCGTGCGCATACTCGCAGATGATGCGCGGCTTAGGATGCGGATATTCACCAAACTCATTCATCAGCGGCACGCGGGTGTACATGGTGGAGATGATATCCACCACTTCGGCGTCACGATCTTCTTCGTAATGGATCAGACGCGTGTCATCCAGCGCTTTCGCAGCGTGATACATGGCGCGGATGTTACAGCCGTATCCGGATTCGTTACCGAGCGACCAGATGATGATCGAAGGGTGGTTTTTCTGCGCATGGACGTGGCGCACGATGCGCTCAACGTAGACATTTTCCCATAGCGGATCGTCGGTGATCCGACTGATATCGCCGATATTGGCGAAGCCGTGAGATTCAACGTCTGTTTCGGCCATCACGAACAGGCCGTAGATATCGCACAATTCATAGAAGCGCGGATCGTTCGGGTAATGGGCGGTGCGTACGGAGTTGATGTTGTGCTGCTTCATTAACAGCAGATCTTTTTCAACGCGATCCATACCGACAGCACGGCCCTTAAGATGATCGTTATCGTGGCGGTTAACGCCATGCAGCATCACGTAGCGGTTATTGATGTAAAACAGACCGTCGCGAACTTTAATATCGCGGAATCCAACGCGCTGTGGCACGACCTCAAGGATGTTGCCGCTGGCATCTTTCAGCGTCATCACCAGGTGGTAGAGATACGGCGATTCCGCCGACCACTGCTGCGGCGCGCTAACCTTGAAATGAAAAGCGGTCTGCGTTTGTTTATCCACCTTCAGAGTGTTAATCACACCGCTATGCAGCGCCTTCTCACCGTCAAACAAGGTGTATTCGAGCGACGCTATCGCTGGCGTGGAGGCCAGGTTTTCCAGCGCAATGTCGCAGGAGAGGGTGGCGTCGCGATAGTCATCATCGAACTCGGTGCGAACGGTAAAATCCTGAATGTGGGTCGCCTGTTTGCCGACCAGATAGACGTCGCGGAAAATTCCCGCCGACCACCACATATCCTGGTCTTCAACGTAGGTGGAATCAGCCCATTGCATTACGCGAACGCACAGCAGGTTATCACCGGTCTTCACCACCGCGCTGATATCAAATTCGGCCGTCAGGCGGCTGCCTTTGCTGAAGCCAACGTATTGACCATTCACGTAAACTTCGAAGTAGGTTTCTACGCCATCAAACTTAATCAGTGTCTGTTTGCCCTGCCAGCCTTCGCTGAGGGTGAAAATACGCTGATAGGCCCCGGTGGGGTTATTGGTCGGAACGTAGGGGACATCAATCGGGAAAGGAAAACCTTCGTCGGTATACTGCAGCTTGCCGTGTCCTTCCATCTGCCACATGCCGGGGACGGTGATGCTGCCCCAGTCACTCATAAACTGCGACGTAAAGGCTTCCGGCACCTGCAGCGGATGCTCAAAGAACTGAAAATTCCACTGACCGCTTAGCAGCTGAAAGAGGCTGCTGGTTTCGCGGGCAAACGAGCGAGCCTGCGCAACGGAGTCGTAAGAGAAAAAATATGCGCGTGGCGCCAGTCGATTTTCGTGGGTGAGCTGAATGTTTTCCCAGCGATTCATAAGGCCTCCCGGTGGAGAAAAATCGGAACCATTCATTGTAATGGTGGGTAAGTGTAATTGATGGTGATTTTAGTAAAACTTTTACTAAAATATAGCAAGTGAAGTGATTTACTTTAACTGGATCACGAAAATAATTCGGACGCGGAAAAGAATGCATGACAATGCGCGCCCGGCATCAGAAGAAACCGGGCGGGTTAACGGGGGATTTCAGCGGGTGGTGCCGCGCAGTTTCAGCTTGCTGGGAACAAAAACCAGCAGGGGGAGCGCACGCCCGTCACGGGCTTTTTCGAACAGCAGGTTGACGCCCTGACTGCCCATCATTTCCGAATGGATGCGAACGGTGGAAAGCGGAGGAAAGGTGAAACGCGCCGTTGGGATATCATTAACGCTAATCAGCGAAATATCCTGCGGAATATTCAGACCGCGCTCGTGGATGGCGCGCAGAACGCCAATGGCAATCGAGTCTGAAGCCACAAACAGGGCGCTGGGATAGTCGGGTTTCGCCAGCATTTCTTTAGCCAGTTCATAGCCTGATGAACTGGAGAAACCGCCGCGATAGATGTCCTGTTCAGAAACGACCTGCTGCAGACGACCGTATTCGACAAACGCGGCTTCGCGGATATCGGCCTTGCCTGGCTGGTCTTCGCCACCGATGAAGCCAATGCGGGTGACGCCCTGGGCAATGAAGAAGTCGATGCTCTCTTTGCTGATGCGGGCCAGATCGATATCGACGGCGTCATATTCGCTGCCGGATTCATGGAAATCGATAAAGCAGATATTGTCGGTAAGTGCTGTTGCCGCCTCGCGCAGAGCGGGAGAAGGCTTGCCGACAATAAGAATGCCGGTAATGTGTTTGCTCTCCGGCAGACCACTGTGCTCATAGCAGTTGGTCAGTTCGATCCCGAGTTTCTCACACTGGGTTTCAATCCCATGGCGGATCGCGAGGTAGTAAGGATCGTTGATTTCCAAATCTTGCTGATAGCTGTAGAGCGCCAGAATATGCTGGGGGCCGAGCGCGCTGGTCTGGTTCTTTCGGGCGCTGCTGGTTTTGTACTCCAGCTTTTCCGCGATCTCCAGAATGCGATGCTTAGTCTCTTCTTTTACATTCAGCGTGGGGTCATCGTTTAAAACCCGGGACACTGTCGCCAGGGACACGCCAGCTTCGATTGCGATGTCTTTAAGTGTTGCCATGTTTGCCTTTTCCCTGAGTTACCTGCGCATTGTAAATGAAGTGCTTATCTATTCATCTGTTTTCAGTAAAAAAAGCATGATTAATTGACATGCTCGGGGTAAAACTGGGCTTTCAGAGTGTGATGAGTACATCATTTTCCCGCTTTTGAGAACAATGCTCGGAAAATATTTTGCTAATATTTAGTAAAACTTTACCAAAGGAGAAAATAATGGATACCGTCGCATTTGCTGATTTTGCCCGAATGGAAATACGTGTTGGAAAAATCGCACAGGTAAAGCGCCATGACAATGCCGATAAGCTGTATATCGTACAGGTAGATGTGGGAGAGCGTACGCTGCAAACCGTAACCAGCCTGGTGCCTTACTACAGAGAAGAGGAGCTGATGGGCAAAACGGTGGTGGTGCTGTGTAATCTGCAAAAGGCCAAAATGCGCGGTGAGACATCAGAGTGCATGCTGCTGTGCGCGGAAACCGACGATGGCAGTGAAAGCGTACTGTTGACGCCAGAACGCCTTATGCCTGCTGGTGTGCGGATTGTTTAAGTCAGGCTAATTGCCGGATGGCGGCTACGCCTTATCCGGCCTACAAAAGATAGTCTTTTATAGGCCGGGTAAGGTTGTTACATTTGCTCCACGCTCACCCGTAATGCTGCCAGGGCTTTGCGCGTCGATCGCAATACCAGATCGCATTGCTCGATCGTTAACGTCAACGGCGGTTCGATGCGGATCGTCTTTGCATTGTTAAGCGTGCCGGCAACCAGCACCCGCTGGCGGAACATCTCACTGGCAAAGTTGTAGCCGATTTCATTATCGACAAACTCAATCGCCATCAGCATGCCCTTACCGCGTACATCATGCACCAGGTCCGGGTATTCCCGCGCAAGCTGGCGGAAACCATCCAGCAACATATCGCCTTTCTGCTCCGCCTGAGCCGGTAAATTTTGCTCCAGCAGGACGTTAATGGTGGCCAGCGCAGCTGCACAAGCGAGCGGGTTGCCGCCAAAGGTGGTGGTATGCAGGAAAGGATTGTCGAACAGGACGGAGAACACCTCTTCGGTGGCAATGGTCGCGCCAATGGGCATCACACCGCCGCCCAACGCTTTGGCCAGACACATAATGTCGGGCTGCACGTTTTCGTGTTCGCAGGCGAACATTTTGCCGGTACGCCCCATGCCGGTTTGCACTTCGTCAAGGATCATCAGCGCGCCAAACTCATCGCAAAGTTTACGAACGGCGGTCAAATAGCCTTGTGGAGGCAAGATCACCCCGCCTTCACCCTGGATGGGTTCGAGGATCACGGCTGCGACATCGTCACCGGTCTTTTTACACTCGCTGAGCATGGTGCGCATCGCGTTAATATCGCCAAACGGCACATGACGGAAGCCCGGCAGCAGCGGCATAAAGGGTTTACGGAAGGTGGATTTAGCTGTGGCGGACAGCGCGCCCAGTGATTTACCGTGGAATGCGCCGCTGGTGGCAATAAACGTAAATTTACCGCGCGGCGATTGATACGCTTTCGCCAGCTTCAGGGCGGCTTCAACCGACTCGGTCCCGCTGTTACAGAAAAAACTGTATTTCAGTTTACCGGGCGCCAGTGCGGCGAGAGTTTTTGCCAGCATGGCCCGCAGAGGGTCAAGTAACTCCTGGCTGTGCAGAGGTTGTTTCGCGAGTTGATTCTGTACGGCGGAAACCACGACTGGATTACGGTGCCCCACGTTGAAAATTCCAAAACCACCCAGGCAATCGACGAACTCTTGCCCCTGGGTGTCGACAAGCGTATTCAGGCTTCCCGCTTGCCACTCTACGGCTCCGTAATCCCCGCCTGCAGTTACAGATTTTCGATACTCTAAGAACCCCGGATTGACATGCTCCTTGAAGTACTCAATCACCTCTTTGTTCAATGATTTCATTTCCTCATGATCAAGCGTGCGCTTTTCGATGAGATTCAGTGCGTGTGCGCTGCAGGCCAGGGCCGATGCGCTGGAAGGTAACCTGTTCAAAATATGCTCCCGGAGCTCGCGTATCACATGATACTGATTTAAGTATTGCAGGGATTGCGCCATTCCGGCGCGCTTAGCAAAAATCGGGATAAACACCAGGAAATATCTCATTTGCGCAACATTTAATGCCGTGATTTAACATTTGCTGGCATTTTGCCCAAGTAAGGAGCCTGAAAACAGGTCGAATAAACGTAAATTTGCGCTAAAAATGGGCAAGATTTGCACTGTGACGGTGCGCTGGTAGAAGTGACGTTGAATAGTTACTAGATGAAAGTATTTTAAATCAATGGATTAGAATGCGTACAGATTTTGAGGTTTAATCGCAAATTGCGATCTAAATCAAATTTAACAACTAAAGATAAAAAAATTATCGCCGAAATAACATAAGCCGAAAGAGTTAACAACCAGATAACCTGCACAGGACGCAATCATGTCTTCTCATCCCTACGTTAGTCAGCAAAATACACCGCTGGATGATGATATCACCCTCATGTCTACCACCGATTTACAAAGCTATATCACCCATGCGAACGATACATTTGTCCAGGTCAGTGGCTATCAGCTGAATGAATTGCTCGATAAGCCGCACAATCAGGTTCGTCATCCGGACATGCCAAAAGCGGCGTTTGCGGATATGTGGTACACCCTGAAGCAGGGCGAGCCATGGAGCGGGATTGTGAAAAACCGGCGTAAGAATGGCGATCACTACTGGGTGAGGGCCAATGCGGTGCCGATGGTGCGGGAAGGACGCGTGACCGGGTATATGTCGATTCGTACCCGGGCAACTGACGAGGAAATTGCGGCAGTAGAGCCTTTATATAAAGCGCTGAACGAAGGGCGTTGCAACCGGCGTATTCATAAAGGGCTGGTGGTACGCAAAGGCTGGCTGGGTAAACTGCCGGCGATGCCGATTCGCTGGCGGGTACGCAGCGTGATGGCATTCATGTTTGTCCTGCTAGCGGCCACATTGCAGCAGATGGGCGCCGAATGGCCGTTACTGCTGATGAGCGCGTTGGTGATGGTGCTGGGAACGGCTATTTTCGAATGGCAAATTGTGCGTCCTATTGAGAATGTCACCCGTCAGGCTCTGAAAGTGGCGACCGGTGAGCGGAACAGCGTGTCGCATCTTAACCGTAGTGATGAACTGGGCCTGATGCTACGAGCAGTGGGCCAACTAGGATTAATGTGTCGCTGGCTCATTCACGACGTCTCCAGCCAGGTGAGTTGCGTGCGCAGCGACAGCGAAACGCTGGCGAAAGGCAGCGACGATTTAAACAAGCATACGCAGCAGACTGTCGAGAACGTGCAGGAAACGGTGACCACCATGAATCAGATGGCGGCATCGGTGAAACAAAACTCAGAGACCGCCGCCGCGGCCGATAAGCTCTCTATTGCCGCCAGCAGCGCGGCAACGCACGGCGGTGAGGCAATGGATACCGTCATCAAAACCATGGACGATATCGCCAACAGCACCCAGCGGATCGGCACTATTACGACGCTGATTAACGATATTGCCTTCCAGACTAACATTCTGGCTTTGAACGCCGCTGTTGAAGCCGCGCGGGCGGGCGAGCAGGGGAAAGGGTTCGCCGTGGTGGCGGGAGAAGTGCGTCATCTTGCTAGCCGCAGCGCCAGTGCGGCCAATGATATCCGCAAGCTGATTGATGCCAGCGCTGACAAGGTGCAGTCCGGATCTGACCAGGTTCACGCCGCAGGGCGCACGATGGACGATATTGTGGAGCAGGTGCAAAACGTCACTCAGCTGATCGCCCAAATCAGCCACTCCACGCTGGAACAATCGGATGGTCTTTCCAGCCTGACCCGCGCGGTGAATGAGCTGAGTAACATTACGCAGAAAAACGCCGAACTGGTTGAAGAGAGTGCGCAGATTTCCGCGATGGTGAAACATCGCGCTGGTCGTCTGGAAGATGCGGTTACGGTGCTGCATTAATACTAAAAATACAGGCGGAACGTCGGGCATACGGGTTCCGCCTGCTGTGCAGATTAATCCAGCTGAGTAATATCCAGCGCAGCGCGATCGATAATACCGATGATTTTTTTGATCTGCGCATCGCTGGTATCACCATGATTGACGCGTAGATCCAGCACGGCTTTGAAGTTTTCCAGCGCGCGTTTCATCTGTGGATTTTTGCGTAATTCAAAACCCACGCAGCGGGCTTTAATCCGTTCGTGGATATGTTCCAGATGCTCACGGTTTTCATCCAGCCACTGCTGGCCCTGGGTCGTGATCGCAATCTGTTTACGCCCACCTTCCTCGTCGCTGACGGTGATCAGTGCCTGATCCTGCAAGAAATCCAGTGTTGGATAGATAACGCCCGGGCTTGGGGTGTAATTACCCTGGGTCAGGGTTTCAATCGCTTTAATCAGCTCATAGCCGTGGCTGGCGTCGCGGGTCAAGATATCCAGAATCACCAGGCGTAATTCGCCGTGGCCGAAGAACCGCTGACGACGACCGCCACCGCGACGATGCCCGCAGCCGTGCTCGTGGTGATGATCTTTGTTACAGCCTTCTTCATGGCGATGTTCTTCACCTTTGCAGCAACCTGCATGGTGCTCGTTGTGGCGGCCTTCATGGTGATGTCCTTCACCCTTGCAGCAGCCTTCGTGTTGGTGTTCTGTGTGCTTACAGCAACCTTCATGATGGTTTTGCATCATCGTCTCCTGATGTTATTTAGATATATCTAATTTATATCTAAAAATTATCAGCTTGCAAGTCTATAAATTAATTTTTGTTTAATATGATGATTATTAAGTGTTTTTATGTGAATGTGATAGCGGGGTATTCATAACTCAACTATATCAAAAAGTGCTTGCAATATTTTTGATTAGCAATCATTATCATTTGAAAATGAGTTTAGATATATCTGATTATTTTCACGAAGGCGAAAAAATGACAACAAACACCTCACGCTACCCGCAGCGCGTTCGCAATGAACTTCGCTTTCGGGAACTTACCGTCCTGCGCGTAGAACGCATTAGCGCGGGCTTTCAGCGCATTGTACTGGGCGGTGACGCTCTGGACGGTTTTAGCTCACGCGGCTTTGACGACCATACCAAGGTCTTTTTCCCTGAACCGGGCAGCCACTTTGTACCGCCTGTCGTCACCGATGAAGGCATTGTCTGGGCTGACGGCGTACGCCCGTTATCCCGTGACTACACGCCGTTGTATGACGAAGCGCGCCATGAGCTGGCGCTGGATTTTTATATTCATGACGGTGGCGTGGCAAGTACATGGGCGATGAATGCCCGCGAGGGTGACAAGCTTACGATCGGCGGGCCGCGCGGTTCTTTGGTGGTACCAGAGGACTATGCGTATCAGGTTTACGTGTGTGATGAGTCGGGAATGCCCGCGTTGCGCCGACGCCTGGAGTCGCTCTGCCGTTTGGCGGTACGTCCGCACGTTACGGCGCTGGTTAGCGTGCAGGATGCGGCGTACCAGGACTATTTTGCCCATCTCGACGGATTTACTCTTCAGTGGTTTATCGGCCATGACGAGCAGGCGGTGAATGAACACTTATCGCGGCTAAGCGTGCCCGCAGACGATTATTTCATCTGGATCACCGGCGAAGGCAAGGTGGTCAAAAACCTGAGTGCTCGTTTTGAAACCGAGGCGTTCGATCAGCAACGGGTTCGCGCAGCGGCTTACTGGCATCAACGCCGTTAATCAGTAATTAGAGGGCGGAACGCCAAACGCCTGGCGGAATGCGTAGCTAAATGCCGCGGTGCTTGAATACCCAACGTCGAGTGCCACGGCGGTTACGCTTTTATTTTTCTTCAGCATTAATACCGATTCAAGTATTCGCATTTTTTGCTTCCAGACGCTGAAAGGCAATCCGGTTTCTTTTTTGAAATGGCGTGAAAAGGTACGGGCAGACATACCCAGATGCTGCGCCCAGTATTCAACAGAATGCTCCAGTGCGGGGGATTCTTGTATTGTTCGGCAGACTTTGGTTAATTCGCGATCCTGCGGCCAGGGTAATACAAAAGCGACTTCCGGGAGTTGCAGAATAATATCGACCAGCACACTAACCAGCTTGCCCTCTTTTGACTGACTATCATAATGGCCTGAAATTGAATTCGTGGCGTAATGAATAAACTCTCTGGCGAAATCACTGATAGCCACTACTTTGCATTCATTGATGCTCTCTTCAAGAAAGCCCGGTTTAATATCCAGATTTTCTAAATACACATCATCTAATGCCCAAACCGCATGCTCCGTATTATTTGGGATCCAAATGCCATAATGCGCCGGGATTATCCAGCACTTACCGGCAACATCAATGCGCATGCTGCCTTTGCGGGCGAAATGAAACTGCATAAAAGAGTGTGAATGCTGCGGTACATGGTGGTTGGCTTCCAGGACATATGAGCGAAAGAATACGTCCTGCGGCAGTTCGGTCATGGAGTTATCCGGGAAGGAGTTCCACTGTTTTTGCGCGAGAGTTTCCATAAATGAATCGTCAATGCTCCCGATGGTGTGTCCGCTGCTCGATAGATCTTGTCCGCGGATCATAATACATACACTCTTTTTTCCATAATAATCTTGCGTAATAATTTTTAGCCCACTTTTGGTAAATACCATGAACTCGCTTTGTTCAGATGCTGTCATCGTCAATGAAACAAATGATAACTGGACCCGAATGGGAAAAGAGCTGCTTTCGCAAGCGGATATCAGAATTAATGGCTCGCGCGCCTGGGACATTCAACTTCATCATACCGGTTTCTTTAAACGGGTATTGCAACAAGGCTCGTTAGGGCTTGGCGAAAGCTATATGGAAGGCTGGTGGGACTGCGAACGGCTCGATATTCTGTTCTGTAAAATCCTGAGAGCAAAACTCGACCAGCAGATGCCAGGTAATCTGAAAGATATTTTACGCATTGCCAGCGCGCGCCTGTTTAATTTGCAGTCACGTAGTCGTGCATGGATCGTCGGTAAAGAACATTATGATATTGGTAACGATCTCTTTGCACTGATGCTTGATCCGCATATGCAATATTCCTGCGGTTACTGGAAAGACGCGACCACATTAGACGATGCGCAAAATGCCAAATTAAAAATGATCTGCGAGAAGCTGCAGCTTAAACCGGGTATGCGTTTACTCGATATCGGTTGTGGCTGGGGCGGGCTGGCGGAATATGCGGCGCGTCATTATGGCGTGGCGGTAGAAGGCGTTACCATTTCCAAAGAGCAGCAGAAAATGGCGCAGCAGCGCTGTGAAGGGCTGGACGTTAACATTCTGCTGCAGGATTATCGCGATCTTGATAAACACTACGATCGCATTGTGTCCGTGGGGATGTTTGAACACGTCGGGCCGAAAAACTACGACACCTATTTCAGCATCGCCGACCGTTGTTTAAAACCGGACGGACTGTTCCTGCTGCATACCATTGGTAGCAATAAAAAAGGGATGAGCGTCGATCCGTGGATCAATAAATACATTTTCCCGAACGGCTGCTTACCGGCAATTTCCCATATTGCCGAGGCCAGCGAATCACGGTTTGTGATGGAGGACTGGCATAACTTCGGCAGCGATTATGATAAAACGCTGATGGCCTGGCATGAGCGCTTTAATCAGGCCTGGCCGGAGCTGTCATCACGTTATTCCGCCACCTTCAGAAGAATGTTTAATTATTATTTATGTGCCTGCGCAGGGGCTTTCCGCGCCAGAGATATTGAGCTTTGGCAGGTGCTGTTTAGCCGCGGCGTAGAGGGCGGGATCCGCGTTTATCGTTAACGTTCTGCCGGATGGCGGCGTTGCCTTATCCGGCCTACAAAGGTTTGCACTCGTAGGCCTGATAAGCGAAGCGCATCAGGCGGCGCAAAAGCCTTATCAGGCCTACAAAGGTTTGTACTCGTAGGCCTGATAAGCGCAGCGCATCAGGCGTATTTTCGCCGGATGGCGGCGCAAGTGCCTTATCAGGCACTTATGGCTTAGTTCAATTCACTCTCTGCCAGCGCTTTAAATACCATCGCGACGGCGTGCGCGCCGGGGTCCATATTTCCGAGCAGGCTTTCGCTGCTGAGATACGATGCGCGACCCGCATTGGCTTTACTCGACAAACAGGTTCGTTCGGCTCCCGCTTGCGCGGCGTCGAATGCGGCCTGCAAATTTTTCGGTTGTGCGAGCAGCGAAGTCAGGGCCGGTTGCAGCGCATCAATCATGGTGCGATCGCCTTCGTCTGCGCCGCCGTAAAACTTCATCTGCGCCAGTCCCGTATTCAGGGCTTCGGCAACGTTAGCTCCCTGTTCCAGTTTCTGCCCTGCGGCAGTAAAGAAAATAGACATCAGCACACCGCTGGAACCGCCCATCACCACGGTCAGACGTTCGCCAATCAGCGCGAACAGCGTGGCAAGGTTATCCAGCGGCAACTGCTGACGATGCAGCAGGCTGGCAATTTCCCGCGCGCCTGCGGCAAAGGTTGAACCGGTATCGCCATCGCCGACTTTGGCATCCAGCGCATTAAGATGGGTCTCCAGATCGGAAAGGGTTGTGGTGACAAGCTCCACAATCCCGGCCACCAGGGTGTTCGCCGAAGGCTGGAATTCCACGCGTGCGCTACGCTGAGATGACGATACACAGCTGATTTCACGCGGTGGGACCGGCGTCGGCCAGTTACTGGTTTCCACCTCGGTGAGCAGCGCTTTTTCGATGCTCTCTTCCAGCACGATGGCCGTCAGTGAAAAGCCTTTCATATCCAGCGCGGTAACCAGCGAGGCCGGGCCAATCAGCCAGTCGATACGCGGATGCAGCGGGCTGCTGGCCAGTTCGCGGGTAATGATGGCCATTTCGGCAACAGAAACGCCGCCAAGATTGTTAATCATCACCGCCAGACGGCCGGTTTCAGGCAGGGCAGCCAGCAGTTTATCCACCATCAGGCTCACCACCTGCGCACTGTTCTGGGTGTCGATAACCGAGGCGCCTGGTTCGCCGTGAATGCCCATACCCAGCTCCGCGTGGCCCGGATGATGACGCGGGGCGGCGTCGGTTTCTTGCGGCAGATGACAGCTGGAAAGCGCAACGCCCAGACTGAAGGTGTTATTGGCCGCGTATTGCGCTTCACGCAAGACGGTGGCGAGGTTGTAGCCGCGTTCGGCAAAATAGCCCGCGATTTTATGCACCAGGATGGTTCCCGCAATGCCGCGCGGGTGTTTGTTATCCGGCAGGGAGATGTCATCGCCGACAATCAGCATTTCGACGTTGTAACCAAGGCGACGGGCTTTCTCGGCGGCAAGACCGAAATTAAGACGGTCACCGGTGTAATTTTTCACGATCAACAAACAGCCCGCCTCACCGGTTACCGCCTGAATGGCGGTCAGTACCGCATCTACGCTCGGGGAAGCGAACACGTCGCCACAGACTGCGGCGGTTAGCATGCCTTTACCGATAAACCCAACGTGCGCGGGTTCGTGCCCTGAACCGCCGCCGGAAATGACCGCCACGTTATTTTTGTTGAGGTCACGACGGACCACGATGCGAATGGCTGGATCGCTTTCCAGACGCGCCAGGTTATTCCACGGGCTGGCGATAATCGTACCGTCGATGACGTCGCTTACGAGATGGGTGCGTTGATTAAAAAAGAATTGAGACATAACGGCTCCTTGAGGTTGAGTGTAAGACAAACCCCCGGAAGTATGGTCATGGTGCGGAGGCGATAGAGAGATTCTGGCGAAGTCAGCGTGGAAAAAAACAACGTTAAAATGAGTTTCATTACGGAACGTTGTTATTGTTTTTTGTTCCGAAATGAAACCGAAAAGAACGGGGAACGACCACAATGCGAGCTCGCTCGACTTTTTCCTCTCGCGATGAATGCAGGTCACACGGTACTGTCAGCTTTTTTTTACCGGTATTTTGGCAAGTGAGTGGGTATAAGAGAAAGTGAGATTCGTCTGTGCCGGAGATTTGATGGCAAATGAAAGGATCGGGATCGCAAACCTTATATTTTTTATGGTTAAGCGTTCCAATATGAAACATGTGTCGTTTTTATCTGTTTCATATCAGAACAAAAAGACGAAAGATTTTTTTGTGCACGCCTCGCCATACAGTTATTGCATCGCTCCGGTACCTCCCGTTTTCGCCGTCAGCATCAGGCCAAACAGGTTAACGCCAGGGCTCACCATGTAAAAACATGTACTTATTTGAGGATGAAAGGAATGCTAAAAGTTATTCAATCTCCAGCCAAATATCTCCAGGGTCCTGACGCTTCCACCTTGTTTGGTCAATACGCTAAAAATCTGGCGGACAGCTTTTTCGTGATTGCGGATGACTTCGTGATGAAGTTGGCGGGAGAGAAAGTACTCAACGGCCTGCACAGCCACGACATTAGCTGCCATGCGGAACGCTTTAACGGTGAATGTAGCCATGTTGAAATTAATCGCCTGATTGCCATTCTGAAACAGCACGGTTGCCGCGGCGTGGTTGGGATTGGTGGTGGGAAAACGCTGGATACCGCCAAAGCGATTGGCTACTACCAGAAGTTGCCAGTGGTGGTGATCCCGACTATCGCGTCTACCGATGCGCCAACCAGCGCGCTGTCCGTTATCTATACCGAAGCCGGTGAGTTTGAAGAGTATCTTATCTACCCGAAAAACCCGGATATGGTGGTGATGGACACTGCAATCATTGCCAAAGCGCCGGTACGTCTGCTGGTGGCCGGGATGGGCGATGCGCTCTCGACCTGGTTTGAAGCGAAAGCCTGTTATGACGCCAGAGCGACCAGCATGGCGGGCGGACAGTCCACCGTGGCGGCGCTGAGCCTGGCGCGCTTGTGCTATGATACCCTGCTGGCGGAAGGCGAGAAGGCACGTTTTGCCGCGCAGGCCGGCGTGGTGACCGATGCGCTGGAGCGTATTGTCGAAGCTAACACTTACCTCAGCGGCATCGGTTTTGAAAGCAGCGGTCTGGCAGGGGCGCATGCGATCCACAACGGCTTTACGATTCTGGAAGAGTGCCACCATTTGTACCACGGTGAAAAAGTCGCCTTTGGTACGCTGGCGCAACTGGTGCTGCAAAACAGCCCGATGGAAGAGATCGAAACCGTGCTGAATTTCTGTCAGAAAGTAGGCCTGCCGGTAACGTTAGCGGAAATGGGTGTGAAAGAAGACGTTGACGGCAAGATCATGGCGGTGGCGAAAGCGACCTGTGCAGAAGGTGAAACCATCCACAATATGCCGTTCCCGGTAACGCCTGAAAGCGTACATGCCGCTATTCTGACGGCAGACCTGCTGGGACAGCAGTGGCTGGCGCGTTAATCAGTCGTCGGTAGGTTTTTATCCGGCATCTTTTCCCCCTCTGACAGTCTCTGCCGGAGGGGTTGTCTATGGTTAAACAGCGGAAAGGGATATGACGGCGCACACGCATAGCATCGGGAAGGAAGTCTCTTCAGTCATTGCCCAGTCATGGCATCGTTGCAGCAAGTTTATGCAGCGGGAAACCTGGCAGGCGCCGCATCAGGCACAGGGGCTGACCTTTGAGTCGATTTGTCGTCGCAAGACGGCGCTGCTGACGATTGCTCAGGCTGCGCTGGAAGATGCCTGGGAGTTTATGGACGGCCGACCGTGCGCGCTGCTGATTCTGGATGAATCAGCCTGTATTCTCAGCCGTTGCGGTGATCCGCAGACGGTGGAACAGCTGGCGGAGCTTGGGTTTCGCGACGGCAGCTACTGTGCGGAAAGCATCATTGGCAGTTGTGCCCTGTCACTGGCGACGATGCCGGGACAGCCGACAAAAACCTCTGGCGATCAGCATTTTAAACAGGCGCTGCATCCGTGGTCGTTCTGCTCGACGCCGGTCTTCGATAACCATGGTCGACTGTTCGGCTCCATCTCGCTGTGTTGTCTGGTAGAGCATGAGTGCGTTTCTGATTTATCCCTGACGCTGGCGATTGCCAGAGAAGTCGGCAACTCTTTGCTGACCGACAGCCTGCTGGCTGAATCCAACCGCCATCTGAACCAGATGTACGGGCTGCTGGAGAGTATGGATGATGGTGTGATGGCCTGGAACGAACAGGGCGTATTGCAGTTCCTCAATGCGCGTGCGGCGCTGCTTTTGCATCTCGATGCGCAGGCCAGTCAGGGGAAAAACATTCACGATCTGCTCAATCTCCCCATGCTGCTGCGCCGGGCGATCAAACATGCCCGCGGCCTGAATCACGTCGAAGTTACCTTTGAAAGCCAACATCAGTTTGTTGATGCCGTCATCACCCTGAAACCGATTGTTGAGGAGCAGGGCAACAGCTTTATCCTGCTGCTGCATCCGGTAGAGCAAATGCGCCAGCTGATGACCAGCCAGCTCGGCAAGGTGAGTCATACCTTTGAGCAGATGTCGACTGACGATCCGGAAACCCGCCGCTTGATCCACTTTGGACGCCAGGCCGCGAGGGGGAGTTTTCCGATCCTACTGTGCGGGGAAGAGGGCGTTGGTAAGGAGCTGCTGAGTCAGGCCATTCACAATGAAAGCGAGCGCGCCAGCGGGCCGTATATCGCCGTGAACTGTCAGCTGTATGCCAACAGCGTGCTGGGGCAGGATTTTATGGGCAGTGCGCCCACCGACGATGAAAATGGCCGGTTGAGCCGTCTTGAACTGGCGAACGGCGGCACGCTGTTTCTGGAAAAAATTGAATATCTGGCGCCGGAGCTGCAATCCGCGCTGTTACAGGTGATCAAGCAGGGGGTATTAACCCGCCTGGATGCCCGTCGGCTGATTCCGGTGGATGTCAAAGTGATCGCCACCACCACGGTTGATCTCGCCAATCTGGTGGAGCAAAACCGCTTTAGCCGTCAGCTGTATTACGCTCTGCACTCTTTTGAGATAGTGATCCCCCCGCTGCGGGCGCGGCGTAACAGTATTCCCTCGCTGATTTATACGCGGCTGAATAGCCTGAAAAAACGTTTTTCATCCAGTCTGAAGATCGACGACGATGCGCTGGCGCAGCTGGTGGCCTATTCGTGGCCGGGCAATGACTTTGAGCTGAACAGCATTATCGAAAACATCGCCATCAGCAGTGATAACGGCCATATTCGGCTGAGCAATCTACCGGATTATCTGTTTGCCGAACGTCCTGGTCTGGAGACGGCGTCTTCACTGCTGCCAGCCAGTCTGACCTTTACCGCTATCGAAAAAGAGGCGATTATCCATGCTGCTCGCGTCACCAGCGGACGCGTACAGGAGATGTCGCAACTGCTGAACATTGGTCGCACTACCTTGTGGCGCAAGATGAAGCAGTACGACATTGATGCCAGCCAGTTTAAGCGCAAGCATCTGGACTAGTTTCTTCAATTCTCGCCATCGAGAACAGCGCGTCTGACAGTCGGTTGATATAGCGTCTGGGTTCATCGCGTAACGTCAGCGTTCTGCTCATCGCGATAAGGACCCGCTCCAGTCGGCGCGCCAGGGTTCGCGCGACGTGTAGCTGTGCCGATGGCAGATTTTTCCCCGGAATAACAAACTCTTTGAGCGGGCCGCTTTGCGCCATATTGCGGTCAATAAGCTGCTCCAGCGCCTGAATATCCTCATCGCCAATACGCTGTTGTAAGCGAGCGAGTCCTTTCTCATCGCTGGCGAGTTCCGCACCCAGCACAAACAGCATCTTTTGCATGTCGTGCAGATCCTGGCGTAGTTCAGCCTGGTGCGTGCTGGCATAGCAGACGCCAAGCTGGGAAATCAGTTCATCCACCGTGCCATAGGCCTCAACGCGGATGTCGTCTTTGTCAATACGGCTGCCGCCAAACAGCGCGGTCGTGCCTTTATCGCCGGTTCGGGTATAGATGCGGTACATTTAATTTATCTCGCTGAAGGGAAGTACTTTAACCAGTTGGCCGGCATTAGCACCGAGGACGCGGAGCTGGGCTGCTCCGGCGCGGATATGCCCACGGATCAGCGCCCGATCTTCGGGCAACTGGGCGTGGGTTAACGCAATATCACCCGTGGCGTTAAGACCCAGACCGACACGTAGCGTTGAGCTTTTGGCCGCAAGTTTGCTCAATGCCAGCGCGCAGTCATGCTCGTCGCAACAGATTGCCCGGCAAGGGACGCCTTGCTCTTCCAGTCCCCAGCACAGCTCATCAAGCACGCGAGTATCCTGCCAGCGTGAGTGATAAAACAGATGTACGCCCGGTGATGAAAGTGACATTGCGCCCCCTGCGTTATCAGAATGCCTGACGGAAGATCTCGGCAATTTCTTTCTCGTTCCCTTTGCGCGGGTTAGAGAAGGCGTTGCCGTCCTTCAGCGCCATTTCCGCCATGTACGGGAAATCGGCTTCTTTGACGCCCAGATCGCGCAAATGCTGCGGAATGCCGATGTCAGCGGAGAGACGGGCAATGGCGTGAATGGCCAGTTCGGCGGCATCCATGGTGGAAAGTCCGTCAGTGTTTTCGCCCATAAATTCTGCGATATCGGCAAATTTCTCCGGGTTAGCGATCAGGTTATAGCGCGCCACGTGCGGGAGCAGTACGGCATTCGCCACGCCGTGTGGCATGTCGTACAGACCGCCAAGCTGATGCGCCATTGCGTGAACGTAGCCGAGGTTGGCGTTGTTGAAAGCCATACCCGCCAGCAGAGAAGCGTAGGCCATGTTCTCGCGAGCTTTCAGGTTGCTGCCCAGCGCTACGGCCTGACGCAAGTTGCGTGCGATCAGGCGAATAGCCTGAATAGCGGCGGCGTCAGTGACCGGGTTGGCATCTTTGGAAATATAAGCTTCCACGGCGTGGGTCAGGGCATCCATCCCGGTTGCGGCGGTCAGCGGGGCGGGTTTGCCGAGCATCAGCAGCGGATCGTTAATGGAGACCGATGGCAGGTTGCGCCAGCTGACAATCACAAACTTCACTTTAGTTTTGGTATTGGTCAGCACGCAGTGGCGGGTGACTTCGCTGGCGGTACCGGCAGTGGTATTCACCGCAACGATAGGCGGCAGCGGGTTGGTCAGGGTTTCAATCCCGGCATAGCTGTAGAGATCACCTTCGTGAGTCGCCGCGATACCGATGCCTTTACCGCAGTCATGCGGGCTACCGCCGCCAACGGTAACGATGATATCGCAATGCTCTTTGCGAAAAACTTCCAGGCCGTCACGCACGTTGGTGTCTTTTGGGTTGGGTTCAACGCCGTCAAAAACCACCACGTCAATGCCCGCTTCACGTAGATGGGCGAGGGTTTTATCTACAGCACCGTCTTTAATGGCCCGCAGACCTTTATCAGTAACCAGCAGCGCTTTTTTACCGCCTAACAGTTTGCAGCGTTCGCCGACAACGGAAATAGCATTGGGGCCAAAGAAGTTCACATTTGGCACAAGGTAATCAAACATACGATAGCTCATAATATACCTTCTTAGATTTAAATTATAATTCAGAGAAACAATTCAGTGCGGTTTCTGCTAATAATCTGTCTTGTTCGACGGTGCCGCCGCTAACGCCAACGGCACCAATTAATTTACCGTTTAATATGACAGGTAAGCCGCCGCCGAAAATAACAATGCGCTGTTGGTTGGTAAGCTGCAAACCATATAGCGAAGCACCCGGTTGTACCGCGTCGGTAATTTCATGGGTGCCCTGGCGCAGGCAGCAGGCGGTATACGCTTTATTAAGAGAGATATCACAGCTGGTGACAAACGCATCGTCCATGCGTTGCATTAGCAGCGTATTCCCGCCGTGATCCACCACGGAAAAGACCACCGGAACGTTGATCTCAAGCGCTTTCGCCTCAACGGCCTGCGCCATTTTTTTTGCAGCCGCCAGCGTAATGGTGGCAATTTGTTGGCTCTTATTCACAATCTCTCCTGAAAATGTTGTAGGGCTGAGGTCACGAAACATATCGCGCAACAGCTATTTTTATCATTGGCTTTACCTTATTTTCTCGCCGTACGTTATTAAGTCAATAGGACGGAAATTTCAGGAATATCAAATTTACCTTCCCGGTTTTGCGTTTATTGATAATGATCATTTAACCTCGTCACAATTAACGATGGATATTCCTGAATTGCGTTTCAATATGGAACGATGTGTTTTTATTAGGTGCCAAATTGGAACGAAATTAATTTTATTTTTTTATTGCTTGGCTCATTTAGAGTTCGGCCATTGCTGATGAAAGGCGAATGTCGGGTGTTGTGTCCCCGGCAATATGGCCCGGCGTCCCTATTTTTTACCTTTTGAGTCAATAAATCATGAGAAGATCAAAACGATTCGAAGTGCTTGCGAAGCGGCCTGTAAATCAGGATGGGCTGATTGGCGAATGGCCTGAAGAGGGGCTGATTGCCATGGAAAGCCCCTACGATCCGGCGTCGTCGGTGAAGGTGGAAAATGGTCGTATTATTGAGCTGGACGGTAAGAGCCGCGCCGAGTTCGACATGATCGACCGTTTCATTGCCGACTATGCGATTAACGTGGCCGAGGCGGAGCGCGCCATGCAGCTCGATGCGCTGGAGATCGCCAGAATGCTGGTGGATATCCACGTCAGTCGGGAAGAGATTATTGCTATTACCACCGCCATTACCCCGGCGAAAGCGGTGGAAGTGATGGCGCAAATGAACGTGGTGGAGATGATGATGGCGCTGCAAAAAATGCGCGCCAGACGCACGCCTTCCAACCAGTGCCACGTAACTAACCTGAAAGATAACCCGGTACAGATTGCCGCCGATGCTGCTGAAGCGGGGATCCGCGGCTTTTCCGAGCAGGAAACGACGGTCGGGATTGCCCGCTACGCGCCGTTTAACGCCCTGGCGCTGCTGGTGGGTTCCCAGTGCGGTCGCCCCGGTGTGCTGACGCAATGTTCCGTTGAAGAGGCCACGGAGCTGGAGCTGGGCATGCGTGGGCTTACCAGCTACGCCGAAACGGTGTCGGTATATGGCACAGAATCGGTGTTTACCGACGGTGATGACACGCCGTGGTCCAAAGCATTTCTCGCCTCGGCTTATGCGTCGCGTGGCCTGAAGATGCGCTACACCTCCGGCACCGGCTCGGAGGCGCTGATGGGCTATTCCGAAAGTAAATCGATGCTTTATCTGGAGTCACGCTGCATTTTTATCACTAAAGGCGCGGGCGTACAGGGGCTGCAAAACGGCGCGGTCAGCTGTATCGGCATGACCGGCGCTGTGCCGTCAGGGATCCGCGCGGTGCTGGCGGAAAACCTGATTGCCTCAATGCTCGACCTTGAAGTGGCCTCCGCCAATGACCAAACCTTTTCCCACTCCGATATTCGCCGTACTGCCCGTACCCTGATGCAGATGCTGCCGGGTACCGACTTTATTTTCTCCGGTTACAGCGCGGTACCCAACTACGACAACATGTTTGCCGGATCGAACTTCGACGCTGAAGATTTCGATGATTACAACATTCTGCAACGCGATCTGATGGTTGACGGCGGTCTGCGGCCGGTCACGGAAGAGGAAACCATCGCCATTCGCAATAAGGCCGCACGCGCCATTCAGGCGGTGTTCCGCGAACTGGGCCTGCCGCTGATTAGCGATGAAGAAGTCGAAGCCGCTACTTATGCTCACGGCAGCAAAGATATGCCTGCGCGTAATGTGGTTGAGGATTTGGCTGCCGTGGAAGAGATGATGAAGCGCAATATCACCGGGCTGGATATCGTCGGCGCGTTGAGTTGCAGCGGCTTCGAAGACATCGCCAGCAATATCCTCAACATGCTGAGACAGCGTGTTACCGGTGATTACCTGCAAACGTCGGCCATTCTGGATCGCCAGTTCGACGTCGTCAGCGCCGTCAACGACATCAATGATTATCAGGGACCTGGTACCGGCTATCGCATCAGTGCCGAACGCTGGGCGGAAATTAAAAATATTGCGGGCGTGGTTCAGCCCGGCTCGATCGAATAAGGCGGTACACAGTGGAATGCACAACTGAACGTAAGCCGGTTTTCACCTTACAGGTGAGCGAAGGCGAGGCGGCTAACGCGGATGAACGCGTGGATGAGGTGGTGATTGGCGTCGGCCCGGCCTTTGCTAAGTATCAGCATAAAACCTTGATTGATATGCCGCACAACGCGATTTTGAAAGAGCTGGTTGCAGGCATCGAAGAAGAGGGGTTACATGCGCGGGTAGTGAGGATCCTGCGCACCTCGGATGTTTCTTTTATGGCATGGGATGCGGCAAATCTCAGCGGCTCAGGCATTGGGATTGGTATCCAGTCGAAAGGAACCACGGTGATTCATCAGCGCGATCTGCTGCCGCTAAGTAACCTGGAACTGTTTTCTCAGGCTCCGCTGCTGACGCTGGAAACCTATCGTCAGATTGGTAAAAACGCCGCGCGATATGCACGTAAAGAGTCGCCTTCTCCGGTGCCAGTGGTCAATGACCAGATGGTGCGCCCTAAATTTATGGCCAAGGCCGCGCTGTTTCATATCAAAGAAACCAAACACGTGGTGCAGGATGCTGCGCCTGTCACGTTGCATATTGCACTGGTAAGGGAATGACCATGAACGACAACAACATGACCGCGCAGGATTACCCATTAGCCACCCGCTGCCCGGAGAAAATCCAGACGCCTACCGGTAAGCCGCTAACCGACATTACCCTTGAGAATGTGCTGGCGGGCCGCGTAGGACCACAGGATGTGCGTATTTCTCAGCAAACGCTGGAGTACCAGGCGCAGATTGCCGAACAGATGCAACGTCATGCCGTGGCGCGCAATTTTCGTCGTGCGGCAGAGCTGATTGCGATCCCGGATGCCCGCATTCTGGAGATCTACAACGCGCTGCGACCGTTTCGTTCTTCGTTCGCCGAGTTGCAGGCCATTGCCGATGAGCTGGAACACACCTGGCATGCCAGGGTGAACGCCGGGTTTGTCCGCGAATCGGCAGAGGTATACCAGCAGAGAAATAAGCTGCGTAAAGGCAGCCAGTGACGGAGGCAGCATGCCGTTAATTGCGGGGATTGATATCGGCAACGCCACCACCGAAGTGGCGTTGGCGCAGGATGGCCGGTTTATCGCCAGCGGGATTGTCGCCACGACCGGGATGAAAGGCACGCGGGATAATATCGCCGGGGTAGTCGCGTCCCTGCAGCAGGCGCTGGATAAAACGCCGTGGTCGCTGCAGGACGTGGCAAAAATCTGCATCAACGAGGCTGCACCAGTGATTGGCGATGTGGCGATGGAAACCATCACTGAAACCATCATTACCGAATCAACGATGATTGGCCATAACCCGCAAACGCCCGGCGGCGCTGGCGTGGGTATGGGAACCACCATCGCTGTGGAGAAGTTGGCAGCGTTGAGCGAGGATCGATTTGCCCAGGGCTGGATACCGTTGGTGGGTGAGGAGATGGATTTCCTTGAGGCGGTTTGGTTTATCAATGAAGCGCTGGATCGCGGTGTCAACGTGGTGGCGGCCATCCTGAAAAAGGATGATGGCGTGCTGGTGAATAATCGCCTGCGTCGGCCAATGCCGGTGGTTGATGAAGTCACTCTGCTGGAGAAGGTACCGGAAGGCGTGCTGGCGGCGGTGGAAGTGGCGGCCCCGGGACAGGTGGTGCGGGTACTGTCGAATCCTTACGGTATCGCGACCTTCTTTGCCCTGACCCCTGAGGAAACGCAAACTATCGTCCCCATCGCCAGAGCGCTGATTGGCAACCGTTCCGCCGTGGTGCTGAAAACCCCGCAGGGCGATGTGCGATCAAGAGTGATCCCGGCGGGTAAGATCTTTATCCGTGGTGAAAAGCGTGGCGGTGAAGCCGACGTAGCGCAAGGCGCGCAGGCTATTATGCAGGCGATGAGCGCCTGCGCGCCCGTGTGTGATATTCGTGGTGAAGCAGGCACGCATGCAGGCGGCATGCTGGAGCGGGTGCGTAAGGTGATGGCCTCGCTGACCGGTCATGACATGAACACGGTGCATATTCAGGATCTGTTGGCGGTCGATACATTTATTCCGCGCAAGGTGCAGGGCGGCATCGCCGGAGAGTGTTCAATGGAGAACGCCGTGGGCATTGCGGCGATGGTGAAAGCCGATCGTTTACAGATGCAGGCCATCGCCAGTGAGCTGAGCGTCCGGTTAAACACTCTGGTTGAGGTGGGTGGCGTGGAGGCCAACATGGCCGTGGCGGGGGCGTTAACTACGCCCGGATGCGCTGCACCGCTGGCGATCCTCGACTTAGGCGCAGGATCTACCGATGCCGCCGTCATCAATAGCGACGGCGTAGTGAAAGCGGTACATCTGGCCGGCGCGGGGAATATGGTCAGCCTGTTGATTCAAACTGAGCTGGGCTTAAGCGATGCATTTCTGGCGGAGGAAATTAAAAAATACCCGCTGGCAAAAGTGGAGAGCCTGTTCAGCATTCGCCATGAGAACGGTGCGGTGGAGTTTTTCCGCGAACCGCTCAGTCCGTCAGTATTCGCCAAAGTGGTGTACTTGAAAGAGGGCGAGCTGATCCCGGTAGATAACCAGACTTCGCTGGAAAAAATCCGTCTTGTGCGCCGACAGGCTAAAGAGAAGGTTTTTGTGACCAACTGCCTGCGCGCGTTACGTCAGGTGTCACCCGGAGGCTCTATTCGCGATATGACGTTTGTGGTGTTGGTAGGCGGTTCTTCGCTGGATTTCGAAATCCCGCAGATGATCACCGATGCGCTGGCGCATTACGGCGTTGTCGCCGGGCAGGGCAATATTCGAGGTACCGAAGGGCCGCGTAATGCGGTGGCAACAGGACTGGTTTTAGCCGGAGAAGCAAAAAAATAGCGCAGAAAACAGCCGCGCAAGCGTTTAGCTGCGGGGTAAGTCAAATAAAGGCGATGTTCTCTTTGATATCCCGGCGGAGTTGGGTACATAGTATAAATGTGTCTCTCACGTGGTTAATTTTAAGGATAAGAGCATGCCAACAGCAATTGAGAAAGCATTGGATTTTATTGGTGGTATGAACACTTCGGCGTCAGTACCACATTCAATGGATGAAAGTACCGCTAAGGGAATCTTAAAGTATTTGCATGACTTAGGTGTGCCAGCGAGTCCGGAAGTTGTGATGGCACGGGGTGAGCAAGAGGGATGGAATCCCGAGTTCACGAAAAAAGTGGCCGGATGGGCAGAGAAAGTCGCCTCCGGTAACCGCATCCTTATCAAGAACCCAGAGTATTTTTCAACCTATATGCAGGAGCAGCTCAAAGAGCTAGTGTGAGCTGACTATCGAATTAAACTCTAACGGACGTTTCCATCTAAGGATGGCGGCGTCCAGATGGGGTTGCCATTAACATGCTGTTTTCTGAACAGGTGTATCGCGTAAATAGCTTTAGTCCCCGCCAGCCATTTTCTTCCGTGTACTCATTCAACATATTGATGCAAGCAAGTATTGATTTTTCCAGAACAAACTCTTTTTTGCTACATACCAATTTCTACGGAATACCCATAAAAAAAGGACCTGCGATTTCTCGCAAGTCCTTGATATATTTGGTGGCCCCTGCTGGACTTGAACCAGCGACCAAGCGATTATGAGTCGCCTGCTCTAACCACTGAGCTAAGGGGCCGTGGCGGTGGATTATAAAGTAACTCCGCGTTGCAATCCAGACATAAGCGTACGGATGCTGTTTTTATAAACAATGTATTTTCAGTCCGTTATACTTGTTCCCTTGATGTATTGTTCGGAGTAATTATGGTTAAGGACATACTGGCACCGGGGCTGCGGGTGATATTTTGCGGCATCAATCCGGGGCTATCTTCCGCAGGTACAGGATTCCCCTTTGCACATCCCGCCAATCGCTTCTGGAAGGTCATCCATCAGGCGGGATTCACCGAGCGCCAGCTTAAACCTGAAGAGGCACAGCATCTGTTGGACTTTCGCTGCGGCGTGACTAAGTTTGTCGACAGACCAACGGTGCAAGCCAATGAAGTGAAGCTACAGGAGATGCGTAACGGTGGTCGTCTGCTCATTGAGAAAATAGAAGAGTATCAGCCAGCCGCGCTCGCTATCCTTGGGAAGCAGGCATTTGAGCAGGGGCTTAGCCAGCGTGGGGCGCAGTGGGGAAAACAGACGCTGACCATTGGCGCGACGCAAATATGGGTATTGCCGAATCCCAGCGGGTTAAGCCGGATCACGCTGGATAAACTGGTAGAGGCGTATCGGGAAGTGAATGACGCCCTGGTCAGGCGGGGACTATAAAGAAAAACGCCACCTTGCGGTGGCGTTTATGCTTATGCGGCGAGATTAATCGTCCAGGAAGCTACGCAGTACTTCAGAGCGGCTCGGGTGGCGCAGTTTACGCAGCGCCTTCGCTTCGATCTGACGGATACGTTCGCGGGTAACGTCGAACTGTTTACCCACTTCTTCCAGCGTGTGGTCGGTGTTCATATCGATACCGAAACGCATACGCAGAACTTTCGCTTCACGGGCGGTCAAGCCAGCCAGAACGTCGTGCGTTGCGGCACGCAGGCTCTCGGTGGTCGCAGAGTCCAGCGGCAGCTCGAGGGTGGTATCCTCGATGAAATCACCCAGATGCGAATCTTCATCGTCGCCGATCGGCGTTTCCATGGAGATAGGTTCTTTAGCGATTTTCAGCACTTTACGGATCTTGTCTTCCGGCATCAGCATGCGCTCAGCCAGTTCTTCTGGCGTCGGCTCGCGGCCCATCTCTTGCAGCATCTGACGGGAGATACGGTTGAGCTTGTTGATAGTCTCAATCATATGTACCGGGATACGGATGGTACGCGCCTGATCCGCGATCGAACGGGTGATCGCCTGACGGATCCACCAGGTTGCATAGGTGGAGAACTTGTAACCACGACGGTATTCAAACTTATCAACCGCTTTCATCAGACCGATGTTACCTTCCTGAATCAGATCCAGGAACTGCAAGCCACGGTTGGTGTATTTTTTAGCGATAGAGATAACCAGACGTAAGTTCGCTTCAACCATCTCTTTTTTCGCACGGCGGGCTTTCGCTTCACCGATGGACATGCGACGGTTGATATCTTTAACCTGCTCGATGGTCAGGCCGGTTTCTTCTTCAATCTGCTGCAGTTTCTGCAGGCCGCGGTGAACGTCATCTGCAACGTCGTGCAGTTTTTCAGACCACGGTTTGTTCATCGCGATTGCCGCGTTGAACCAGGTTTCGCTGGTTTCGTTGCCAGTGAACAGGGTGATGAAGTTTTTCTTCGGCATTTTGCACTGCTCAACGCAGAGCTTCATGATCAGACGTTCCTGAGTACGCACGCGGTCCATCATGACGCGCATGCTGTTTACCAGGTAGTCGAACTGCTTCGGCACCAGGCGGAACTGTTTGAACACTTCGGACAGCTTCTGAATTTCTTCCTGCGCGGCAACATGGCTGCGGCCTTTCGCTTTGATGGTGTCGCGAGTGATTTCGTACTGAGTACGCAGTTCACCGAATTTTTCACGCGCTAACTCAGGGTCGATGCTGTTGTCATCATCGCTGCTGTCGTCGTCGCCATCTTCTTCATCTTCGTCTTCATCGTCATCCATCTCTTCCTGAGAGAGTTCAGAACCGACGTGGGTCGCCGTTGGCGCCATGTCTTCTTCCGCGTTTGGATCGACAAAGCCAGTGATCAGATCGGAAAGACGTGCTTCTTCAGCTTCTACGCGATCGTACTGCTCAAGCAGGTAGGTGATAGCTTCCGGGTATTCGGCAACGGAGCATTGAACCTGGTTAATCCCGTCTTCGATGCGTTTAGCGATGTCGATTTCGCCTTCGCGGGTTAACAGTTCAACGGTACCCATTTCACGCATGTACATGCGGACCGGGTCAGTCGTACGACCGATTTCGGACTCAACGCTGGACAGAACCTGGGCAGCCGCTTCTTCCGCGTCTTCATCGGTGCTGTTGGAGGTTTCAGCAAGCAGCAGATCATCGGCATCAGGTGCTTCTTCCATCACCTGAATACCCATGTCATTGATCATTTGGATGATGTCTTCGATTTGATCTGAATCGACGATATCTTCCGGCAGATGGTCATTGACCTCGGCATAGGTCAGATAGCCTTGCTCCTTACCACGTTGGACAAGAAGCTTCAGCTGTGACTGCGGGTTTTGCTCCATAAGACGGTATCCACACTTAATTCGTTTGATTGGTGTTGGGCGGTAAAACCGCCAACGGCAAAACGAGGGCATACTTATATTTTGCCGCTGCCTCTCCGTGCGGCTGTCGGGGGCTTCCCGATCGATATTCGGCAGTTAAGCCGTTAAATACTTCATCTTTCACGTTGTCTCTGCGTTAGCTGCGTTCGTTACTCGGCTCATCCTGAGCCTCGCCCCTTACGGGGCCGCCGCAAGCAGCGTTCAAATCCGCTCCCGGCGGATTTGTCATCCTGGTCATGTACTTATGTACACTCCCAGGCGTTCGTTCACTTGCTGCCTTGATACAACGCGAATGATTTTGTCTTTGTTTTGTCTTTCTCTTATTTCTTGGCCAGTTCCTGGTTCAGTGTCCAGAGTTCCCGGCGTTCTTCGCTGCTTAAACCGTGTGTGCGCTCACGAGCTATCAACTCTTCCTGGCGCAGTTCAAGCATCGAATCAAACATATGGTTGAGTGAGTCGGTGAAGGTTTTTTCCGCGATATCTTTATCTGCTATATCGTCCCACATCGACAGTTTTTCAAGGGTCGCAGCATCATTTGTGCCACGGTAGTGTTCTAAAAGTTGCCCGGTGGTCAGACCTGGCTGAGCCAGACAAGTGTTGACCAGTTCTCTGAATAAGCCAAGTCCAGGCAGCTTATTACTATCCAGTGCGCCTAACGGTGGAACCAGCGGGGCGAGGCCCGGGTTCTGTACCAGCAACCCTATAAGTATACGCATGGTCGTACGTTTTAGCTGTGGAACAGGGCGGGAAGCCCCATTTTCTGCCAGTTTAGGCATTAAACGTTCAAGCTGGCTGTCATCCAGAATGCCGAGCTTGTTCCCCAACTCCTGTCGCAGGTAAATGCGCAACGTTTCGCCTGGTACCTGAGTAATCAACGGTAATGCCAGCGTACTGAGCTGTGCGCGTCCGTCCGGGGTACTCAAATCAACCTGCGGCAGCAGGCTGTTAAATAAAAACGCGGAGAGCGGCAGCGCCTGCTCCATCCGGGCTTCAAAGGCCTCTTTCCCTTCTTTACGCACCAGCGTATCGGGGTCTTCGCCGTCAGGTAAAAACATAAAGCGTAGCTGGCGTCCGTCTGTCATATAGGGCAGTGCGGTTTCCAGCGCGCGCCATGCTGCGTCACGTCCGGCACGGTCGCCGTCGTAACAGCAAATTACGTTGTTCGTCGCGCGGAACAACAGTTGGATGTGATCGGCGGTAGTTGACGTCCCAAGGGATGCCACGGCGTAGTTAATGCCGTATTGCGCCAGCGCCACCACATCCATATAGCCTTCTACCACTAACAGGCGCTGTGGATCGGCGTTATCCTGCTGGGCTTCATAAAGGCCATACAGCTGGCGACCTTTATGGAAAATATCGGTTTCCGGGGAGTTCAGATATTTCGGCAGGGCATCGCCCAGCACGCGTCCACCAAAACCAATGACCCGACCACGTTTGTCGCGGATGGGGAACATCACCCGTTCGCGGAAGCGATCGTAACTGCGTCCCTGATCGTTGGTGACCAACATCCCCGCATCGACCAGCGATTTGCGATTCTCAGCATTGCCGCCAAACCGTTTCAGGACGTTGTCCCAGCCGGGGGGCGCAAAACCAATAGCAAAACGGGTGATAACGTCGCTACTTAATCCTCGCTTTTCCAGGTACTGGCGCGCAGGGGTAGCGGCGGGCTGCATCAAAGACTGTTGATAAAAAGTGTTCAGGCCGTCCATCAATTGATAAAGGCTTTGCCGTTGATGGCGCTCTATCTGACTGGGGCCACTGCCTGCTTCATAGGGCACTTCAAGGTTATGCATTGCGGCCAGTTCTTCGACGGTTTCCACAAACTCGAGCTTGTCGTAGTTCATCAGAAAGTCGACGGCGTTGCCATGCGCGCCACACCCAAAGCAGTGATAAAACTGTTTTTCACCGTTTACGGTGAAAGAGGGGGTTTTTTCGTTATGGAACGGACAGCACGCGTGATAATTTTTGCCCTGCTTTTTCAGCTTTACCCGCGCGTCGATGAGATCGACGATGTCGGTTCTTGCCAGCAGGTCATTGATAAAAACGCGAGGAATTCGTCCAGCCATAAGCCCCTGTTTTTTGATGACTCATATACACAAAATCATTCAGGATGCATCAAGGCGGCAAGGAAGCGAATCCTCAGGAGCGTACAGCAGTACGTGACTGGGGTGAGCGACTGCAGCCAACACTGAGGCAGCTTGAATGATGACGTGTATAAACGAAAATAAGCCGCGCATTCCTTCCGGAAGCACGGCCTTACAACTACAACTCAGTCTGAATTGAGAGCTTTGGCTCTCAATGGATTAGTACAGACGAGTACGGCGTGCGTTTTCGCGAGCCAGTTTCTTCGCGTGACGTTTCACAGCAGAAGCTTTAGCGCGCTTACGTTCGGTAGTCGGTTTTTCATAGAACTCACGACGACGAACTTCCGCCAGAACACCTGCTTTTTCGCATGAACGCTTGAAGCGACGCAGTGCTACGTCGAACGGCTCGTTTTCACGTACTTTAATTACCGGCATGTAACTCTCACCTTTAATAAATTCGGTTTGCCGCTGGCATCAACGCCAGCTTATTTCAAAATGGTGCGGAATTTTACTGCAATTGCTGCTGCTTTGTAAAGCACCGACGCGATTTTGAAAGGGACTTTTATAAGGACAAGGAGTATACACGAGCGAAACTCCTGGGGCGAACAAAGTTTTACATCAACCCGCATTGGTCCTACACTGCGCGGTAATAAAGCGAGGTAAAACAAGTCATGCGTGTACTGGGTATTGAAACATCCTGCGATGAAACCGGCATCGCCATTTACGACGATGAAAAAGGTCTTTTAGCCAACCAATTGTATAGTCAGGTGAAATTACATGCTGACTACGGCGGCGTAGTGCCAGAACTGGCCTCGCGCGATCACGTACGTAAAACCGTACCGTTGATCCAGGCCGCGCTGAAAGAAGCGGGACTGACGGCAAAAGAGATCGATGCGGTGGCGTATACCGCAGGTCCTGGTCTGGTTGGTGCGCTGCTGGTTGGCGCTACCGTAGGACGTTCGCTGGCGTTCGCCTGGGGCGTACCGGCAATTCCTGTGCACCACATGGAAGGGCATCTGCTGGCGCCAATGCTGGAAGATAATCCCCCTGCGTTCCCGTTCGTCGCGCTGCTGGTTTCCGGCGGTCACACTCAGTTGATCAGCGTCACCGGTATCGGTCAGTATGAATTGCTGGGCGAATCGATTGATGATGCCGCAGGCGAAGCGTTCGACAAAACAGCCAAGCTGTTGGGGCTGGATTATCCTGGCGGCCCAATGCTGTCAAAGCTGGCTTCGCAAGGCGTTGAAAAACGTTTTGTTTTCCCGCGTCCAATGACTGACCGTCCGGGGTTGGATTTCAGCTTCTCCGGTCTGAAAACCTTCGCTGCGAATACCATTCGTAATAACGAAAATGACGATCAGACCCGCGCTGATATCGCCCGTGCGTTTGAAGACGCGGTAGTTGATACGCTGATGATCAAGTGCAAACGCGCGCTGGATCAAACCGGTTTTAAACGTCTGGTGATGGCGGGGGGCGTGAGTGCGAACCGTACGCTGCGCGCAAAACTGGCCGAGATGATGCAAAAACGTCGTGGCGAAGTGTTTTACGCGCGTCCGGAATTTTGTACCGATAACGGGGCGATGATCGCCTACGCGGGCATGGTGCGCTTTAAAGCGGGTGCAACGGCGGATCTTGGCGTGACCGTGCGTCCACGCTGGCCGCTGGCGGAATTACCGGCAGCATAAGTTTTTTTGCCCGGTGGCGCTGCGTTTACCGGGCTTACAAAACCGTAGGCCGGGTCAGGCGAATCCGCCGCCCGGCGATAGCTCTCACTACATCCGCAACATTCCTTTCTCTTCCAGAAACGCGATAATTTTTTCCAGGCCTTCTCCAGATTTTAAATTACTAAACGTCCATGGACGCTCGCCGCGCATGCGCAAGGTATCGCGCTCCATCACCTCCAGCGATGCGCCGACGTAAGGGGCCAGATCGGTTTTATTGATCACCAGAAAATCGGATTTGGTGATCCCCGGACCACCTTTACGCGGGATCTTCTCGCCTTCAGCAACATCGATCACATAGATCGTCAGATCCGCGAGTTCCGGGCTGAAGGTGGCGCTCAGGTTATCGCCGCCGCTTTCCACAAAAATCAGATCCAGATTACCGAATTTCTCGCTCAGCGCTTCTACGGCGGCCAGATTCATCGACGCATCTTCGCGGATGGCGGTATGCGGGCAGCCACCGGTTTCCACGCCGACGATCCTCTCTGGCTCCAGTGCGCCCGCCTCGGTGAGAATGCGCTGGTCTTCTTTGGTGTAGATATCGTTGGTCACCACCGCCAACTGATAGCTGCTGCGCATGGCTTTGCATAGCGCTTCCAGCAGCGCCGTTTTGCCCGAGCCAACCGGGCCGCCAACGCCCACGCGCAGGGGATGCTTGTAGTTACTCATTTTTTCTCCTCAGGAGCGGAATAATCGGGAATATTGGGTTTCATGCCGGGCAGACGCGATAGCGGCCAACGGCGTTGCGGAGCCGAGGCTGGTGTCAGGACACGTCAGCGCCTGTGCCAAACCCTGCGCATAGCGATCGCAGAGCGCAATAATCAAACGCTGGGCCGCCTGTTGTCCAAAAGGAACCAGCTTGACGCCAGCCATGACAGCGCTCTCAATCCAGCTGTAGCCGAGGCTTAACGCCAGCTCCGTCAGCGGAATTTTCCAGCGTACGCCCAGCCAGGCCATGCCGCAGAGTTGGCTGTCGACAAAGAGGGTGCGCCATTCTCGCGAGCAATCCGACTCCCAGTCGGTGACCAGCCGCGTAAACGCCGCACCCCGACTGCGTTCTTCATCCCGCAGTTCGCGGGTTTCTCGACAGGCCAGCAGGTAAGCGCTCCAGCGGCGTGCTGCGTCGAGATCGTCCAGCTCGCAGGCGCGATACAGTCTCGCCAGCAGCGGTAGGTCAACGGTAAAAAAGTTTTGCTCCATCTGCTGGATTTGCCAGGCAGAGAAGTCATCGACGCTTTTCACCCAGCCGATTTCCACCGCCCACTCCAGACCCTGGGACCAGGTAAACGACCCCACCGGGAGCGCGCTGCTGGCGAGCTGCATCAGACGTAGCTGTTGGCTGTTATGCATCAGTGCGCATGGCCGTGGTGATGCCCGTGTGATTCACTGGCATAAGCGCCTGCTTCAGGTTCAAACGGCAACTGGGCGAAGGTCACCTCAAGGTTGAACTGGCGCAGCATGTCGTCCAGCACATGATCGTGGTGGTAACGCAGTTCGTCCGGCAGAATTTGCAGCGGAACGTGACGATTGCCGAGGTGATAACAGGCTTTGGCGAGCAGGAAAGGATCGGCGCAGCGCACCACGGAAACCGACTCCGGTGCGGCGATCACTTCGATCACTTCGCTGCCATCTTCGGTACTTAGCAGATCGCCACCGCGCAGCAGCAAACCACGCGGTAGCATCAGCCCGGCTTCGCGACCGTCATTCAGCGCCACTCTGGCACGACTTTTTACCCGAACATCAATGGGCAGCGTGACGCTTGCAGTAACGCGGTGAGCGTGGTCAAGGCGTTGGGTCAGGTAGATCATCGTCACTCCTCAAAACAGAAAATAGCGTTGCGCCATCGGCAAAACGTCTGCCGGTTCGCTGGTGATCAGTTCGCCATCAATACGCACCTCGTAAGTCTGAGCATCGACGGTGATATTGGGTTGCAGGCCGTTGTGGATCATGTCGACCTTTTTCACCGTCCGACAGCCTTTGACGACGGCGATAGCGCTTTGCAGATTGACCTGCTGCGGGATGTTTTGCGCGTCAGCGGCCTGCGAAATAAAGGTCAGCCGGGTGTGGTGCCGCGCCGCGCCAAGCGCGCCGAACATCATGCGGTAATGCACCGGCTGCGGGGTGGGGATCGAGGCGTTGATATCGCCCATTGGCGCGCAGGCAATCATCCCGCCCTTGACGATCGTCGCCGGTTTTACGCCAAAAAAGGCGGGCGACCACAGCACCAGATCGGCCAGTTTGCCAGGCTCAACGGAGCCGACTTCATGGGCGATACCGTGGGTTAATGCCGGGTTGATGGTGTATTTGGCGACGTAGCGTTTAACGCGCAGGTTGTCGTTGTCACCGGTTTCTTCTGCCAACGGGCCACGCTGAACCTTCATGCGGTGCGCCACCTGCCAGGTACGCAGGATCACTTCGCCCACGCGCCCCATCGCCTGTGAATCGGACGAGGTCAGGGAAAACGCGCCAATGTCATGCAGCACATCTTCGGCAGCGATTGTTTCCCGGCGAATACGGGATTCGGCAAAGGCCACGTCTTCGGCGATATCCGGATCGAGGTGGTGGCAAACCATCAGCATGTCGAGATGCTCGTCGATAGTGTTGACGGTATAGGGCAGCGTCGGATTCGTGGAGGAGGGCAGAATATTCGGATGCGCGCAGGCGGTGATGATATCCGGCGCATGGCCGCCGCCCGCGCCTTCGGTGTGAAAGGTATGAATGGTGCGATCGCCAATTGCCGCCAGCGTATCTTCAACGAAACCGGACTCATTGAGCGTATCGCTGTGCAACGCGACCTGGATGTCCATCTCGTCGGCCACGGTCAGCGCGCAGTCGATAGCGGCAGGCGTGGCGCCCCAGTCTTCATGGATTTTCAGGCCAATTGCGCCCGCGCTGATTTGCTCGCGCAGGGCGTCTGGATTTGAGCCATTGCCTTTACCCAGCAAACCAATGTTAACCGGCAACGTGTCTGCCGCCTGCAGCATACGCGTGATGTACCACGGACCCGGCGTACAGGTGGTGGCGTGAGTGCCTGCCGCCGGACCGGTACCGCCGCCGATCATCGTCGTCACGCCAGAAACCAGCGCCTCCTGCGCCTGCTGTGGGCAGATCCAGTGAATATGCGTATCCACGCCGCCCGCGGTGACGATCTTGCCTTCCCCGGCAATGACTTCAGTTCCTACGCCTATCGGGATCGTCACGTTGGGTTGAATATCGGGATTACCTGCTTTGCCGATGGCGAAGATCCTGCCGTTTTTGATGCCGATATCCGCTTTCACGATCCCCCAGTGATCGACGATCAGCGCGTTGGTGATCACCAGATCCACGCATGTATCGGCGCGCATTTGTCCCTGGCCCATGCCGTCGCGGATCACTTTTCCGCCGCCGAATTTGACCTCTTCCCCGTAGGTGGTGAAGTCTTGTTCCACCTCGATCCACAGGTCGGTATCCGCCAGGCGCACTTTATCGCCGGTGGTTGGGCCAAACATGTCGGCGTACGCCTGCCGGGAAATGTCACTCATTATCTGCCTCCAGTGCGCCCATCACTTCGCTGCGAAAACCCACGATCCTTTGTGCACCAGCAACGCGCACCAGTTCGACTTCGCGTTTTTGTCCCGGCTCAAAACGCACCGCTGTGCCCGCGGCAATGTTCAGACGAAAGCCGCGTGCGGCCAGCCTGTCAAAGCGCAGCGCCGGGTTCACTTCGTAAAAGTGATAGTGCGATCCCACCTGTATGGGTCTGTCGCCATGATTTTCCACCACGATTGTGCAGATCTCCCGCCCTTGATTAAGCGCAATATTGCCTTTTGCGATCTGATATTCACCTGGGATCATTGCTGCTCCTTAGACGATCGGGTTGTGGACAGTGACCAGCTTCGATCCGTCCGGAAATGTGGCTTCAACCTGAATATCCGGGATCATCTCCGGTACGCCTTCCATCACCTGATCGCGGCGCAGGACGTGACGCCCGTCTTCCATCAGCGCGGCCACGGTTTGCCCGTCCCGTGCCCCTTCCATGATGAAAGCGCTAATCAGCGCCACCGATTCCGGGTAGTTCAGCTTCAGCCCGCGGGCCAGGCGACGTTCCGCCACCAGCGCGGCGGTAAACAGCAACAGCTTGTCTTTTTCTCTGGGAGTCAGTTCCATTAGGGTTCTCTTAGGTTTGCCAGATTCGCGGGAGTACGGGCGCTTTGTGTGTCAGCAGCGGGCGCAGAAATTGCCAGATGTCGCGCATAACGCGCTGGACAACCAGGTTGTCGTTAGCAAGAAAACGGATTGTCAGCAGCGAATCGTTAAGCGTTGCCCCGGCGTAATCGCCAAGCGCCGTAAGCCGCTCCCGCGTGCCCTCGAGCATGTGCTCGCTGGCCGGATAACACAGTAACGTACCGACCCAGGGATGATGTGCGACGCTGCTCAGATTCCACTCCTGCAACTGCAAGCGTTCTATCAGCAGTGGCTGCCCATCTCGCCACACTTCCAGGCGGTTTTGCAGCGTGCCGTAACTGAAGGTCTCCTGCATAACCGGTCGGCCAAGACACAGCAGATCCCAGGCCAGCAGGCGGCTTGCGGATGTCAGATGAAAAACGGTCTGAATAGCGGCGTTGGCACCGGGAAAGAGGATCGTATCCTGCGGCAGCCACTCCAGCGTCGCACGAGGCGCGAGGGTAAAATGCTGGCGCAGCAATGCCTGCGGTCCGCGACTGCGGTAAAACTTTCCCGCACCAGGCTGGGTGATTAACGCGTGGCTGTTTTCGTCGAGCGTTACGGCGATATGGAGCTCATCTCCGCCGACGATCCCCGCCGGTGGATGAAGCAGATAAAGATGGCAGACGTTTTCTTCGGGGTAAAATGGGCGCTGAACCGTCAGTGGACCATGATGACGCGCCGAGGCGAGCACCGTTTTGTGCCCGGTGCAGGTAAAATGCAGATCCAGTTCGGCCTGCCAGCCCCGTGTGAGTGTCTCGTGCGCAACCGTGTCCAGAGCGTTTCCCTTATCAGCATGAGGGTGTTTGCATACAAAAAAGTATGCCTCAGCGCATCGGGAAATCGATCATATGAGAAGCTTATGGATAAAGGGGCGACAATACGTCGCCCCACCAGGGTTTTACAGTAAAACGAGGGGCATCCAGACCAGACCGGTAATCACCAGCAGCACGAGGAAAATCAGGCCAAAAATAGCACCGAGTCGCCAGTAATCCACCGTTGGCAAATAGCCGCTGCCGTAGTAGATAGGGCTAGGGCCGGTGGCGTACGGGGTCAGAATGCTGCCCAGACCAATGGCGGCGCCGACCATCAGGCAGAAGACCGGTAGCGGGATTTCCGGCATCGCCAGCGCGGCGGCAATCATCATCGGCGCGAGGGCGGAGGTATAGGCCGTGGCGCTGGCAAAGAAGTAACGCAGCAGATAGAACACCACGATCAGCGCTACCATCACCATCATCGGCGAATAGCCACTCAGCCCGTTTGCCAGCAGCTTGCCGAACCAGGTAATAAAACCGGTGTTATTGAGCCCGGTGGCCAGCGTGATCAGTGAGGCCAGCCAGAAAAAGACGTTCCACGCGGCTTTATTGCTGACGATGTCATCCCAGCTAATGATGCGCAATACCAGCATCAACGCTACCACGCTGTATCCGACCATCGCGGCGTCAATATAGTCACCGCCGAAGATCCACAGCACCAGCGCGCCGACCATCAGCACCAGCATCTTTTTCTCGCGAGCGCAGAGCGGTCCCATCGCTTTTAGCTCCGCATCCGCCCAGCGTGGCACCTGATCGCCGGATTTCAGCACCGGTGGATATAACACGTACGCCAGCCACGGCACGATCAGCACCAGTAAAATGCTCAGCGGCAGCATGCCTAAGAACCAGTCCCCCCAGCTCAGCGCGGTGTGGGACGCGCCTTTCATCAGACCGATCAACAGCAGGTTCGGCGCCATTGCCGTTAAGAAAATAGCGCTGGTAACGCAGTCGGCGACAATCCCCATCCACATGATGTACGAGCCAATGGAGCGTGAACTGGCGCTATTGGGCTGTGAGTTATACAGCGGCGGCAGGTTGCGGATAATCGGGTAGATTATTCCGGCCCCACGGGCGGAGTTGGAAGGCGTGACGGGAGCGAGGATAAGTTCGGAGAACATCACCGCATAGCCGAGAAACAGCGTCCGGTGCCCCATCTTTTTCACCAGCATCAGCGCGATTCGCCGACCGAGTCCGGTTTTCTCATAGCCAGTACCAAACATAAAGGCCGCGAAGATCAGCCAGATGACCGAGTTTGAAAAGCCAGATACCGCCCACGACAGCGATTTGGCGGTAAATTTAAAACCGTCCTGCGCGAGTTGCTCTGGGCTGAACAGCAGCCACGGTGAAAGGACGGCGATGATCGAAATACCAATCATCGCCACCACCGCGCCCGGTACAGGTTCCAGAATAAGTCCGACAATCACACCGGTAAAGACGGCAAAATAGAGCCAGGTGTGGCTCTCAAGACCGGTGGGAACGGGCAGAACAGCAATAATGGCGATGACCACCAGCGGAGCCAGGTATCGCCACCAACCAGCTAAAGGTGCCATTGTTGTATCCCTGCGAAAGGGGAGAGGCGTAGCGCCTCTCCGGGAGGGTTATTTGATGTAATGCACGTGCTCGCAGATTTCATCGACGATAGGGTCGCGACGTTCAGCGAACAGCTTTTTGTTTTCAGCGATCAGGTTATTGCCGTGGGTATCGATGGAAACGATCAGCGGGCCGAACTCTTTTACCCGACACACCCACAGGGACTCCGGCATGCCGAGTTCCGTCCAGTGCACCTCTTCGATCTCCTCAACCTGGGTTGCCGCCACGACTGCGCAGCCTGCCGGGAAGATGACGTGCAGCGCTTTAAACTGCTTGCAGCCTTCTTCCGTCAGCGGTCCCATGCCGCCCTTGCCGACCACCAGTTTGACGCCAGTCTGTTCGATAAAGTCTTTCTCAAACGCTTCCATACGCATGCTGGTGGTTGGGCCGACGGAAACCATTTCCCATTTTTCACCGTTCTTACGTACGATCGGGCCCGCGTGGAAAATGGCTTTGCCGTTCAGGTCATAAGGAATCGGGCGCTTCAGTTCGATCAGGCGGCGGTGGCAAACGTCACGGCAGGTCACCAGCGTACCGGTCAGGTAAATGACATCGCCAACGCGAATGTCTGCCAGATCTTCGGCTTTGATCGGGGTTGTGAGGATCTTTTTCATAACGCGCTCCGGGTGTGAGACAGGTTTTCGAAGGAGAGGTCAGCATGAACCAACAGCGTGCCGCGACGGTGGGCCCAGCAGCCGGTAGAGACGGCAACGCCGATAGTCGACGGGTGGCGCGCGGCGGATTCGATATGCACGCCCATCACCGAGCTATTACCGGTCAATCCTTGCGGACCAATGCCCAGACGGTTAAGTCCTTCTTCCAGACGCAGTTCCAGTTCGGCCGCTTTCGGATTCGGATGACGTGAGCCGATAGGGCGCAGCACCGCTTTACGAGAAAGAACGGCGGCGGTTTCTACGGAGGTGGCAATACCCACGCCCACCAGCACTGGCGGACAGGCGTTGACTGCCAGCGTGGAGATATTTTCAAAAACAAATTTCACGACGCCTTCGTAGCCCTCAGAAGGCATTAACACTTTTGAGCGTCCCGGCAGCGTACAGCCGCCGCCTGCCATGTAGACTTCGATTTCCGCGTCATCGTTATCAGGGATGATGTCCCAGGTGACCCACGGCACACCGGTACCGGTATTTTTGCCGGTATTCACTTCGTCAAAAATCTCGACCGCGTTATGGCGCAGCGGCGCTTTTACCGTGGCGTCTTCAACGGCCTGCTTCAGGATGCTTTGCAGTTCGCCGAGGAGTGGAAAACGGGAACCGACCTTCACGAAGAACATAATCTCCCCGGTGTCCTGACAGGCTGGGCGGTTCAGGTCGATAGCTTTCTGCATGTTGTCAAACATGGTGTGGTAGATGATTTTACCCATCGGCGAGGTTTCGCCTTCACGCAGCTGTTTTAATTTATCCACGACGTCATCGGGCATGCGGGTAGAAATCATGGCGGTAAAATCAGCGACAATGTTCGTCAGCGTATTTATCGCATTTTGGTTATTTTGATTGCTCATCTTGTTAACTCCAGTTCTTTTATTTATCTGGAAATAAATTCTCCGCCACAAACTACCACTAAAAATGTGGATTAATATTATTTGCCACTGTGAATATCCAATTAACAGTTCGTGAATGATGTCCGGATAAGGCAATAAAAATTGCGCAAAGGCAGGGTTTAAGACGCATGAGAGAATTACACTGCGGTGAACAACATTACGGATAGACCGATCATGCTGAACACGTATCCCCTGGCGAAAGACCTGCAGGTGTTGGTTGAAATTGTGCATAGCGGCAGCTTCAGCGCCGCAGCCGCGGCGCTGGGACAAACGCCGGCGTTTGTGACAAAACGCATTCAGATCCTAGAGTCCACGCTGGGGACGACGCTGCTAAGCCGCTCAGCGCGTGGCGTAGCGCTCACGGAGAGTGGTCAACGTTGCTATGAACATGCGCAGGCGATCCTCGCGAGTTATCAGCATCTGGTCGATGACGTCACGCAACTCAAAACGCGCCCGGCAGGGATGATTCGTATTGGCTGTAGTTTTGGCTTTGGGCGCAGTTATATTGCACCGGCAATTACCGAATTGATGCATAGCTACCCTGAATTACAGGTGCATTTTGAGCTTTACGATCGGCAAATTGATTTGGCACAGGATAATATAGATTTGGATATTCGTATTAATGATGAGATTCCGGATTATTATATTGCGCATTTGTTAACGAAAAACAAAAGAATATTGTGTGCGGCCCCACCGTATTTACAAAAATACGGTGGGCCGACGACGTTACAGGAATTAAGTCGTCATGATTGTCTGGTCACTAAAGAACGAGATATGACTCACGGGGTGTGGGAACTGGACAATGGTCAGGAGAAAAAGTCGGTCAAGGTGGCGGGACATCTTTCCTCTAACAGCGGTGAGATTGTGTTGCAGTGGGCGCTACAGGGAAAAGGGATTATGTTGCGTTCCGAATGGGATGTGCAGCCTTTTCTGGCCAGCGGTGAACTGGTGCGTGTGCTGCCGGACTATGCGCAGAGCGCTAATATCTGGGCGGTTTATCAGGAGCCGCTGTATCGCAGCGTGAAGCTGCGCGTGTGCGTGGAATTTCTGGCGATGTGGTGTCAGAACCGATTAGGCAAGCCAGTGGAGGGGTATCACATCCCCCACGCCGGATAAGACGCCGTTGCGTCGCTATCCGACAATAAAATCACTCGGGGTCTCGTTCGCGTTTTTTCTTCAGCTTGGTCCAGATCTTCGGCTCCTGACGACGCCACAGACGCTGAATGTTGTCATGGTGACGAAGCAGAATTAAGCACGACAGCATGGACACCGGAAAAGTGAACTGGGGATTGAACCACCAGACGTAAAAAGGGGCGATTAGCGCGCTGACGATAGCGCCTAACGACGAGTAGCCGCTTAATAAGACGGTCAGCAGCCAGGTCCCGGCCATCACGCCGGTTAAGTCCCAACCAATCGGCGCAATCGCGCCAAAAGCGGTGGCAACGCCTTTCCCACCTTTAAAGCCGAAGAATACCGGCCAAATGTGGCCCAGACAGGCGGCGATTGCGATCAATCCCAGCCAGAAGGGGCTGACGCCTAGCGCATAGGCCCCCCAGACGGGTAACATACCTTTCAGGACGTCGAAAATCAGCACCGCGACGGCGGCTCCCTTGCCACCGATGCGCAGCACGTTTGTCGCGCCCGGATTCCCAGAGCCGCTGTCACGCGGGTCCGGCAATCCAGCAAGGCGGCATACCAGAATAGCACTGGAAATTGAGCCACAGAGGTACGCGAAGATAATCATTCCAGGCGCGATTGCACTCATAAGCTGTTCCGTTTTGAAAATGTCGTGTAAAACGCTACTTCTGTGGATAATACGCATATTTCGCCGGAAGTGGTATCCGGGTTAGCCAAAAAGCAGGCAGGTCGTGATGGATATTGTATTTATAGAGCAACTTTCTGTAATCACCACTATTGGTGTTTACGACTGGGAACAAACGATCGAACAACGGTTGGTGTTCGATATCGAAATGGCATGGGATAACCGCAAATCGGCTAAAAGCGATGATGTGGCTGATTGCCTGAGCTATGCTGATATTGCTCAAACGGTTGTTAATCATGTGGAAGGTGGGCGCTTTGCGCTGGTAGAACGGGTTGCGGAAGAGGTGGCGGATCTGCTGCTTAGCCGCTTTAATTCTCCCTGGGTACGGATCAAACTCAGTAAACCTGGCGCGGTAGCCCGTGCGGCGAACGTCGGGGTTATCATTGAGCGTGGCAATAATCTGAAAGAAAATAATTAATTTAATAATTTCTAAAACAAACGGGTATAAAAGGGTCCTTTCGTCGGCTCTTTTTTGCCGTGGTTTCTCTATCTAGGGGTTTATTAATGAGTGATATGCACTCGCTGCTGGTAGCGGCAATTTTGGGTGTGGTCGAAGGATTGACGGAATTTTTACCCGTTTCCAGTACCGGCCATATGATTATTGTTGGCCACCTGTTGGGTTTTGAGGGTGACACTGCAAAAACATTCGAAGTGGTTATCCAGTTAGGTTCTATCCTGGCCGTAGTGGTCATGTTCTGGCGACGTCTGTTTGGCCTGATCGGTATTCACTTCGGCAAGGCTCCGCATGAAGGCACTGGCAAAGGTCGACTGACGCTGGGACATATCCTGTTGGGGATGATTCCAGCCGTGGTACTGGGGCTAATCTTCCACGACACTATCAAATCGCTGTTTAACCCGATCAACGTGATGTATGCGCTGGTGGTGGGTGGTGTACTGCTGATTGCCGCAGAATGCCTGAAGCCGAAGGAGCCGCGTGCGCCGGGGCTGGATGATATGACCTATCGCCAGGCGTTTATGATTGGCTGTTTCCAGTGTCTGGCGCTGTGGCCGGGTTTTTCTCGCTCCGGGGCGACGATTTCTGGCGGCATGCTGATGGGCGTGAGTCGTTACGCGGCCTCGGAATTCTCCTTCCTACTGGCTGTGCCGATGATGATGGGCGCGACGGCGCTGGATCTCTACAAGAGCTGGTCTTTCCTCAGCGCATCAGATATCCCGATGTTTGCAGTCGGATTTGTGACGGCGTTTATCGTGGCGCTGGTGGCGATCAAAACCTTCCTGCAACTGATTAAACGCATCTCGTTCATTCCGTTTGCGATTTACCGCTTTATTGTGGCGGCTGCCGTTTACGTCGTGTTCTTCTGATGACTTACCGTGGTGCCGGATGGCGGCGTTCTGCCTTATCCGGCCTACGGGTTATATCCGTGTCGAACCTATAGGCCGGATAAGCACAGCGCATTCGGCAACGCAGTGTCTACGCTTTCGGGCAACGCTGCTCCTTCCAACTGGCTACCGCCGCGATGCGACGCCGGGTCAGTTCTTCACGAATTGCCTGACCTTTGAATCCAGCTTCAACCACGTCTTTCGTTGGCACCGCCTGCGCAACCTGCCAGGCTTCGCGCAACAGCCTGCCTTGCGGATAATCTGCCGCTTCAAAACCGGTTCGCCCACGCACATCAGCCTCGCTGGTGAGGGCGATTTGCTCCACGCGCTGCGGTTTGCGCCAGGCATCTATGGAATCAAACAGCTTAACGATGGTTTTTGGCTGCAGGATCGGGAAGGTATGAATGAGGTCGTGGAACTCGGAAACCAGTTTGGCTAAATCACGGATGTCATTCGGTACGCGCAGGCGCTGGCACAGTTGTTCGACAAGCTTAACACCCGCCGGGCCGTGGCCGTGATGGCGCGGCCACAGCGCTTTAGGCGTCAATGCTTTGCCAAGATCGTGGCACAGCGTAGCAAAACGCACGTCGACTTCCGGACTTAACATGGCTGCCATCGACAGCGTCATCAGCGTATGAATACCGGTGTCGATTTCCGGATGCCACTTCGCGGGGGCAGGAACGCCAAACAAAGCATCTACTTCCGGAAACAGGACGCGCAGTGCGTCGCAGTCGCGCAGGACCTGAAAAAATATCTGTGGGTTACGGGTGGTTAATGCGCCTTCGGTTTCTTTCCACACCCGCTCTGGTGTCAGATGCTCCAGTTCACCAGCGATGGTCATGTCACGCATCAGCGTCATGGTTTCTTCAGCGATACGAAAACCGAGGTGCGCATAGCGGGCAGCAAAACGCGCCACGCGCAGCATGCGCAGCGGATCTTCGCTAAAGGCAGATGAAACATGGCGCAGCAGACGGTTTTCCAGATCGTCGCGTCCGTTATACGGGTCGATAATCTCCCCGTTGTCATCGCGGGCCATTGCGTTGATGGTCAGGTCACGACGCTGAAGATCGGCCTCCAGCGTGACATCTGCGGCGGCATAGCAGGTAAATCCGGTGTACCCCGAGCCTGACTTACGTTCGGTACGCGCCAGCGCATACTCTTCGCGGGTTTGCGGATGCAGAAACACGGGAAAATCGCGGCCTACCTGCTGGTAGCCCGCGTCGAGCATTTCTTGCGGCGTGGCGCCAACAACAACCCAATCTTTATCTTTAATCGGTAGCTCTAATAACGCATCCCGAACAGCACCACCGACCAGATAAATCTTCACGCCACTTTCCTTTTGAAAACTATGATCCCTTAATCATATGTCAGTGTGGCGGAGAAGGCGATTCAGTTCATCCAGCGATCTTTGCGTTTACGGCTTGGGATCATGTGTGGCAGAACCAGGCCGAGCAGCAGACCAAGACCCAACACGCCGCCACCGTACATAAACCACTGCATGATGATGGTGCGCTGTTTGTCATCAAGCTGAAGGTTGGCTGCGCTGACCTTCTTTTGCGCCACGATAAGCTCGTTTTTCAGCTTCTGGTTTTCTTGTTTCAGCCCGTCGATCACGCTGTCGCTTTGCGCTACCTTTTGCTGCATATCGGCGGTGCGCTGGTTCCACGTGGTATCGATATTATTGAGCTTATCGGTCAAGGTCTTAACCTGGTTTTCCAGGTCGGGAACGCGGGTACGCAGGCTCGGCGTACTGTTCAGCTCTTTCAGCGGGATCCAGGCGGTACGTCCGGTGCTGTCTTTCACCTGGCCGTAGTTAGTGTTGGCATCAGTCTGTAATAGCGTGACTTCCTCGCCGGCGTTAACCGTACCCACGAGGCGATAATTATCTCCCGGACCGCTGCGGACCCAGGTGTTCAGTTCGTCAGAGACATAGCGCTTTTCTTCGGCATGAGAGACTGCAGTGGCGCTAAGTGCGAGTAAAGTTAATCCAATCAGGCGTAATTTTGGCATCAGGCTGTCGTTATTGTCATAGAAAGTGGAACGATAGTAGTGGCATCAGTGTCTCTACGCAAAGCATTCGACATCAATCGGAATCATCTGTGTCCTTTTTGCCACCACTCGAAACTTTTACGCCCGTCAAATTGCTCGTTGCATGGCAATTTGGCGCAAAATACTATCTACTGACCATAAAGAACGAACTTAGTTCGCAGTCAGTTTTCTCAACTGTGACATAACCCATAAGTACAAGACCATGGCCCAGGAAATCGAATTAAAATTTATCGTCAATAGTGACGCTGTAGATGCGCTACGTGAACGTCTGAATACGCTGGGGGGAGAGCATCATGCGCCCAGTCAGTTGCTGAATATCTACTACGAAACACCGGATGCGTGGTTGCGTGGTCACGATATGGGGCTGCGTATTCGCGGTGAAAATGGTCATTACGAAATGACCATGAAAATTGCCGGACGCGTGACGGGCGGACTGCACCAGCGGCCAGAATATAACGTTGCGCTAAACGCGCCTGAGCTGGACCTCACCTTGTTCCCAACGGAAGTCTGGCCTGATGGCGAGCTGCCTGCTGAACTTGCTTCTCAAGTGCAGCCGTTGTTCAGCACCGATTTTTACCGTGAGAAATGGTTGGTTGATGTTGATGGCAGCCGGATTGAAATGGCCCTCGATCTGGGGGAGGTGAAAGCGGGCGAGTTTGCAGAACCTATCTGTGAGCTTGAACTTGAACTGCTAAGCGGCGATACCCGTGCGGTACTGAAGCTGGCAAACCAGCTGGTTTCGCAAACCGGTTTACGCCAGGGTAGCTTGAGCAAAGCAGCGCGCGGTTATCACCTGGCTCAGGGGAATGCGCCGCGCGAACTCAAACCGACACGCATTTTGAAAGTTCCGGCGAAAGCGAGTATTGAGCAGGGGCTGGAAGCGGCGCTGGAGCTGGCACTATCACAGTGGCAGTACCATGAAGAGCTGTGGGTGCGCGGCGTTAAAGGGGCGAAAGCCGAGGTGCTGGCGGCTATGGGCCTGGTGCGTCACATTCTGATGCTTTTTGGCGGTAATGTGCCGCGAAAAGCGAGCGCTCACTTACGTGATTTGTTGACCCAGTCGGAAGCGATCATTTCGTCGGACGTTTCTGCTGTTTCGGCGGTTTACAGCACGCAAACGGCAATGGCCAAGCTGGCGCTGACCGAATGGCTGGTGACCAAAGGATGGCAGCCGTTCCTTGATGCGAAGGCGCAGGGAAAAATTGCCGACTCCTTTAAGCGTTTCTCGGATACCCATCTTTCACGCCATGCCGCTGAGCTGAAGACCGCTTTTGCGCAGCCGCTGGGCGATCAGTACGCCGATCAGCTTCCTCGTTTGACGCGCAACATTGATAGCATGCTGATGCTGGCGGGATACTACGATGAAAATATCGCATCAGAATGGATCGCCAACTGGCAGGGTTTGCGCCACGCCATTGCGGCCAACCAATATATTGAAATTGAACACTTCCGTAACGAGGCAATTGCACTGGAACCGTTCTGGCTGCACAGCGGAAAACGATAATCAGGGCCGAGGCCGGGATGCCTGATGGCGCTGCGCTTATCAGGCCTACGCGATGTGTGTAACTGTCATGTAGGCCGGATAAGGCGAAAAGACGCATCCGGCACCATTCAAAGGATAACCCGTAAATGAAGCAGCTCTCTTCACCGTTACAGCAGTACTGGCCGACCGTTGTTGAGCGGCTGCCAGCAGCAATATCTGAGTCCTCGCTTAGCGTTCAGGCGAAGTCAGTACTTACATTCAGTGATTTTGTCCGTGACAGCATTATTGCCCATCCCGAATGGCTGGTTGAGCTGGAAAGCACCCCACCCCTGGCGGATGAATGGCAACACTATGCCGACTGGTTACAGCAAGCATTGGCTGACGTTAGTGACGAAAACACGCTGATGCGTGAGTTACGCCTGTTTCGCCGTCGCATTATGGTGCGTATCGCCTGGGCACAGACGCTGTCGCTGGTGACCGAAGAGAGTATTTTGCAGCAGCTAAGCCATCTGGCTGAAACGTTGATCGTCGCCGCGCGTGACTGGTTATACGCCGCCTGCTGTCGCGAATGGGGTACGCCCTGTAATCCTGAAGGTGTGGCGCAGCCGCTGCTGATTTTAGGCATGGGGAAACTGGGTGGCGGCGAGCTGAATTTTTCCTCCGATATCGATCTGATTTTTGCCTGGCCAGAACATGGCAGCACACAGGGCGGGCGCCGCGAGCTGGATAACGCCCAGTTCTTTACCCGTATGGGCCAGCGGCTCATCAAGGTATTAGATCAGCCCACAATGGATGGGTTTGTCTATCGGGTGGATATGCGTTTACGCCCGTTTGGCGACAGCGGTCCGTTGGTACTGAGCTTCTCTGCGCTGGAGGATTATTACCAGGAGCAAGGGCGCGACTGGGAACGCTATGCGATGGTCAAAGCCCGCATTATGGGCGATGCCGACGGCACTTACGTCAGCGAGCTTCGTGCCATGCTGCGGCCTTTTGTTTTCCGTCGCTATATTGATTTCAGCGTGATCCAGTCGTTGCGTAACATGAAAGGGATGATTGCGCGTGAAGTGCGCCGCCGTGGTCTGAAAGACAACATCAAGCTGGGGGCGGGCGGTATTCGCGAAATTGAATTTATCGTGCAGGTATTCCAGCTTATTCGCGGTGGGCGCGAGCCGTCGCTGCAATCCCGCTCGCTGTTACCGACGCTTAGCGCCATCAATGCGCTGCACCTGCTGTCTGATACCGATACGGAACAACTGCGAGCAGCCTATCTCTATTTACGCCGCCTGGAAAACCTGCTGCAAAGCATCAATGATGAACAGACCCAAACGCTGCCAGGCGATGAGCTGAATCGCGCGCGGCTGGCGTGGGGGATGAACGTTGATGACTGGCAGCAATTAACTGATGTGCTGGCCAATCATATGGACAACGTACGCCGGGTATTTAACGAGCTGATTGGCGATGACGAGGCCGAAACTCAGGAAGAGTCGCTCTCAGAACAGTGGCGCGAACTGTGGCAGGATGCATTACAGGAAGATGACACCACGCCGGTGCTGACGCATCTGGCGGATGACGATCGTCGGCGCGTGCTGTCTCTGATAGCCGATTTCCGCAAAGAGCTGGATAAACGCACTATTGGCCCACGTGGACGCCAGGTGCTGGACCATTTAATGCCGCATCTGCTGAGCGATGTCTGTACGCGTGACGACGCCTCAGTCCCGCTGTCGCGCATTACCCCTCTGCTGGTGGGGATTGTTACCCGTACGACCTATCTGGAACTACTAAGCGAATTCCCCGGGGCGCTGAAGCATCTGATTTCGCTCTGTGCGGCCTCGCCGATGGTCGCCAGCCAGCTGGCGCGGTATCCGCTGTTGCTTGATGAACTGCTGGATCCGAACACCCTGTATCAACCCACCGCGACGGACGCCTACCGTGATGAGCTGCGCCAGTATTTGCTGCGCGTGCCTGAAGATGATGAAGAGCAGCAACTGGAGGCTCTGCGCCAGTTTAAGCAAACGCAGCTACTGCGTATTGCCGCGGCTGATATCGCCGGTACACTGCCGGTGATGAAGGTGAGCGACCATTTAACCTGGCTGGCGGAAGCTATTATTGATGCGGTAGTCCAGCAGGCGTGGACGCAGATGGTCGCGCGCTACGGTCAACCCACTCATCTTAGCGAACGCGAGGGGCGTGGTTTTGCCGTCGTCGGTTATGGCAAGCTGGGCGGCTGGGAACTGGGGTACAGCTCGGATCTCGATTTGATCTTCCTGCATGACTGTCCGATGGACGTGATGACGGACGGTGAGCGTGAGATTGACGGGCGACAGTTCTATCTGCGTCTGGCGCAGCGCATTATGCACCTCTTTAGTACCCGTACTTCGTCCGGTATTTTATACGAAGTGGATGCGCGTTTGCGTCCGTCAGGGGCGGCGGGGATGCTGGTGACATCAGCTGACGCTTTCGCCGATTATCAGCGTAACGAAGCCTGGACATGGGAGCATCAGGCGCTGGTGCGTGCTCGCGTAGTGTACGGCGACCCGCAGTTGACCTCTCAGTTTGATGCGATTCGTCGCGATATCATGACCCTCGTCCGTGATGGGAAAACCTTGCAGACCGAGGTGCGCGAAATGCGTGAGAAAATGCGTGCCCATTTGGGTAATAAGCATCGCGATCGTTTTGATATCAAAGCGGATGAAGGCGGCATCACAGATATTGAGTTTATTACGCAGTATCTGGTGCTGCGCTATGCGCATGAAAAACCGAAGCTGACGCGCTGGTCGGATAACGTGCGCATTCTGGAATTACTGGCGCAAAACGACATTATGGACGAGCAGGAAGCGCTGGCGCTTACCCGTGCTTATACGACGTTGCGTGATGAACTTCACCATCTTGCATTGCAGGAACTTCCGGGCCATGTGGCGCCGGAGCACTTCGACGCTGAACGTACACTAGTGCGTGACAGCTGGCAGAAGTGGCTGGGTGCCGAGTGAAGTGTGCTATTATCGCGCGCAAATTTTAAGACACTCAGAGAATCTCTCAGGAGACAGGAATGAAAGTAACTCTGCCAGAGTTTGAACGTGCAGGAGTCATGGTTGTCGGTGATGTGATGCTGGATCGCTACTGGTACGGTCCTACCAGCCGTATTTCACCTGAAGCGCCTGTTCCGGTGGTAAAAGTGGATACCATCGAAGAACGTCCCGGTGGCGCAGCAAACGTGGCGATGAACATTGCCTCTCTGGGAGCGAATTCGCGCCTGGTGGGCCTGACCGGTATTGACGACGCGGCGCGTGCGCTGAGCAAAACGCTGACGGATGTAAACGTAAAATGCGATTTCGTATCCGTGCCGACCCATCCGACGATCACCAAACTGCGCGTGCTTTCCCGCAATCAGCAGCTGATTCGCCTGGATTTCGAAGAAGGTTTTGAAGGTGTGGATCCGCAGCCGCTGCACGAGCGTATTAACCAGGCGCTGGGTTCTATCGGTGCTCTGGTGCTCTCCGACTACGCCAAAGGCGCGTTGGCAAGCGTGCAGCAGATGATTGCTCTGGCGCGTAAGGCTGGGGTGCCGGTGCTTATCGATCCGAAAGGAACCGATTTTGAACGCTACCGTGGCGCAACGCTGCTGACGCCGAACCTGTCTGAGTTTGAAGCGGTGGCGGGCAAGTGCAAAAGCGAAGATGAACTGGTTGAACGCGGCATGAAAGTGATTGCTGATTTCGACCTTTCCGCACTGCTGATCACGCGATCCGAGCAGGGGATGACGTTATTGCAACCGGGCAAATCGCCGCTGCATATGCCGACGCAGGCGCAGGAAGTGTATGACGTGACCGGTGCAGGCGATACGGTTATTGGCGTGCTGGCGGCGACGCTGGCGGCGGGTAACTCACTGGAAGAGGCGTGCTATTTTGCTAACGCCGCAGCCGGTGTTGTCGTTGGTAAGCTGGGGACCTCTACCGTTTCACCGATCGAGCTGGAAAACGCCGTGCGCGGTCGGGCTGATACTGGCTTTGGCGTGATGAGCGAATCTGAGCTGAAACAGGCCGTTGCCAGCGCCCGCAAGCGCGGCGAGAAAGTGGTAATGACCAACGGTGTGTTCGACATCCTGCATGCGGGCCATGTTTCCTATCTGGCGAATGCGCGCAAGCTGGGCGATCGCCTGATCGTGGCGGTCAACAGCGATGCTTCGACCAAACGTCTGAAAGGTGAAACGCGTCCGGTCAACCCGCTGGAACAGCGTATGATCGTACTGGGCGCGCTGGAATCTGTCGACTGGGTGGTCTCTTTTGAAGAAGATACGCCGCAGCGTCTGATTGCTGGCATTCTGCCGGATCTGCTGGTCAAAGGCGGCGACTATAAGCCGGAGCAGATTGCGGGCAGTGAAGAGGTGTGGGCGAACGGCGGTGAAGTGCTGGTGCTGAACTTCGAAGATGGCTGCTCCACGACTAATATCATCAAGAAGATCCAGAAAGACAGCGATAAGTGAACCCTGACCTGATAGCCGGATAAGCGAAGTTCCTTCAGGCTTACAGGATGTACCGATTACAGGCCGGATAAGACGTTTGCGCGTCACAATCCGGCTTTTTTTCGCTTTATTCTTCAGCCGCTGCGCCTCTTTCCCTGATATACCCGCCATACTTCAAGCCTTCTTAGATTTCATAGGAAACTGTGAACCCGCGCAGTAGTTTTGCGCACAATATGTACAGAATAACTTCGTATCCAGGGAAATACTGAAATTAGAAAAAGCATATGGCCTTAGCAGATATTCAATAACTGGAGGGTATGCTCATGAACAGCAATATGTATTCACTGAACAATTTCGATTTCCTGGCCCGTAGTTTTGCCAGGATGCAGGCTGAGGGCCATCCCATTGATATCCAGGCGATAACCGGGAACATGGATGAAGAACATCGTAGCTGGTTTTGCAAACGCTATGCGCTGTACTGCCAGCAGGCGACGGAAGCCAGGAAGCTAGAACTGGAACACTAACAGAAAAACGGGCCTTGCGGCCCGTTGTCGTTTTTACTCTTGCGGATCGACTGACGGGATCGCGGGGGCAGGTTTAATTTCTGCCGTTTTATCACGTGATTCAAGCTCAGTCAGACGTTGCTCAAGCATCGCCAGCTTTTCGCGCGTGCGCAATAAAACCTGAGTCTGTACATCGAATTCTTCGCGGCTTACCAGATCCAGACGGGTCAGCTGTGACTGCAGCGTTTGACGAATTTTCTTCTCGACGTCTTCGCCAAACTCGCGGATCCCTTTCGGCATCGACTCGTGAACCTGACGAGCAATCTGCTCAATTTTTTTCGGGTCAATCATTGTGGTTTCCCTGAACTGGTACGTGTTGCTGCCTATTGTAGTGCGAACTGGCACAGGCATAAACCAGAATTGTGTGAAGCTAAGACGAGTAAAGGCGTTGATGAAGGTAATCAATAGCGTTATAGTTAACCCGCTTATTCTCAGGGCGGGGCGAAATTCCCCACCGGCGGTAAATCAACTGATGTTGAAAGCCCGCGAGCGCTTTTTGTTACGGCAAAAAGGTCAGCAGATCCGGTGTAATTCCGGGGCCGACGGTTAGAGTCCGGATGGGAGAGAGTAACGATCCAGTCGGGCATGGACCCGCTCACGTTATTTTTTTGCCGCTTAGACGGTACTCCTAAGACTGCCCTGATTCTGGTAACCATAATTTTAGTGAGGTTTTTTTACCATGAATCAGACGCTACTTTCCTCTTTTGGTACGCCTTTCGAACGTGTTGAACATGCGCTGTCTGCGCTGCGTGAAGGACGCGGTGTAATGGTGCTTGACGACGAAGACCGTGAAAACGAAGGCGATATGATTTTCCCGGCAGAAACCATGACTGTTGAACAGATGGCGCTGACCATCCGTCACGGTAGCGGTATTGTATGCCTGTGCATCACTGAAGACCGACGCAAACAGCTCGATCTGCCAATGATGGTGGAAAACAACACCAGCGCTTACGGTACCGGTTTTACCGTGACCATTGAAGCCGCAGAAGGCGTAACCACCGGCGTTTCCGCTGCAGACCGTGTTACTACGGTACGTGCGGCAATTAAGGATGGCGCTAAACCTTCCGATCTTAACCGTCCGGGGCACGTTTTCCCGCTGCGTGCTCAGGCAGGTGGCGTGTTGACCCGCGGTGGTCATACTGAAGCAACCATCGACCTGATGACGCTGGCAGGATTTAAACCGGCGGGTGTGCTGTGCGAACTGACCAATGACGATGGCACCATGGCGCGTGCGCCAGAATGCATCGAATTTGCCGGTAAGCATAATATGGCTGTGGTTACTATCGAAGACCTGGTGGCTTACCGTCAGGCGCATGAGCGCAAAGCCAGCTAATTGCTGACTACCGCGACAACCGTGGTAGGGATAAAAAAACCGAAGTCAGTTTTCTGGCTTCGGTTTTTTGTTATTGCGGCCTGGTTATTTTTTTCTGGCCAGTTTAAGTGCCCAGGCTCCGCTCATTACCAGCAACAGCACTAAACACAAACCAAAGGCGAGCAGGCAGGCCTGCGCCATATTCATAAAATGCCATGGCGGGAGCAGATACCAGCCTTCGGACTGCTGGTACAGATCGACAAACCACTTTTGCGTACTGCTGAGCGCTACGCCATCGGGAACGACAGGTGCGTCATAGCCGCAATCTCCAGTGGGCTTAAACCATTCTGGAGCCCAGTTTGCCAGCGGCAAATTGAAAGGGAATGTCGGATCGGTGGAACATCCCTGTACACCAAAGAGTGAATCCGGGTCCGGGTTATGTACTGCATAATGGATACTATTAAGTTTGATTGAAAACTTAATTCCCATAATGCTGCCATAAAATGCCGCAATGCAGCCGACCAGTTTTAGGATGAGGTTTTTAGGGTTTATTGCCGCGATCAGCCCACCGAAAACCATCACAAACATGGCAAAGCGGATGTATACACATTGCTCGCAAGGGGCCATGTAGAGATAGATTTGGAAGAACGAGTGCGCGAGAATAATTAACCCACCCATGGCACAAGCCATTAGCAACCACAAAAAGCGTCGCTCCTGCCATCTCACCAGGGTATCAACCGGTGCGGTACATAAGTCTCGCCACAATCCTTTGATAAAATCCATAGCCGGTTCCCTGTTTATTTTGTCGCCAGCTCTCTGACAAGCTCAGCCATGGAATCAATCGATTTGATGCTTTTGGTGTAGATCAGGTACTTACCATTGACGACGTAAGCCGGAACCCCCTGGATTTTGGCAACATCATAGGCCGCTTTCCATTTTTCCAAGGTCTCCTGAACTACGGGTTCTTTTAAGGCGTTCTCGAAGTCTGCTTGACTCATACCCGCAGCATCCAGCCCTGTTTTGATGAATGAAGCGGGATCTTTACCGTCAGACCAGCGTTCCTTCTTGTCGTGGTAGGCAGTGTAGTAAGCAAACTTGGCTTTTTTGAACTGTGATTTGGCGTCAAACAATGAGACCCCTGCGGCCTGATCCTTCGCAATCATTACTGCAAATACTTCACTGGCCTGTTTACCGTATTCTCCTTTGGTCTCGAGATGAAAAGGTGTGAAGGCGACGAGATCGGCAACTTTTTCTGACACCGGGCCGGTCACGGCTTTATCATATTTGTAGCAGAATGGGCAGGCATAGCTGAATACTTTGATCAACGTTTTATCAGCATTGGGAATCGGTTTCTCCAGCACCATATAGTCAGTACCTTCAGTAAAAGCCGATGCTGCAAATGGTGTTACCAGCGCCGCCGTTAATACCACGCTTTTAAATAATGAAGTAATCCATTTAGATGACATAATTAATCCTTAATCTAACGATACTATTTAAACATTTGTTGTGGGCGAACCAGTAATGCGCGGTAGTGCGTTTGGTTTGGTTTATCGGAAAGGACATCAATTTCGACTTTGACTTCTTTTGTTTTGTAGTCAATTTCGTTGATTTTGCCGGTGGTTGGCTGTCCAACGTCAAATAAATTAATAGAACCACCAAATCCAAACATGGTGTCGCGGTCTTTTTGATATTCAATTACCGACGTGATAGGACTGTAGAAATCATAACCGCGCTCTTTCCCGTACTCCCAAATTTGCTGAACGGTTCCTTTTTTCTCGTCAATTTTATATTCGACGAACCGGGAATATTTCATTGTTGGTAGCGCCGGTTGTTCGAGTCCACGCCCATCGCCATTGTCAAAGATGGTTAGCGTTCCTTTGCTGGAGAGCCAGGCGGTGTGTTGGGTGTAGGTAAAATCGAAATCAGTATTCTCGCACTTACCGTTTTCATCACACTTCAGCGCATTGCCCTTATCATCAACCGGTTTTAACAATTTGCTTGCCAGCGACTTATTCCAGCCTTTAGACGGTGCCAGAATCCATTTCACCTGTTTATCGCGACCGATTTTGACGACACCCTGATGGCGGGAAGAAAGAATGATGGAGTCATCTTTAGCGTCATAGGCAATGGAGTTGACGTGAGCCCAGTTACGGCCCGCACCAACGCCGAGGGCGTCACCATAGGGGGTATCTGGCTCCAGTTTCGCCTGTTGGCCTGCGTGAGCGAGATCCACGTTGACGCATACCGCGCCTGCGTCCAGCGCACCCAGCAGCGCGTCACGCATCGGGTCGAGAATTTTGGTTAGATCCCACACGTCAACAACACGTCCAGATTTATCGACTTCAATAATCTGGTCGCGGATGGTATGCACGTGAAGACCATCCTCTTTGCGATAGTCGCGTTTACCTACGCGCAGCAATACAGTGTTATTGACCGTTTCGATCGATTCATGTGATGCATCCATGAATCCGCGCGGTAGTTTATGGTCGGCCAGAATCTGGCCCAGCATATCGAATTCATACCAGTGCTGGCCTTGTACGGCGGTGAATGTGCCGCGCGGTGTCTCACGAATACCCATCAGATAGCCGCGCTTGTTGATATCCATGTCGTGGCCGTCATAGAAGGTGTCCTGATCCAGCCACCACCGATATTCGCCTTCCGTATCGACGACAAAGGTAAAGGGTGCGATATCAAAAGGGAGTGCGCCGCCAGCCGGACCCGCATCCAGGATGCCGGCATTTTTATCTTTTTCACCATGCCAGTGGAATTCTGCACCCTGCGGGGTAAAGGTATGGGTATTCACCAGATAAAGGCGATCTTCAAAACCCGGTGCTACTTTAATCACTTTTGTTTGCTGTAAATCAGATATAGAGCGGTTATCCATATAGTGATTAACGATGGCGGATGTTTGCACCACGTAATCATCTTTCATGGTTTTGCCATTTTCTTTATATTCAACGGTTACCTTATTTGCGAACTTTTGATAAAGGCCAAAAATAGGAATGCCATCGTACGTGGCGAGCGACTCTTTGCCGACGGTATAAGTCACCGGAACGCCTTTTTCACCTTTACCATGGACGGTAACTTTAACATCTGAAATAACGTGGCTATCTAATTCAACCAGCGCAGTAAGCGGGGCATTTCCATAAGGGTCAACTACTATTGCACCCAATTTTCCTGCAGGCTGGGCCGGTTGAAAACCAGCGGCAAGAGAGTTTCCTGCTGCCAATCCAAATGTCAGTGCCAGAGTCCCAGCCAGAAGTGTTTTTCGGTATTGTGTAAACATGGATATATCTCCTTATATTACCTATAAATATAATTTTGCTGAATATATTATGTTTTTACTATTTTGATAAAATAAAATGGTATTACTAATGCTACATTTCACAATGTATTAATTAATGTTGATGAAATGTATTATTCTGCAGGAGCTAATTTTTATTATTTTCTGGATAGTATGAGTGCGATATTTTAAGAACAATATTTATTATTGCGTAGTGTGATCTTGTCGACATTGTTTTAATTGTTTATAACGAGTTTGGCTAATAGCTTAGCCGCTGATTTATATGATCGAAATCATATATTTGTTTCTGAAATATGCCACTATATGAGTATGTCAGAATAAGGTTGTGTAAAATTTTAACGTTAAATGTTTAATGATGTTAAATTTTAAGGGTAGAAGAATGTTTATTGCCTGGTATTGGATTGTATTAATTGCACTCGTTGCGGTGGGTTATTATTGTCATATGAAACGTTATTGTCGGGCATTCCGCCAGGACAGAGATGCCTTACTTGAAGCGCGAAACAAACTCTTTCGCCGTTCTGGTGAAGATAACAGCGCGATTAAGGAACAGGATTAGTCCTTCATATTTTGCTATGGATGAGCGGATGCTGTAAATTTGCAGAGTGGCATCCGCCCTCTGGATTATCCGATTCCCATCGACTGGAGGATGACGAGGCTTAACCCCATCACCGACATTCCACATAACACCCCATAGCTGGGATTATTATTGGGATCGATCTCTTTTGCCAACGGCATCAATTCATCGACGGACAGCGCCACCATAATACCTGCGACAGCCGCCATTATTGCCGCCATTACCACCGGTGATATAAGGCTACCGAGAATTAACCACGCCAGTACGCCGCCCAGTATTTCTGCCATACCTGAAATCCCTGCCCAGAATATCGCCGTACGTTTGGAGCCTGTGGCGGCATAGACGGGACCCGCCACCGCTAATCCTTCAGGAATATTGTGCAATGCAACGGCGAGGGCAATACCAAAGCCCAGCTCAAGGTTGCTACTGGCGGTAACAAACGTCGCAATCCCTTCAGGAAAGTTGTGCAGGCTGATGCCGAGCGTTAATAAAATCGCGGTGCGTTTAATAGAGCCGGGTAGAGGCTGCGTTGTTTTTTGTACCAGATCCTGAGGGTGCGCGTGCGGCAATAGACGGTCCAGACCAAAGTAGCCCAGTAAGCCGACGATAAACATTCCGTAGCCCAGCACTGGCGACATACCTTCAGCGGCCAGCGCAGCAGGTAGCATCTCCATAAGGGAGATCAGTAGCATAATCCCGGCGGCGAAGCCTAAAGAAAAGGCGAGAACGCGGTTAGACGGTTTTTGCCCTAACACGCCGAGAAATGCGCCGATAAACGTGGCGGCACCTGCCAGTAAAGTCAGAAGTAAAGGTACTGACATCGACAAATAAAACTCCTTATCAATCTGCTGTCCGGGTTGGATCGTCAAAATAACTGATGATCTTCATCATGGTTATCTGAGTTCTTCATCAACCGAATAAGCGTATTGTGGTGGTATCAAAATGACTCCCTCAGTAAGGATATCATCATGTCTTCAACTCGTATGCCAGCATTGTTTTTGGGCCACGGTAGCCCGATGAATGTTCTGGAAGATAACGTTTATACCCGTGCCTGGCAGCAACTGGGGGAAACGTTGCCGCGTCCGAAAGCCATTGTGGTGGTCTCGGCGCACTGGTTCACCCGTGGAACGGGTGTGACTGCGATGGAAGCCCCCAAAACGATCCACGATTTTGGCGGTTTTCCGCAAGCATTATATGACACCCATTACCCGGCTCCTGGTTCTCCTGAACTGGCGCAGCATCTGGTTGACTTACTTGCTCCAGTGCCTGTGACCCTGGACAAAGAAGCCTGGGGTTTTGACCACGGTTCCTGGGGCGTGCTGATCAAGATGTATCCGAATGCGGACATTCCGATGGTGCAACTGAGCATTGATAGCACCAAACCCGCGGCATGGCATTTTGAGATGGGCCGTAAGCTGGCGGCGCTGCGTGATGAGGGCATTATGCTGGTGGCCAGTGGTAACGTGGTGCATAACCTGCGCACTGCGCGCTGGCACGGTGAGAACACGCCTTATCCGTGGGCGACTTCATTCAATGATTATGTTAAGGCAAACCTGACATGGCAGGGACCGGTTGAGCAGCACCCATTGGTGAACTATCTCGATCATGAAGGTGGATCGTTATCAAACCCGACGCCGGATCACTATCTGCCGCTGCTGTATGTACTCGGGGCATGGGACGGTAAAGAGTCTGTCACGATCCCGGTAGATGGTATTGAGATGGGAAGTTTAAGTATGTTGTCGGTGCAGGTTGGATGATGAATGCCCGATGGCACTGCGCTTATCGGGCAATAAGTTCATGCTGAAGGCCGGGTAAGGCGGAGCCGCCACCCGGCACTCTCAATTATTCGACAAAAATATGCGGATAGAAACGTGACAGATCCTGTGTGATCAACGCGCGGTCTTCACGAATGCCGATCCCGGCTGGTTGATCGTTGATCAGCCAGCTGCCAATCAGCATATAGCTGTCGCCAAACTTCGGTAGCTGATGGAACTGCTGCACGATCATACCTTCTTCACCGTACGGTCCTTCCACTGCTTCGATCGTTTTACCGTTCTCAACAATGGAGACGTTAGCCCCCTCGCGTGAGAAGATCGGTTTGACGACGAATTTATCCATCTGCGGATGATCGTCTTCGGCGAAGTACGCTGGCAGCAGGTTCGGATGGTCCGGGAACATTTCCCATAACAGCGGCAACAGTGCTTTATTGGAGATAATGCTCTTCCAGGCCGGTTCCAGCCAGCGAACGCCAGCATCTTCCAGCTTGGTGGAGAACATTTCACGCAGCATGAATTCCCATGGATAGAGCTTGAACAGGTTAGCGATTACCTGATCCTGCATGTCGGTGAACTGACCTTTTTCACCAAGACCAATATCTTCTACATAGAGGAATTCTGTAGCGATCTCAGCTTCGGCCGCGCAATCCTGTAGATACTGGATCGTACCGCGATCTTCCACCGTATCACGACAGCAGGTCAGATGAAGCAGTTGAAAACCATACTGCTCACGCAGCTCGGTGAAACGCTCGATCAGTTTTTCCTGCAGACTGTTGAACTGATCGCTGCCTTCCGGCAGGTTGCCCGCATTGAGCTGATCTTCCAGCCAGATCCACTGGAAAAACGCGGCTTCGTACAGCGAGGTTGGCGTATCGGCGTTGTTTTCTAAAAGCTTGGGTTCACCCGTGCCGTCCCATGCCAGATCGAGACGTGAATAGAGCGACGGTTGCTGCGTCTGCCAGGACTGGCGGACAAAGCCCCAGGTATGCTTCGGAATGCGAAACTTGGTCATCAACTCATCGCTGGCGATGACCTTTTCCACCACCTTGAGGCACATTTGATGCAGCTCTGCGGTGACCTCTTCCAGCTTTTCGACCTGAGCAAGGGTGAGCTTATAGTACGCGTCTTCACACCAGTACGGCTCGCCGTACATCGTGTGAAAATTGAAACCGTATTCGGTGGCTTTGTCGCGCCAGTCCGGGCGCTCAACAATACTGACTCTTTCCATGACGATCAGCCACCCATTGAACGTGTGGTGGTGCCGCTTGCGCTACGCTGCATGGTGCTCTGTTTGGCCACAGACTCACCAAATCCGCCGCGGGTTACGGTAGAGGTGGTGGCAGGTTTCGGTGCCATAGCGGTTTTCGGTACGGTCATGGTGCGACCCGGCGTTGCTGCACCGTAGTTTTTACCGCTGGCATCCGTGTATTTGCCGTAAGCCGGGCTGGCTGGGTTTTTCGAGCTGAACAGCGGTTGCTGAGCGCCCATTCCGCCGCCCATCAGTCGGCCCATCATGTAGCCCGCCATCAGCGGCATCCAGAAGCTGCCGCTGCTTTGATTCTGCGCCTGAGCCTGGCCTTCACCGGTCGGCGCCATACCTGCTTGCGCAGGAGCCTGCTGGCACTGGCCTTCGCCGAATTCAGCGATACAGTCTTCACGAGTGGCGTATTTTGGCGCGGTACGTTCAGCTTCTTTCAGCGCATTGTTAAACGCAGTAGTACATTCGGCGCTTTTACCCGGGTTAGCTGCAGAGCAGTCGTCAGCGTTCTGATAAAGCGAAACCGTTTCGTCGCTCTTTTCACAGCCCGCGAGCATAAACACAGCGGTAACTGCCAGGGCGACAGGAGTCAGATGGCGCGCGCTCCAGCTTTTGCGGAACGAGGCGTGATGTATAGATTTTGTCCGTTTCATTTATGTCTTCCAGTACCCAGTGGTAACTCTGCTCAGAATAGAGGATGACTGGTCGAAATTGAAGCGGGAAGAGGCGAGAATGCGGAAGAAGAGGCGGATCTTTACGTTGTCTTACGTTCAGACGGGGCCGAAGCCCCGTCATCAGCATCAGTTACGGAACGGGTTGTTGCCGTTGCTGCTGGTTGAACGCGCGGCCGTTGGCTGAGCCGCAGGCGTCGCGCTGTTGGACGTATAACCGTCCGCCGCGGCATCTTGCTGCGCGTTTTCCGGCGCGATCGTATCCGGAGTCGTGGATACGGGTTTACCCAGCGTATTGTTCAGTGCTACCAGATCCTGCTCGTTCAGCGTACCGAGCGCAGATTTGACGTTTAACTGGTTAATAAGATAGGTATAACGCGCATTCGCCAGTTGCTGCTTGGCGTTGTACAGCGTGGTGGTGGCATCCAACACATCCACGATGGTACGTGTACCTACGGAATAGCCGGCTTCCATCGCATCCAAAGAGCTTTGGGCCGAGACAACCGCTTGTTTGTACGCGTTAATGCTACTGATGGAAGCATTAATGTTGTTGAACGAAGAACGCACGGTCTGCACCACGCTGCGGTGCGCGCTTTCCAGCTGTTCGCTCGCGCCAACAAAGTTGTACTGCGCTTGTTTCACCTGCGAGTTAACCATTCCGCCCTGATACAGCGGCAGCGAGAAGCTCAGACCAATTTTGTTCTGGCCCATGTTGCTGTCGTCGTACTGGGAGGTGTTGGTTTTAGAGCCGCTGTAAGAGGTGTCAGAAACGCCGGTAGAGGCAGTCAAATTCAGAGTCGGTAAATGACCATCTTGCGCCAGACGAATCTGCTCACGCGCCAGATCCTGGCTCAAACGGGCCTGCAATAATGACAGGTTGCGGTTTTCTGCTTCTTTCAGCAGCGCGTTCACCGCCTGCGGTTTGTTGGTTTTAAAACCATCAACGTTCAGTGAAGCCAGTTCCGGGTAGTAGTTACCGGTCACCTGGCGCAGCTGTTCTACCGCGTTATCCAGATTGTTACGCGCGGTAACTTCATTCGCCAGCACGGTATCGTATTGTGAACGGGCGTTCTGTACGTCAGTGATGGCAACCAGGCCAACGTTAAAACGCTGAGTGGTCTGATCTAACTGACGATAGACCGCATCTTTCTGTGCCTGGGTATAAGAAAGCACGTCAATTGCGTTCAATACGTTAAAATAGGCTGTGGCGGTATTCAGGATCAGCGTTTGCTGATCGGTCTGATAGGTCACGTCCTGGATGCCCGCTGATTTTTCTTGCAGCGTCAGGGCACGCCATTTAGACATGTCAAAAATAGACTGAGTTAACTGCAAAGATGCGCTGGTTGCATTGGAGTTGACGCCATTTGCATCACGGTAGCCATTGCTGTAGGTGTAATCGGCACCTAAACCCAGTTGCGGCAGCAATGGACTACGCGCTTCGTTAATTTTTTCGAATGCAGCATCGCGATCGGCGGCGGATTTACGCAATTCCGGGTTGCTCAGGCGTGCTTGCTGATAAACCTGCATCAGGTTTTCTGCCTGGCTCAAAGTACTGAACCCCGACAGGCTCAGGCCGATAAGGATGGGGAGCAATTTCTTCATTTGCATTCCTTGTTGTGAAGCAGTATTTAGCGCTGATCAAATTGTAAAAATATTTGCTGATTCTAGCAGAATCCGCCACTTCAAAAAGTTGGCGTTACGTGCCATACGGCGTTAATTTGCATCAATTTAACACAAGGGCGTTCAAACATCAGTCAAACGACCTTGAAATTCACATTTTAATCACTATTGGTTTCAGGACAGCACAATGCGTAAACCAGACAACTTGCCAATGACTTTCACTAAAAATGATGTAGAAATTATTGCACGAGAAACGCTATACCGCGGTTTTTTTTCACTGGATCTTTATCGGTTTCGCCACCGCCTGTTTAACGGGGGGATGAGCGGTGAGGTAACGCGCGAAATTTTTGAGCGCGGACACGCGGCTGTCTTGCTACCCTTTGACCCTGAGCGGGATGAAGTTGTGCTGGTCGAGCAGATTCGTATTGCGGCATTTGATACCAGCGAAAGCCCGTGGCTACTGGAAATGGTAGCCGGAATGATCGAAGAGGGCGAAACCGTTGAAGATGTAGCCCGTCGTGAAGCAATGGAAGAGGCCGGGCTGGAAGTTAAAAGGACGAAACCCGTTCTGAGCTATCTGGCAAGCCCGGGTGGCACCAGTGAGCGTCTGTCTATTTTAGTCGGCGAAGTGGACGCCACGACCGCGAGCGGAATACACGGTCTGGCTGATGAAAACGAAGATATTCGTGTTCATGTGGTAAGCCGGGAACAGGCTTACCAATGGGTAGAAGAGGGGAAAATCGACAACGCAGCGTCTGTCATCGCCTTGCAATGGTTACAGCTGCACTATCAAGAGTTAAAAACTGAGTGGAAAAAATGAAGCGTTACACACCTGACTTCCCTGAAATGATGCGTCTGTGCGAAACCAACTATTCGCAATTGCGCCGCCTGCTGCCACGTAATGATGCAGCCGGTGAAACAGTGAGCTATCAGGTAGCAAACGCACAATATCGGTTAACGATCGTTGAATCGACCCGATACACTACGCTTGTCGCGATCGAACAAACGGCACCGGCCGTCACTTACTGGAGCCTGCCGTCATTGACTGTGCGCCTGTATCATGACGCAAGGGTGGCTGAAGTGTGTTCAAGTCAGCAGATCTTTCGCTTCAAAGCGCGGTATGATTATCCAAATAAAAAGTTGCATCAACGCGACGAAAAGCATCAAATTAATCAGTTTCTGGCCGACTGGTTACGGTACTGTTTAGCACATGGAGCGATGGCGATTCCGGTTTATTAGCGTCGTGAAACCTAAGGACACCATTTGGAAAGCCTGTTAACCCTTCCTTTGGCTGGTGAGGCCAGAGTCAGGATCTTACAAATTACAGACACTCACCTGTTTGCCGAAAAGCATGAAACGCTGCTGGGTGTGAACACCTGGGACAGCTATCAATCCGTACTGGATGCAATACATGCAGAGTCGCCTGAGTACGATCTGATCGTCGCGACGGGTGATTTGGCGCAGGATCAATCCGCTGCGGCTTATCAGCATTTTGCTGAGGGCATCGCAAGTTTTCGTGCGCCTTGCGTTTGGCTACCGGGCAATCACGATTTTCAGCCGGCAATGTACAGCGCGCTGCAGGATGCGGGCATTTCCCCGGCCAAACGCGTTTTCATTGGCGAACAGTGGCAAATATTGTTGCTGGACAGCCAGGTGTTCGGCGTTCCCCACGGTGAGTTAAGTGAATTCCAGCTCGAATGGCTGGAGCGTAAACTTGCTGATGCGCCAGATCGTAATACCTTGTTGCTTCTGCATCATCATCCTCTGCCTGCAGGCTGCAGCTGGCTCGATCAGCACAGTCTGCGTAATGCCGCTGAGCTGGATAACGTGCTGGTGAATTATCCTCGCGCCAGGTATCTATTGTGCGGGCATATTCATCAGGAACTGGATCTGGACTGGAACGGTCGCCGTCTGCTGGCGACGCCGTCGACCTGCGTGCAGTTTAAACCGCACTGTTCCAACTTCACATTGGATACCATCAGCCCAGGCTGGCGGACGCTGGAGCTTTTTGCCGACGGAACATTGCAGACTCAGGTACGTCGTCTGCAGGGTAATCGGTTCCACCCTGATACCGCTTCAGAAGGCTACTGATGTCTACGCTTCTCTATCTTCACGGATTTAATAGCTCTCCTCGTTCGGCGAAGGCGTGTTTACTGAAAAACTGGCTGGCGGAGCACCACCCGCACGTTGAGATGATCGTGCCGCAGCTACCTCCGTATCCAGCGCAGGCCGCAGAGATGCTGGAATCGATCATTCTTGAACATGGCGGAGAGTCGCTGGGGATTGTCGGTTCCTCTTTAGGCGGTTATTACGCCACCTGGCTGTCGCAATGTTTTATGCTGCCGGCAGTGGTGGTGAACCCTGCCGTACGGCCTTATGAACTGCTGGTCGACTATCTCGGTCAAAACGAGAACCCCTACACGGGGCAGCAATATGTGCTAGAGTCACGCCATATTTACGATCTTAAAGTCATGCAGATTGACCCGCTGGAAGCGCCGGATTTGATCTGGCTGCTCCAACAAACGGGCGATGAAGTGTTGGACTACCGCCAGGCGGTGGCGTATTACGCCTCCTGCCGTCAGACAGTTATTGAGGGCGGAAACCACGCATTCACGGGCTTCGAAGATTATTTCAACCCGATTGTCGATTTCCTTGGACTGCACAGTTTCTGACGATCAATTCGAATTGCTTATTTAAACCATGACGCAAACTTATAACGCTGATGCCATTGAGGTACTCACTGGGCTTGAGCCGGTACGCCGTCGCCCTGGGATGTACACCGATACGACCCGTCCGAACCATCTTGGACAGGAAGTGATTGATAACAGTGTGGATGAAGCACTGGCGGGTCACGCAAAACGCGTGGACGTGATCTTACATGCCGACCAGTCACTGGAAGTCATTGATGACGGACGCGGCATGCCGGTAGATATTCACCCTGAAGAAGGCGTTCCGGCGGTTGAGCTGATCCTCTGTCGTCTGCACGCGGGCGGCAAGTTCTCTAACAAGAACTACCAGTTCTCCGGCGGTCTGCACGGTGTGGGTATCTCCGTCGTCAACGCCCTGTCCAAACGTGTGGAAGTGAACGTGCGCCGCGACGGGCAGGTATACAACATCGCGTTTGAGAATGGCGATAAAGTGCAGGATTTACAGGTTGTCGGTACCTGCGGCAAACGCAATACCGGGACCAGCGTGCACTTCTGGCCGGATGAAAGCTTCTTTGACAGCCCGCGTTTTTCTGTTTCGCGCTTAACGCACGTACTGAAAGCAAAAGCGGTACTGTGCCCAGGCGTTGAGATCACTTTTAAGGATGAGGTCAACAACAGCGAGCAGCGCTGGTGCTACCAGGATGGTTTAAATGACTATCTGAGCGAAGCGGTGAATGGCCTACCGACGCTGCCGGAAAAACCGTTTATCGGTAATTTCAGCGGTGAGACGGAGACGGTGGACTGGGCGCTGCTCTGGCTGCCGGAAGGCGGCGAGCTGCTGACCGAAAGCTATGTGAACCTGATCCCAACCATGCAGGGCGGTACGCACGTTAACGGTCTGCGTCAGGGACTGCTGGATGCGATGCGCGAGTTCTGTGAATACCGTAACATCCTGCCGCGTGGCGTGAAGCTGTCGGCGGAAGATATCTGGGATCGCTGTGCTTATGTATTGTCGGTAAAAATGCAGGATCCGCAGTTTGCCGGACAAACCAAAGAGCGCCTCTCTTCGCGTCAGTGTGCGGCATTCGTCTCTGGCGTGGTGAAAGATGCATTCAGTTTGTGGCTGAACCAGAATGTGCAGTCAGCCGAACTGCTGGCTGAGATGGCGATTTCCAGCGCGCAGCGTCGTCTGCGTGCGGCGAAAAAAGTAGTGCGTAAAAAGCTGACCAGCGGTCCGGCGCTGCCGGGTAAACTGGCGGACTGTACCGCACAGGATCTTAATCGCACCGAACTGTTCCTTGTCGAAGGTGACTCGGCGGGCGGATCGGCCAAGCAGGCGCGCGATCGTGAATATCAGGCGATCATGCCGCTGAAAGGTAAGATCCTCAATACATGGGAAGTCTCTTCCGATGAAGTGCTGGCTTCGCAGGAGGTTCACGATATTTCCGTGGCGATCGGCATCGATCCGGACAGCGACGATCTGAGCCAATTGCGCTACGGCAAGATCTGTATCCTGGCGGATGCGGACTCCGATGGCCTGCACATCGCCACGCTGCTGTGCGCGCTGTTTGTGAAACACTTCCGCACGCTGGTGAAACACGGTCACGTCTACGTGGCGCTGCCGCCGTTATACCGTATCGACCTTGGTAAAGAGGTGTATTACGCGCTGACGGAAGAAGAGAAAGCGGGCGTACTGGAGCAGTTAAAGCGCAAGAAAGGCAAGCCGAACGTGCAGCGCTTTAAAGGTCTGGGTGAAATGAACCCGATGCAGCTTCGTGAAACTACGCTGGATCCGAACACCCGTCGCCTGGTGCAGCTCATTATCGATGATGAAGACGATCAGCGTACCAACGCAATGATGGATATGCTGCTGGCCAAAAAGCGTTCTGAAGATCGTCGAAACTGGTTGCAAGAGAAAGGCGACCTGGCGGATCTCGAAGGGTAATTGCATGTAGAAAAGCCGGAGACGGGCGTAAAATGCCTTATCCGGCTTTCATCTGACGAAGCGATTTATGCCGGATAGCTAAGCGTCACCCGGCAAATCGACAATCTTAAATGCCCGACTCCAGAATACGAATATTCATGTCCAGCACGTCACCTTTCACGGCTTCGCTGTAGGCTTTCATATGCGGGGTTTGCAAATGCGCTTCAAGATGCGCGATGCTTTCCCACTGCTCAACCATCACGATTGAATCTGGCGCTGTGGTCTGAAAACTCACACCTGCGGCATGATCCACCATCGGCGCATAGCCGTGGCAGCCTTCTTCTTTCAGTACGGTCGGAACGATTTTGGCAAACTGATCCAGTACCGCCTGGCGGTGATGTTGACCTGGACGTGTACGGATTTCTGCAATAACGGTAAGCATGGTTAACTCCTTCTAATTCCAGGTTACCAGTTAACCAAAAATTTCGGTCAGATGCTTGCGATATTCTGCGATATAACGCGGGACGTCCGGCATTTTAATCACGTCATTGGTGATAAAGGTCGGCAGCGCTTCCATTCCCAGGAACTGGTTTGCTTTATGGAACGGGAGATAGACGCCATCAACGCCAACGCCATGGAAAAACTGGTCTTTTTCAGTGAAGGCTTCCATCGGTGCGTTCCAGGTCAGGGACAGCATGTATTTTTTGCCCTGAATCAGCCCGCCGGAGCCGTATTTTTTAGAGGCATCTGAACGTGTGCGGCCGTCGCTGGCGTACAGCGTACCGTGACCTTCGGTAAACACGTCATCGATGTATTTTTTCACGGTCCACGGTGCGCCCATCCACCAGCCAGGCATCTGCCAGATAACCGCATCGGCCCAGACGAAATTCTGCACTTCTGCTTTTACGTCATAATCGCTGTCTGCGCGTACGACTTTAACATCATGCCCGAGGTCGCGCAGGATACCGTCCGCGACCTCGGTCAGGGTGTCATTCAGTTGACCATTAGAATGGCCGAATTTTTTCGCCCCGTTGATAATTAGAATGTTGCTCATTTTGTGTCCTCAAGGAAATACGTTTGAGGACGATTTTACTCCCACCAGCGGTGCGGTGAAATTAGCAAAATGTGCAAAGTCTTTTGCTATGTGAGCAACAATAACGCAATTACCAACTGACTTTTGCTTCAAAGCCACCTTCCGGGGCATTGCCAAACGAGGCTGACATTCCATGCAGTGTTGCGATACGGCGGACAATCGACAGGCCGAGGCCGCTGCCGGTCACGCTTTGTCCCGGTGGACGATAAAAGCGTTCACCGATGTGTGTAAGTACCTCCGGCGCAACGCCAGGACCATTATCTTTGACGCTGAAGTTACGGGCGTTGAGCGTCACTTCCACAATGCTCCCCTGCGGACTGTAGCGAATGGCATTATCCAGCAGATTTCGTACCATCAGGCTCAGCAAAAGCGGCTGTCCTGTGCGCGTGATATTGTGTGCGTTAATCTGCAAACGTACGTCAATATGCGCCTGCAGGGCCGGGTGGTAGATATCCATCACCGCGGATTGCAGTAGCTCCTCCAGCGAGATTTCTGCCACATCCTGAAGATTATCGAGGGAGTCGAGGCGCGAAAGCGTCAGGAGCTGATCGACCAGTCGGGTGGCGCGTTCAATTCCCGCATGCAGCTGCACCAGCGCTTTTTCCCGCGTTTGCGGGTCGTCGTCTGACAGTTGCACCACTTCGGTTTGCACCTTCAGCGCGGTCAACGGACTGCGTAGCTCGTGAGCAGCGTCAGAGGTAAAGCGTCGTTCGCGGACCATCATAGAGTGGATACGGGTAAACAGCTGATTAAGCGATTCAACCAGCGGGCGCACTTCGCTTGGCACACCTTTCGGGTCGAGCGGTTCTTCTGACTCCGGGGCGCGCCAGCGCAGAGCTTGCGCCAGTTTTTTTAGCGGCCTGAGTTCGCGACTCAGCATGACCACCAGGATCAGCAACATCAGCGGCAGCGCAACCAGCCACGGGGTTAACTGTGCGGTAAGGATCGACAGCGCCATATCCTCCCGGTATTCCCACTCCTGGCCCACCACAATGCGATATTTTCCATCAGCGGAATTCAGCCACAGGAAGCGCCAGGAATCGTTGTCGCCCCTGAGTTGGCCGTCGCTAAACCCCTCCCGGCTGTAGCTGTAGGGAATATCCTGGCCATTGTCGCCATCGTGTAGCACCATTTTGCCGTCGGTGGAGTAGATGGCAAATGCCAGTGCGTCGTCATCAATATGGCCATGTTTCAGTTTTTTTGGCGTGCGGGCCATCGTGCTTGAGGTGGTGACATCGCTGATATCCAGCGTGCTAAGCCGCTTGGCGAACAGCATCAGCTGCGTATCAAACAGTTCATCGATATTATCGGTAGTCTGCCTCCAGGCCACAAAACTGGATACGGCCCAGGTCGCTGATGCCAGAATCAGAAAAATAAGCGTTAGCCTGACTCGCAGGCTGAGGCGTTGTGTGAGTTTCATGCGTCACCCAGGGTATAGCCAATGCCATGCACGGTACGGATAAAGTCGCTGCCGAGCTTACGGCGTAAGTGATGGACGTGGACCTCAACCGCATTGCTGGAGACATTTTCGTCCCAGGTATACAGTTTTTCTTCAATCAGTTTGCGGGGCAGGACGCGACCTTTGTTGCGCATCAGCAGTTCCAGCAGCGCGAACTCTTTAGGTTTGAGTGACAAAGGTTCACCCGCCGCCGTGGCGACCAGCGCGCCGGGATCGAGCGTTACCTGGCCATGGCACAATGTGTTGCTGGCCTGGCCGCTGGCACGACGTACCAGTGCCTCCAGTCTGGCGGCAACTTCGATCAGCGCAAAGGGTTTGCACAGATAGTCATCTGCGCCCAGGCGCAGGCCTTCAACGCGTTCTGCCAGCGCGTCGCGAGCGGTCAGAATCAGCACAGGCTCCTGCTTTCCGTTGGCTCGCCATTCGCGCAAAATGTCCCGTCCGTCTATGCCCGGCAGCGTCAGGTCGAGGATTACCGCATCATAAGGTGCGCTGTAGAGTGCTTCTTTCCCTTGGCGACCTTCGGTAAACCAGTCGATGCTGAAACCCATTTTACTCAGACCTGTTTTCAGGCCATCGCCAATCAACGTGTCATCTTCGATCAGTAAAATACGCATATGTTCATCCCTGCGATAACTCATTTGCAGTCAGTAAACCTGTGGCTACAGTCTCTGTACAGCAAAAAAAGTATCTTTTTTTGCCTTAAGAACTTGTTAAGGATTAACTTATTTAATAGTCGTAAACCAACATGAAAGGGAGACATGACGATGAAAAAATTAGCTGCAATGGTTGCCGTAATGGCACTGTGTTCCGCACCTGTTCTGGCAGCTCAGCAGGGCGGCTTCTCTGGGCCAACGACAACCACCACGCAGAGCCAAAACGGCGGATTTGTCGGCCCGAACGGTAGCAGCACGACGGTAGAAAGCGCCAAATCACTGCGTGATGACACCTGGGTTACCCTGCGTGGGAACATCGTTGAGCGTATTTCCGACGACCTGTACGTGTTTAAAGATGCGACCGGCACGGTGAATGTGGATATCGACCACAAGCGCTGGAACGGCGTAACCGTCACACCGCAGGATGTGGTTGAAATCCAGGGTGAAGTGGATAAAGACTGGAACTCCGTTGAAATCGACGTGAAACAGATTACCAAAGTTGCTAAGTAATCCCCATCAGGGCCGCATTCGCAGCCCTTTTCTTTGTGACTCAACACGCCAGATAGGGTAGTATCTGCGGCAATATTGCCCTTCAATAGAGGGGTACAAAGTTGAGGAACCACGATTAATGAGCGATATGGCAGAGCGCCTGGCGCTGCATGAATTCACGGAAAACGCCTATCTGAACTATTCCATGTACGTCATCATGGACAGGGCGTTGCCGTTTATTGGCGATGGTTTGAAACCCGTTCAGCGTCGCATCGTGTACGCGATGTCCGAACTGGGGCTGAATGCCAGCGCCAAATTTAAAAAATCCGCCCGTACCGTCGGTGACGTGCTGGGTAAATACCATCCGCATGGCGACAGCGCCTGCTATGAAGCGATGGTGCTGATGGCGCAGCCGTTCTCTTACCGTTACCCGCTGGTTGACGGGCAGGGGAACTGGGGGGCACCGGACGATCCGAAATCCTTCGCGGCGATGCGTTATACCGAATCACGCCTGTCTAAATATGCGGAAGTCTTGCTGGGCGAACTCGGTCAGGGAACGTCGGACTGGGTGCCAAACTTCGACGGCACCATGCAGGAGCCGAAGATGCTGCCTGCGCGTCTGCCAAATATTCTGCTGAACGGCACGACCGGTATTGCCGTTGGTATGGCAACGGACATTCCGCCGCATAACCTGCGTGAAGTGGCAAAAGCAGCGATTACCCTGATTGAGCAGCCGAAAACGACGTTGGATCAGTTGCTGGATATCGTGCAAGGGCCGGATTACCCGACCGAAGCGGAGATCATTACTTCGCGCGCGGAAATTCGTAAGATTTACGAGAACGGACGCGGCTCCGTACGTATGCGTGCGGTATGGACGAAAGAAGACGGCGCGGTGGTGATTTCCGCGCTGCCGCATCAGGTTTCCGGGGCAAAAGTGCTGGAGCAGATCGCTGCTCAAATGCGCAATAAAAAGCTGCCGATGGTAGACGACCTGCGCGACGAATCGGATCACGAAAACCCGACCCGTCTGGTGATTGTCCCGCGCTCTAATCGTGTGGATATGGAGCAGGTGATGAACCACCTGTTTGCCACTACCGATCTGGAAAAGAGCTACCGTATCAACCTGAACATGATCGGTCTTGATGGTCGTCCGGCGGTGAAAAACCTGCTGGAGATCCTCACCGAATGGCTGGCGTTCCGCCGCGATACCGTGCGTCGCCGCCTGAATTATCGTCTGGAAAAAGTGCTCAAGCGCCTGCACATCCTTGAAGGTTTGCTGGTGGCGTTCCTCAACATTGACGAAGTAATCGAAATTATTCGTCATGAAGATGAACCTAAGCCTGAGCTGATGTCGCGGTTTGGCATTTCTGAAACCCAGGCTGAAGCCATCCTTGAGCTGAAATTGCGCCACCTTGCCAAACTCGAAGAGATGAAAATCCGCGGTGAGCAGGATGAGCTGGCGAAAGAGCGCGATCAGTTGCAGGCCATTCTGGCTTCCGAACGTAAAATGAGTAACCTGCTGAAGAAAGAGCTGCAGGCCGATGCAGACGCCTATGGCGACGATCGTCGTTCTCCGTTGCAGGAGCGCGAAGAAGCGAAGGCGATGAGCGAGCACGACATGCTGCCATCTGAGCCGGTGACCATTGTGTTGTCCCAGAGTGGCTGGGTGCGTAGCGCCAAAGGCCACGACATCGATGCACCGGGATTAAGCTATAAAGCGGGCGACAGCTTTAAGTCGGCAGTGAAGGGTAAGAGCAACCAGCCGGTGGTGTTCGTGGACTCGACCGGACGCAGCTATGCCATCGACCCGATTACGCTGCCGTCGGCGCGTGGTCAGGGTGAACCGCTGACCGGGAAGCTCACGCTGCCGCCAGGCGCGACGGTTGAGCACATGCTGATGGAAGGCGACGATCAGAAACTGCTGATGGCCTCCGATGCGGGCTACGGTTTTGTCTGCACCTTCAATGACCTGGTCGCACGTAACCGTGCTGGTAAGGCGTTGATTACGCTGCCAGAAAATGCGCGCGTGATGCAGCCGGTGGTGATTGAAGATGAAACCGACATGCTACTGGCTATTACCCAGGCCGGTCGCATGTTGATGTTCCCGGTGAGCGATTTACCGCAGTTGTCGAAAGGCAAAGGGAACAAGATCATTAATATCCCTTCAGCGGAAGCGGCGAAAGGCGAGGATGGTCTGGCGCAACTTTACGTGCTGCCGCCGCAGAGCACGCTGACCATCCACGTCGGTAAGCGCAAAATCAAACTGCGTCCTGAAGAGTTGCAGAAAGTGACCGGTGAGCGCGGTCGTCGCGGCACGCTAATGCGTGGTCTGCAGCGTATCGACAGCATTGAGATTGACTCGCCTCGACGCGCCAGTCACGGCGACAGCGAAGAATAACGCTACCGTCCGGCTCTCCCTGTTAAAGCCCAGGGAGAGCCAACGTTAAAAATTCCCGTGAAACCGTTGTTTATTCGTGCGTTGCGATTAACAATACGCTTTTCCAGAGAGCCGCCCTTAACAAAGCCCTAACCTGATACCGCATGATGAATCAGGTGACGTAAAATGCCAGGCTCTTAGGCCTTAGAGGTTGTTATGCTATATATTTTTCGTTTAATTATTACTGTTATTTACTGCGTTCTGGTCTGTATTTTCGGTTGCATATACTGTCTGTTCAGCCCACGAAATCCAAAACACGTCGCAACGTTCGGTCATATGTTTGGCCGCCTGGCTCCCCTTTATGGCCTGAAGGTCGAGTGCCGCATGCCGGCAGACGCGCAGAACTATGGTAATGCTATCTATATTTGTAACCATCAGAACAACTATGACATGGTTACCGCTGCGAATATCGTTCAGCCGCCGACGGTGACAGTAGGTAAAAAAAGCCTGCTGTGGATCCCTTTCTTCGGGCAGCTGTACTGGTTAACCGGTAACCTGTTGATTGACAGAAACAACCGCGCTAAAGCGCACAGCACCATTGCTGCCGTGGTGAATCATTTCAAAAAACGTCGCATTTCTATCTGGATGTTCCCGGAAGGGACGCGTAGCCGTGGTCGCGGTCTGCTGCCGTTTAAAACCGGTGCGTTCCATGCAGCGATTGCTGCAGGTGTCCCGGTCATTCCGGTGTGCGTTTCCACAACCTCGAACAAGATAAAACTCAATCGACTCAATAATGGTCTGGCGATTGTCGAGATGTTGCCGCCGGTGGATATTAGCCACTTTGGGAAAGATCAGGTTCGTGAACTGGCAGCGCATTGCCGCACGCTGATGGAACAAAAAATCGCAGAACTCGATAAAGAAGTTGCTGAGCGGGAAGCCGCCGGTAAGGTTTAATCCGCGCAATTCGGGTTTTTTACAGGAAATGACTTCCTGCGTGTTAATAGCCAGTTTTTTATGGAGTTTATATGTCATTCAGTCGGCGTCAGTTCATTCAGGCATCGGGGATCGCACTGTGTGCAGGTGCTGTTCCGCTGAAGGCTAATGCTGCCGGTCAGCAACAACCGTTACCCGTGCCTCCGCTGCTGGAATCCCGCCGGGGGCAGCCGCTATTTATGACGCTGCAACGTGCGCACTGGTCCTTTACGCAAGGCACGCGCGCACCTGTCTGGGGAATTAACGGCCGCTATCTGGGACCGACAATCCGTGTCTGGAAAGGGGATGACGTCAAGCTTATCTACAGCAACCGTCTGACTGAAAATGTCTCGATGACCGTCGCCGGGTTGCAGGTACCAGGCCCGCTGATGGGCGGCCCGGCGCGCATGATGTCCCCGAATGCTGACTGGGCGCCGGTGCTACCGATTCGCCAGAATGCCGCCACGTTGTGGTATCACGCTAATACGCCAAATCGTACTGCTCAGCAGGTCTACAACGGTCTTGCCGGGATGTGGCTGGTTGAAGATGAAGTGAGTAAATCACTGTCTATTCCCAACCACTATGGCGTGGATGATTTTCCGGTCATTATCCAGGACAAGCGGCTGGACAACTTTGGCACGCCGGAATACAGCGAGCCCGGCAGCGGTGGCTTTGTCGGTGATACGCTGCTGGTCAATGGGGCGCAGAGCCCGTATGTCGAAGTCTCCCGTGGCTGGGTGCGCTTGCGTTTGCTGAACGCTTCAAACTCGCGTCGTTACCAGCTGCAAATGAGTGATGGCCGTGCTCTGCATGTGATTTCCGGCGATCAGGGTTTTTTACCTGCGCCTGTTTCGGTGAAGCAGCTCTCGCTGGCACCGGGCGAGCGTCGTGAGATCTTGGTGGATATGACTAACGGTAATGAGGTCTCTATCACCTGCGGTGAGGCGGCCAGTATTGTCGACAGGATCCGCGGGTTCTTTGAGCCTTCCAGTATTCTCATCTCCACGCTGGTATTGACGTTGCGCCCGACAGGTCTTCTGCCGCTGGTGACTGACAGCCTGCCAATGCGCCTGCTGCCAACGGAAATCCTCAGCGGTTCGCCGATTCGCAGCCGTGATATCAGTCTGGATGACGATCCTGGCATCAACGGTCAGCTGTGGGACGTCAATCGTATGGATATTACTGCCCAGCAGGGCTCCTGGGAGCGCTGGACGGTGCGGGCGGATATGCCCCAGTCCTTCCATATTGAAGGTGTTTCGTTCCTGATCCGTAATGTGAATGGCGCGATGCCGTTCCCGGAAGACAGAGGCTGGAAAGATACTGTCTGGGTTGATGGCCAGGTTGAATTACTGGTTTATTACGGACAGCCTTCCTGGGCCCATTTCCCGTTCTACTTTAATAGCCAGACGCTGGAAATGGCGGATCGTGGCTCAATCGGACAGATGTTGGTGAACCCGGCGCCTTAATGCGCCGGTGTATTCGTTACGCCCGCCAGAACATGCGCGAGAACAGGATCAGAATGGGGTAAATCTCCAGACGCCCCATGATCATGGCCGCGCACATCAGTAGCTTTGCTTCCTCGTTTAAGGTGCCAAATGTCGTGGCGGTGACGCCAAATCCCAGCCCCATATTGTTGATGCAGGCGGCGACGGTGGCGAAAGAGGAGAAGAGATCGTAGCCCATCAGATTGAGCGCCCAGATAAAAAAGCTGGTGAACAAAACGTAGAGAAAGAAAAAGCTCCATACCGAACGCACCACCCGGTCGCTTACCACGCTATTGCCCACTTTGATATTCAGCAGGGCGCGAGGGTGCGCGAGCTGGTGTAACTCCTGACGGCACTGCTTGAACATAATCAAAAAGCGCAGCACCTTAATCCCCCCGCAGGTCGAACCCACACAACCGCCGAAGAAACTGGCGCTGAGCAGCATGAAGATCGTGTGCGAAGGCCACTGCGCGTAATCCGCCGTCGACAGGCCATTATCTGTCAGCATCGAACTGGCCAGAAAAAAAGCATGCACCAGGCTGTCCGTTAATCCGTACATACCTGCCCGCCAAACTTGCCAGGTGGCGATCAGAGTGACCACCAACGCAATAAGCAAAAAGAAACGCAATTCGGCATTACGACGAAAGGGTTTGAAGGTACGTTTCACGATAGCAACGTACCAGAGGGTGAAGTTAAATGCAGACAGCAGTGAAAATATCCCGGCGACAAGCTCAATGGCATGGCTGTTATAAAAGCCGATGCTCTCGCTGCGAGTGGAAAATCCGCCGAGAGAGACCGTCGACAGCCCGTGGCATAAGGCGTCGAAAAACGACATCCCGGCAGCCCAGTAGGCCAGAGTACAGATCAGACCCAGAATGACATAGGTCATCCACAGCGTACGTGCAGTATCAGCAAGTCTTGGCGTGAGGCGCTCTTCTTTAAAAGGGCCCGGCATTTCAGACTGATACAGCTTCATGCCACCAATACCCAGCAGCGGCAATACCGCTACGGCGAGGACAATAACACCCAGACCGCCAATAAAATTGAGCTGAGCCCGATAGTACAGATACGACTTCGGCAAGGCGCTGACGTCATCAATCACCGTTGCGCCTGTAGTGGTAATTCCAGAAACTCCTTCAAACAGGGCATCCGCAAAAGAGAGGTTTAATCCATCGTCCATCCACATCGGCATCGCGCTGATAAATGAAAACAACAGCCAGAACAGGACGATAATGACGAAACCATCCCGGGTGCGCAGTTGAATACCCGCATGTTTGGTTGCCAACCACGCCCCGCCGCCGAGGGTGAAGAAAGTCATAAATGTGCTGAAAAAAGCGAACAAGCTCCGCTCTTTATTTAACAAAGCGATGAGCATCGGTGGCAGCATAGAAAAGCTGTAGAGAAGAACCAGAAATCCGCACAGGTGAACAACAACCCGTAACTGGGAAATATGCAGTGAATCGTTGAGTCGCAATGAAAAATCCCCCGCCGAAAAAGAGTTATCTCAGCTGGCTGGCATGGTGTTAATTATGATTGATAAAAATGATCGTCGTAAAATTTAACAATTTATATAACTTTCTACTGGTCTGGTTCAGACTCCACTTCATTTCTTGCCGATATACAGCGTATAATCCTCGGCCTTTGATTATTTTTTTACCATTTTTGGAAGCATTATGAGCGCAATATCCCTGATCCAGCCGGACAGAGACCTTTTCTCCTGGCCGCAGTACTGGGCTGCCTGTTTTGGCCCGGCACCGTTTTTGCCGATGTCACGCGACGAAATGGACCAACTTGGCTGGGATAGCTGCGACATCATTCTGGTTACCGGCGATGCATACGTCGATCATCCCAGCTTTGGCATGGCAATTTGCGGACGTATGCTGGAAGCACAAGGCTTTCGCGTAGGGATTATCGCCCAGCCGGAGTGGAACAACAAAGACGATTTTATGCGTTTGGGCAAACCGAACCTGTTCTTTGGTGTGACCGCAGGCAACATGGATTCGATGATCAACCGCTACACCGCAGATCGCCGACTGCGCCATGACGATGCCTACACACCGGACAACGTTGCGGGCAAACGTCCGGACCGCGCCACGCTGGTCTATACCCAGCGCTGTAAAGAAGCATGGAAAGATGTGCCGGTTATTCTCGGCGGTATTGAGGCCAGCCTGCGCCGTACTGCGCACTATGACTATTGGTCTGATACCGTTCGCCGCTCTGTTCTGGTGGATTCCAAAGCCGACATGCTGATGTTCGGCAACGGCGAACGTCCGCTGGTGGAAGTGGCGCATCGTCTGGCGATGGGCGAAACCATCGATCAGATCCGCGACGTGCGTAACACTGCGATTATGGTTAAAGAAGCGCTGCCGGGCTGGAGTGGGGTGGATTCCACGCGCCTCGACACGCCGGGCAAGATTGACCCGATCCCGCATCCGTATGGTGAAGATCTGCCGTGTGCTGACAACAAACCGGTCGCACCGAAAAAGCAGGAAGCGAAAGCGGTAACCGTACAGTCGCCGCGCCCGAAACCGTGGGAAAAAACCTACGTGCTGCTGCCGTCCTTCGAAAAAGTGAAGGGCGATAAAGTGCTGTATGCGCATGCGTCGCGTATCCTGCACCACGAAACCAACCCAGGTTGTGCGCGTGCGCTGATGCAAAAGCACGGCGATCGCTACATCTGGATCAACCCGCCAGCCATTCCGCTCTCTACCGAAGAGATGGATAGCGTCTTTGCGCTGCCGTACAAACGCGTGCCGCATCCGGCGTATGGTGACAGCCGCATTCCGGCCTATGAGATGATCCGTTTCTCGATCAACATTATGCGTGGCTGCTTTGGCGGCTGTTCGTTCTGTTCGATCACCGAGCACGAAGGTCGTATCATCCAGAGCCGCTCTGAAGACTCGATCATCAATGAAATCGAAGCCATTCGCGACACCGTTCCGGGCTTTACCGGCGTGATTTCCGATCTCGGCGGCCCAACGGCAAACATGTATATGCTGCGCTGTAAGTCACCGCGCGCGGAACAGACCTGCCGTCGTCTGTCATGCGTCTACCCGGATATCTGTCCGCATATGGACACCAACCACGAACCGACGATTAACCTTTATCGTCGAGCGCGTGATTTGAAAGGCATTAAAAAGATCCTCATCGCTTCGGGCGTGCGCTATGACATCGCGGTTGAAGACCCACGCTATATCAAAGAGCTGGCGACCCACCACGTTGGCGGTTATCTCAAGATTGCGCCAGAGCATACCGAAGAAGGCCCGCTGTCGAAGATGATGAAGCCGGGGATGGGCAGCTACGATCGCTTTAAGGAATTGTTCGATACCTACTCTAAACAGGCGGGTAAAGAGCAGTATCTGATCCCGTACTTTATTTCCGCGCACCCAGGTACGCGTGACGAAGATATGGTGAATCTGGCGTTGTGGCTGAAGCAACGTCGTTTCCGTCTGGATCAGGTGCAGAACTTCTATCCATCGCCGTTGGCGAACTCCACAACCATGTATTACACCGGGAAAAACCCGCTGGGTAAAATTGGTTATAAGAGTGAAGATGTGGTGGTGCCGAAAGGTGATAAGCAGCGTCGTTTGCATAAAGCCCTGCTGCGTTACCACGATCCAGCTAACTGGCCGTTAATCCGCCAGGCGCTGGAAGATATGGGTAAAAAGCATCTGATCGGCGGTCGTCGCGAATGTCTGGTCCCGGCACCTACGCTGGAAGAGATGCGCGAAGCGCGTCGCCAGAACCGTCATACCCGTCCGGCGTTGACCAAGCACACACCGGTGGCGCATCAGCGCCAGACGCCTGCTGCAAACAAAAAACGCGGGAAAGTGGCAGGGCGCTAATCTGTCTTGCCCGATGGTGAAAGCTAATCCGGCCTACGTACAGCACAGTTTTGTAGGCCGGATAAGTTCCTTGTACCGCCATCCGGTAGAAAGACGCAGTATTTATGCTTCACGAATTCTGGCCGCTAATGCGGCCAGTTTTGCATCATCCGCTCGTTCGTGGTCATGTGACGACAGATATCCTTCATATTGCTCGAAAAATTTAGTCTGCCGCGCTTCAATCGGTTTCCAGTGGGTTAGATCGCCAGTGCCATGCATGGGGCTTAATTTGCTGTGTACATGGTCTACGCCGAAACCTTCGAAGAACATCCCTGTACGACTGACATCCGGGAAAGCCTTATCCAGTTTCTTAGCCACTTTTTGGGTTGCCAGCATCAGATCAGCCAGTGCCTGCGGCGGCATATCGAAGGCATAGCTGGGATAATGCTTTTTCGGGATCACCACGGTAAAACCGTCGGTGTTCGGGAAAATCGACAGAAAAGCCAGATGATGCTCGTCTTCCCAGACCTTATGGCAGGGGGCTTTACCTTCAACTATTTGACAGAAAATACAGGTCATTCCTTTTCTCCGCAGGTAAGGTGATTCGTCTGGACGCAGTCAGTTTAGTACAGACCCAACACCTTCCACCACATCAGACCCACGGTGATAAACACCGCCTGGTTAAACAAGCTGATGATAAATCCTGTGCGCCACCAGACGCCCGTTGGAACATACCCGGCACCAAACAGGATTGGACCGCGAGCGTGGGTGTACTGGGTGAGCGAGCAGTACAAACTGCTGGTGAAGGCCAGCATTAATGCCGTGGGGGCTGCGGGAATATTCAGATGCAGACCGACGCCGAGGAAAACGGCGTACAGCGCGGCAATCTGTGCATTACCGCTGGCAAAAAAGTAGTGGGTATAGAAGTAGGCGGCGTTCAGCAGCAGCAGGACGATCACCCAACTGGTACCGTGCATAGTACTGCTCAGGCTATCGCCGATCAGATTGCCAAACCAGGTGGTGAAGCCCAGTTTTTTCAGCTGGTTCGCCATCATCAACAGCGCGGCAAACCAAATCAGTGTGTCCCATGCACCTTTCTCGCTCTTCACATCTTCCCAGCTCAGAACGCCGCTTAGCAATAAAATGGACAGTCCCACGAACGAGGCAGTGGTGGCGTCGACGCCTAACGTATCGCCAAAAATCCACAGCACCAGCAGTACGCCGACGGTAGCCAGCATCAGCCATTCGCCGCGAGACATACTGCCCATTTCCGCCAGCTCTTTGCGCGCCAGATTCGGGGCATCCGGCGTGTGCTTAATTTCCGGGCGCACGATCCAGTAGACCAGCAGTGGAACCAGCAGTAAGGACACCAGGCATGGCAGCAGCGCCGCCATAAACCAGCCGCCCCAGGTCAGCGTGACGCCTGCATTGGCCGCCAGTTTCACCGCCAACAGGTTGCCGGTATAGCCGGTCATAAAGAGCGCGGCGGTGACGTCGTTGACGTTGCCAATACAGGTGATAAGAAAGGTACCGATTTTACTGCGGGACTCATCTTCCGGGTTCGAATGGAAACTGCGTGCCAGAGAGTCAGCAATCGGATAGATGACGCCGCCGCAGCGTGCTGTATTACTCGGCATTGCCGGGGAGAGGATCAGATCTGGCAAAAGCCAGACCATAGGCGAGTCCCAGCGTGCGCTTGCCGAGCAGACGGATCATCTGCAGCGCAATGCGTCGTCCGAGGCCAGTTTTGATAAATCCGCGGGCAATCATAAAAGCCACGACGATAAGCCAGATAAGTGAACTGTTCAGCTCACTCAGTGCCGTGGTGATAGCGCCGCTGGCGGTTTTATCCCCGGCAGCATAGGCGAGTGCAAAAACCGTAATCCCAATAATGCCGACCGCGCCGATGGGTAAAACTTTTGCCACGATAGAGGCAATCGTCGCGACGAAGATAATTGCCGAATGCCAGGCTGGCGCACTTAACCCCGAGGGAGGGGTAAGTTGCCACAGTCCGGCAGAAATGAATATTATAAGAATTAATGGGAGCCATTTGACTCCGCTACTTTTTTTCTCAGTCACGCTTACGCACCTATGGATATGGTGAATATATTCATCGAATAAATATATTTATTTAATAATTAACAGGTTATGTTGCGTAATGCTGCTCCAGTGACTGCAAGAAATACATCAATATATGTGCGTGAATTGTTTCCTGATATTTCAAATCAGTAAAGGCCCGACGAGAGTGTCGGGCTGGAGGGAAGGGGTTAACCGCCGAACTGATCCGGGTCTGGCCCCAGACGTTTGCCCTGATCGAGTTTCGCGATTTCGCCTAATTCGTCTTTATCCAGGCGGAAGTCCCAGACGTTAAAGTTTTCTGTGATACGCGCCGGGGTGACTGATTTCGGAATCACCACCAGCCCGCTATCCAGGTGCCAGCGGATGACAATCTGCGCCGGTGATTTGCCATATTTCTCGGCGAGGTCACGGATGATCTTTTGATCGAAGACGTCTTTGCCGCCCTGCGCCAGTGGGCTCCAGGATTCGGTCTGGATTTTATGCGTTGCGTTCCAGGCGTGCAGTTGGCGCTGTTGCATAAGCGGATGAAGTTCGATCTGGTTAATCACTGGAGGTACGCCGGTTTCATCCATCAACCGCTGGAGATGATTGATCTGAAAGTTGCACACGCCGATGCTCTTAATCAGACCTTCTTTTTGCAGGTCGATCATGTTTTCCCACGCTTCAACGTAGTGGTCGATCGCCGGAACCGGCCAGTGCATCAGGTATAGATCGAGGTAATCAAGCTGGAGTTTTTCCATGCTTTCGAGCAAGGCTTCCCGGGGGCGTTTTTGGTCATCATTCCACAGCTTGGTGGTGATGAATAACTCGTCCCGTGGTACGCCAGCATCGCGTATTGCTTTGCCGACACCTTCTTCGTTTTTGTACGCAGCAGCGGTATCAATTGAGCGATACCCCACTTCCAGCGCTTTATGAATGGCGGTGATGACTTCTTCGTTACTTGCCTTCCAGACCCCCAGGCCCAGTTGCGGCATGACGTTACCATCCTGTAGTTTGATAATGGTTGGACCGGTCATAATTCCCCCCCTGGATTACAGTCACCGGGGCAGCCCCCGGTGAGTTAGGTGTGACTTAAGCCTGGTATAAATACCCAAAAACGAAAGGCGGAGGTTAAAAAACCTTAGCGGGCAGCTTCGTAAATCCGACGGCTGACTTCAAGCGTAATGTCCTGATGTTCGCCCAGTTGCGTACCACCGTGTGCTTCCAGTTTTTCCAGCAATGCCGGGATAGAGCTACCGTCCAGGCCGTAGTCAGACAGGCGAGTGGGTACGCCCATTTGTTCGAAGAAAGTGCGGGTAGCGGTAATGGCGGCGTCGATGCGCTGGTCGTCGGAACCTTCGGTGATATTCCAGATACGCTCTGCGTATTGCAGCAGTTTGGCACGCTTGGTATCACGTTTTTCATTCCACAGCGCTGGCAGAACGATGGCCAGCGTTTGAGCATGATCCAGACCATGCATTGCGGTCAGTTCATGGCCCAACATATGCGTTGCCCAGTCCTGCGGTACGCCTGCGCCAATCAGGCCGTTCAGCGCCTGGGTTGCCGCCCACATGACGTTCGCACGCACGTTGTAGTTTTCCGGCTCCTGCAAGGCTTTCGGACCTTCTTCTACCAGCGTGAGTAGAATGCCTTCGGCAAAGCGATCCTGAATTTTCCCGTCTACCGGATAAGTCACATACTGTTCCACGGTATGAACAAAAGCATCCACAACGCCGTTTGCAACCTGACGCGGCGGCAGGGTGTAGGTGTAAACCGGATCCAGTACGGCAAATACTGGCTGCACAAACGGGGTCATAAAGGCCAGTTTATCGCCGGTGGTTTTACGCGAAATTACCGCGCCGGAGTTAGATTCAGAGCCGGTTGCAGGCAGGGTTAATACGGAGCCCATCGGGATGGCGCTTGTTACGTCGCTGCCGTGGGTTTCCAGAATGTGCCATGGATCGATGCCGTCAGCGTACTGTGCCGCTGCCGCGATGAATTTGGTGCCGTCCAGCACTGAACCGCCACCTACTGCCAGCAGAAACGTCACTTTCTCATCACGCACGATTTTTACTGCGTTCATCAGCGTTTCGTAAGACGGGTTTGGCTCGATACCGCCAAACTCCAGCACATCCAGGCCTTTTAGCGCGTCCTGAACCTGTGCCAGGACGCCGGTTTTTTTCACGCTGCCGCCGCCGTAGGTAACCAGTACGCGAGCGTCCTGAGGAATTTGATCGCGCAGCTCAGCAATCGCGCCTTTACCAAACAAAATACGTGTTGGGGTATGGAGATTAAAGTTGTTCATTGCTCGTTCCCTTTGGTGGGTAATAAAAGAGGGCAGGAGAGTGTCTGCCGGATGATGAACATTGTGGTCGCCCGCCGCGCTGCTCTCAATGCTCATTTCTGCCGATGTCTTGCCCATTTCTACAGACTGCTGGAGAAAACGGATAAATCTGCGCATTATGTCAGGGTCGAAAACCGATGATGAAATGGTGCTCCATGAACCGTGATGAGATCTGCCTTCTGCTGACAGATAAAATTAAGCAGCTGAAAAGCAATGAAAATAGACTTAACGAACTGCTGCCAGATGTCCGCCTGCTATACGGTACGGAGCCGGCGGCACGTACACCAGTCATGTATCAGCCAGGCATCATATTTCTCTTTTCGGGACATAAAATTGGTTACATCAATGAGCGCATATTTCGCTATGACGCCAACGAATACCTGCTGCTAACCGTACCTTTACCCTTTGAATGTGAAACCTATGCGACGCCGGAGGTTCCTCTGGCCGGTATTTACCTGAATGTCGATATTCTGCAATTGCAGGAGCTGCTGATGGACATTGGGGAAGACGAACTGTTCCAGCCCGCCATGGCTGCCAGTGGGATTAACTCTGCGACGCTCTCTGACGAAATTCTCTGTGCCGCAGAGCGCCTGCTGGATGTAATGGAGCGGCCGCTGGATGCGCGTATTCTGGGGAAACAGATTATTCGCGAGATCCTCTACCATGTGTTGACCGGGCCGCGTGGCGGTGCCTTGCTTGCGCTGGTCAGTCGCCAGACGCATTTCAGTTTGATAAGCCGGGTACTGAAGCGGATTGAAACCAAATACACCGAAAACCTCAATGTAGAACAGCTGGCGGCAGAGGCGAACATGAGCGTGTCGGCGTTTCATCATAATTTTAAAGCGGTTACCAGCACGTCGCCGCTGCAATATCTTAAGAGTTATCGCCTGCATAAAGCGCGGATGATGATGATTCACGATGGAATGAAGGCCAGTGCGGCTGCCATGCGCGTCGGTTATGAGAGCGCATCGCAATTCAGTCGGGAGTTCAAACGTTTCTTTGGCGTAACGCCGGGGGAAGATGCGGCAAGAATTCGTATGATGCAGGGGAGTTGATTTCTTGTAGGCCTGACAGGTACACCGTAGGCTATAAAGCTGCGCGCCATCAGGCAAAATGCCGGGGATTACCCCGGCTACGGATAATACTCAGGCGCTACAGTATTTTTTTTTAATCACCACGAACAATGTTCCCAACAGACCTGCGGTTAACAGGGCAATCGGCAGGATCATTAAAAAGGTCATCACCTGATCTTCATGGCGTTTAACGAACGGGATCATGCTCAGCGCATAGCCGAAACTGGTGACGACGGTGACCCACAGCAGGCCACTCAGCCAGTTAAAAAACTGGAACCGACGGTTAGGAAGCCCTGAAATGCCCGCCATCGTTGGCAGCAAGGTGCGAACAAACGCCAGAAAACGCCCTGCCAGCAGCGCCATCAGACCGTGTTGGTCAAACATGCAGGTTGCGCGCTGATGGTATTTTTCCGGTAATTGCGCCAGCCAGCCTTTCACCGTGCGCGTGTTGCCTAGCCAGCGTCCCTGAATATAACTCAGCCAGCAGCCCAGACTGGCTGCGGCCGTCAGAATAGCTATGGTAGGTAAAAAACTCATCACGTCCTGAGCGATCAGCGCTCCTGCCAGTAATAACAGGCTGTCTCCGGGTAAAAAGGAGGCGGGCAGCAGGCCATTTTCTAAAAACAGCGTGGCGAACATGACGAAGTACACCACGCTCACCACGTGCGGATCCGCCAGTGCGGCAAAATCGTGTTGCCAGAGCGCGGAGACAATATCTTGAATGACTACCATGGACTTTCCTGTGGAACAGCGTTTATGTGTGGATTGTACTCCTGAATTGCCCGGGATGCCTTGATCCCGGACGCAACAATTGCAGACTTTTCCACCAGAAGTGTCTGCATATATGTCCATCTGTGGCAATTTTACTCGATTCGGGCAAATCCTGCGGCCAAATCGGCAATCAGATCGTCAACATTCTCTAAACCGATATGTAAACGGATGAGCGTTCCGCTGAAATCCACCTCGCCTTGCGGACGGATTCCCGCAATGTGTTCCGGCTGGTTGGCGAGAATCAGCGACTCAAAACCGCCCCAGGAGTAGGCCATGCTGAACAGGCTGAAGTGATCCAGATACGCAGCAAGCTCCTCATTATTGAGCTTCTTATTCAATATAAAGGAGAATAGGCCGCTGCTGCCGGTAAAATCACGCTTCCAGAATTCATGGCCTTTACTGCCGGGCAGTGCCGGGTGGTTCACGCGGGCGACCTGCGGATGGCTGGCCAGCCACTCGGCGACCTTTAAGCTGCTTTCATGGTGCTGACGCAGGCGAACGCTCAGCGTACGCAGTCCACGGCTGGTCATATAGGCGGTATCGGCGTCCAGCATTTGCCCCATCAGATAGGCATTTTCGCGCAGTTGATCCCAGCAGCGGGCATTAGATACCGCCGTGCCGACCATGCCGTCAGAATGACCAATCAGATATTTGGTGCCTGCCTGAATAGAGATATCGATGCCAAAATCCAACGCTTTGAACAGCACCCCGGCAGCCCAGGTGTTATCAATCATGATGATTGCATCCGGCGCGACGCTTCTGACGGCGGCAACAATAGCGGGAACATCATGCACTTCCATAGTGACAGAGCCGGGAGATTCCAGAAATACGACTTTCGTGTTCGGCTGTATGTGCTTAACGATATCGGCGCCAACCAGCGGATCGAACCAGCCGGTGGACACGCCGAGCTTGCCGAGAATTTTGGTACAGAAATCCTGACTGGGTTCATAGGCGGTATTGGTCATCAGCAAATGATCCCCTTGCTCCACAAAGGCAAGGATGGTGTTGGCAACGGCCGCCGCACCGCAGGGGAACAGCGCGCAACCCGCGCCACCTTCCAGTTCGCACATCGCTTCCTGAAGAGAGAAATGCGTTAGGGTTCCGCGACGCCCATAGAAAAGCGCACCGTTCGCCCGGTTGTGCGTGGCCTGTTTTTTGGCCTCTACGGTGTCAAAAACCAGCGAAGAAGCGCGCTGGATCACGCTATTTACCGAGCCCAGCGTGTACTTTTTACTGCGTCCTGCGTGAACGAGTTTGGTTTCAAGTTGCTTATCTGCCATGTTGTCTTACCTATTTTTATACGTCTGGATGTCTAAACTACCATGAATCAAAGATGACGCATCCTGCAGAACGGCCATACAGTAGAAAATAATCTCAAAATGCTTCTGGTGACTTTTTTACTGCGTGAGCGCAAGGAAAAGAAACCAAAGGTGCGGCAATATGTAAATAGTAATGAGAACGACTATCAATTCGACGTCGTTTTGATATGATTACGCTCAGATTTTGTGATTTGCGTCCTGGAGATACAGAGTGGGTAATAATTTGATGCAGACGGATCTTTCCGTCTGGGGTATGTATCAGCACGCCGATATCGTGGTTAAGTGCGTGATGATTGGGCTGATTTTGGCGTCAGTGGTCACCTGGGCTATCTTCTTTAGTAAGAGCCTTGAGTTCTTTACTCAGAAACGCCGCCTTAAGCGTGAACAGCAACTGCTGGCGGAAGCCCGCTCTTTAGATCAGGCAAGTGAGATTGCCGCAGGATTCGATGGCAAAAGCCTGGGCGCACAGTTGATTAACGAAGCGCAGAACGAGCTGGAACTGTCAGAAGGCAGCGAAGATAACGAAGGCATTAAAGAGCGTACCGGCTTCCGTCTGGAGCGTCGTGTGGCTGCGGTAGGTCGCCATATGGGCCGCGGTAACGGATACCTGGCCACCATCGGGGCTATCTCTCCTTTCGTCGGTCTGTTCGGTACCGTATGGGGCATCATGAATAGCTTCATCGGGATTGCACAAACCCAAACGACCAACCTGGCCGTTGTTGCGCCGGGTATCGCAGAAGCGCTGTTAGCGACCGCAATCGGTCTGGTCGCAGCAATTCCAGCGGTTGTTATCTACAACATTTTCGCACGTCAGATTGGCAGCTATAAAGCGATGCTGGGCGACGTCGCGGCACAGGTGCTGTTGTTGCAAAGCCGCGATCTGGACCTGAACGCGAGCGCATCCGCGCATCCGGTACGTGCAGCGCAGAAATTACGTGTAGGATAATGTTCCATGGCAATGAGCTTTAATGAAAACCTGGACGATAACGGTGAAATGCATGAAATCAACGTGACGCCGTTTATCGACGTTATGTTGGTTTTATTGATCATCTTTATGGTTGCCGCGCCGTTGGCAACCGTAGATGTGAAGGTGAATCTCCCTGCCTCCACCAGCACGCCGCAGCCGCGTCCGGAAAAACCGGTTTACCTGTCAGTTAAAGCCGATAAGAGTATGTTTATTGGCAACAATCAGGTGACGGATGAAACCATGATTAACGAGCTAAATGCGCTAACTGAAGGGAAGAAAGACACCACGATTTTCTTCCGGGCAGATAAAACCGTTGATTATGAAACCATGATGAAGGTGATGGATACGCTGCATCAGGCGGGCTTCCTGAAGATTGGTCTGGTTGGCGAAGAGACTGTGAAAGCGAAGTAATCCTCATCATGCCGGGTAATGGTTGCCGCCTTACCCGGCGTGCCTCTCCTGATTCAACTCCCTCGCACACTTGTTCTTATCTGTTCTCATCTAACGCGACCGTGGTTATTCTGGTGGGTTCGTAGTTCCCTTCAGACAGCTTTCGCGTCAGGCGTAAGGTGGCCGTTTCCCGCGCGAGTATATGCTGGTAGGTGCTTTCCAGTCGGGCCATGATTTTGTCCCGCAGTTCTGGTTGCTGCTCCATAATGGCTTCGATCGCGGCACCGTAGATCTCTTCTTTAGCCTGTAGCGAGTAAATTTCACGGCGATTTTGCCATTTCATCCGCACCAGTGCAGCGGGAATAGAGGCTATCTCCTGAGCAACGCTTTCCAGTGTCGTGTTTTTATTGGCAATCAACACGGCTAAATTTTGCTTTAAGACAAACTCATCGCTTTTATGGTTATCTAAAGCCAAATAAACATTATTATCCTCAACATCTTTCATTTTATTTCTCTTCCAGAGAATAAAAAATAGGATCGCTGGTTTCACGGGTAATTAAATTAAGCCAAATTTTGTTGCCCTGTTCATTTATGATGGCTGTTTTTTGAGTCAAAATTTTACTTAATTCTTGTGCATTAATGTCGCCTTCTGCCTGTAGTGAATTGAGCAGGCGAGAGAATGACTCAATTTTTGCTGCACGAAATAGACGCTCTTTTAAATGGCGGTCGCACTCTTCAAATAGCATATTCCGTGACTGACCGGTAGCGGTTGAGCTAATCAAAATATCGGATTCGTAATCGCTTAATGTTATCTTCCCCTGAGTCAAATTTTCACTATTATCTGTAGAGGTGGTATTGTCAGGTGAGCTGGATAAGTGAAAACGCGAGGGAACAAGATGCTCGGGAAGCATGTTGAAATATCCTTTGATGCCAATGATATGTTGTTTTAAATAAACCATGCCGCGTTGACAATAGCATGGCGTAATTTTAAAATCAAAAAAAATGGAGCCAGTATATGAACAGTATATTTTATTCTGTTATTACCCTGCTATTGCTGACTTGCGGGGTACTTTTGTTGATGCACAGTGCAAATAAAAACCGTAATGCAGAAAATGGATACGCTGAAAACCAGCCGGAAATACTGAGTAAAGAAGAGGGTGAAGATCATTTCTCGGTACTGATGAATTCGATTACTCCGGTTTGGTATTGGCGTGTCAATCACGAATATATCGATTTTATCCACTCGACGATCAAACGGATGACAATGGTGGAGCTGAATGAGACGCCAGGGCTATTTGATGCACAGCGGCGTTGCAGCGATCTCAACTCTGCGGTGTATAAATATTACGACAATATTAAAAAACGCTGCCTGAGTGGCGAGAAAGTCCCGCATGCCGATCTGGACGTGCTTAACTTACGTCAGTGCTTCAGGGAGTTCAGCCTGGAAGCCTATCCTGCACTTGTCGCGCTGGTGTGGCCGGAATATCAGCGCCCAGAAATCAAAGCAGAAGAGGTGTGAGGAGCTGGCTGGCCCGTATTACGTGCCGGGAAGAACAACGTTGCACCCGGCACGGGATTACCTACGGTTATTTGTCAGATGAGGCCTGCCACAGGTTCAGCTTACCGTCCGCGACGTGCTTATCGATCTGCGCCAGTTCTTCGGCGCTGAACGTCAGATTCGCCAGCGCCTGAACGTTCTCTTCCAGTTGCTCCGGTCGACTGGCGCCAATCAATACCGACGTTACCCTGTTGTCTTTTAGCAGCCAGCTTAAGGCCATTTGTGCCATCGACTGTCCACGCTGTTGCGCCATCTCATTAAGCAAACGCAGGCTGGTAAGGTTTTCTTCCGTCAGCATGTTTTCCGTTAACCCACGAACTTTTTTCCCTTCACGCTGCATGCGTGAACCTTCCGGAATACCGTTAAGGTATTTCCCCGTCAGCAGTCCCTGAGCCAGCGGTGTAAATGCGATGCAGCCCATACCGTTGGATTCCAGCGTATCCAGCAGGCCGCTGCTGTCTACCCAGCGGTTAAGCAGGTTGTAAGACGGCTGATGGATCAGCAATGGAATTTTCCATTCCCGCATCAGCTCGGCCATTTTCTGCGTACGTTCCGGGGAATAGGATGAGATGCCGACATACAGCGCTTTACCGCTTTGCACGGCGTGGGCCAGCGCCGAGGCGGTCTCTTCCATTGGCGTATTTTCGTCAACGCGGTGAGAGTAGAAGATATCGACATAGTCGAGACCCATGCGTTTCAGACTCTGGTCGAGGCTGGCGAGCAGGTATTTGCGCGAACCGCCAGAACCATATGGCCCAGGCCACATGTCATAGCCTGCCTTGGTGGAGATAATCAGTTCATCGCGATAGTGTGCAAAATCCTCGCGCAGCAATCGGCCAAAATTCTCTTCTGCGCTGCCTGGTGGCGGCCCATAGTTATTGGCTAAATCAAAATGCGTGATGCCTAAATCAAATGCTTTACGCAACAGGGCTCGCTGTGAATCCAGCGCCTGAACGTGCCCAAAACTGTGCCATAAACCCAGCGATAGCGCGGGTAAACGCAAACCGCTGCGCCCACAGTAGCGATAGAGCATCTGCTCGTAACGTTCAGGATTGGCAAACCAGGCCATGAGATCTCCTTAGTGCAGGTGAATTTCGAAACAACGTTTCTATTCTAGCGGGTTCACGGTGAATATCCCGTTCACCAGGTCACACTGAGATGAAAAACTGGGCAAAAACAGGTCACTGTGCTTTGCTTAAAAAAACATCAATCAGGAGTGCGACGATGCCGCGTTTGACTGCCAAAGATTTTTCGCAAGAACTGCTCGACTACTATGACTATTACGCGCATGGCAAAATAACGAAACGCGAGTTTCTCAATCTGGCAGCGAAATATGCAGTGGGTGGCATGACGGCGTTGGCCTTATTCAATTTATTGAAACCCAACTATGCCCTCGCAACGCAGGTAGAATTTACCGATCCCGATATTCTGGGGGAATATATTACCTATCCTTCGCCTGAAGGGCATGGTGATGTGCGGGGGTATTTAGTTAAACCTGCGAAGGTGACGGGGAATGTTCCGGCGGTGGTGGTAGTACATGAAAATCGTGGGCTGAATCCGTATATTGAAGATGTGGCGCGACGGGTGGCGAAGGCGGGCTTTATGGCACTCGCGCCTGATGGATTAAGTTCGGTAGGGGGATATCCAGGCAATGATGATAAAGGTCGGGAATTGCAGCAGCAGGTTGACCCCGTAAAGTTAATGAACGACTTTTTTGCCGCCATTGAATTTATGCAACATTATTCGGGGACCACGGGAAAGGTAGGTATCACCGGATTTTGCTACGGTGGTGGCGTATCGAATGCCGCCGCAGTGGCATTCCCGGAACTGGCCTGCGCGGTGCCTTTTTATGGGCGTCAGGTTCCTGCGTCAGATGTCCCTAAAATAAACGCGCCTTTATTACTGCACTATGCGCAATTAGATACACGTATTAATGAAGGATGGCCTGCCTATGAAGCGGCGCTTAAGGCCAATAAGAAAGTCTATGAAGCCTATATCTATCCCGGCGTTAATCATGGCTTTCACAACGATTCGACCCCCCGTTATGATAAAGCTGCCGCTGATTTAGCCTGGGAACGTACTCTTGCGTGGTTTAACAAATATTTGCGATAGAAAACAATAGATTATTTAATGCTTATAACTAATTACCTGAATAATAATGCTACCGAATTTCATTAGCATTCATATTGATATAGTGTGGAGAGAGAGTGGATGTACTTAAGAAAGTAAAAAAATAAAGAACGCATTATATCTTCTCTACTGCCTGCCGATAACAAGGATAAGTATCGCCTGATGGCGAATTCCTCATCAACGGCAAGGAAATTATTATGCGTTTGCTGAAAAACTTCACTATTCGTATTGTCATGTTGGCAATACTGGGACTTTTTTGCCTGCTCTGGTCGGGCGTGGGTTTATTCAGTCTTCATTCGTTATCAAAAATATCTGAAGGCAATGATATTGACCGTCATCTTGTCCATCAGATGACGGTTCTCAGTCAGGGCAACGATCAGTACTTTCGCTTCGTAACGCGCTTAAGTCGCGCCATGGATGTCAAAATGAGTGGCGGAACGCCTGATTTTGCGCCAGCGCAACAGTCCCTGGAGAATATGAGCAAAAAACTCCAGGAGATGAAAACATTATCTCCGGGCCCTATGGACCCTGACGTCGCTAACGCAGTACTGACGAAGTGGCAGGCGCTGCTGGACAACGGCGTGATCCCGCAAATGCAGCTGGCGCAGCAGGGAACGCTTACGGCCTTTGCTGAGCATGCCAGCACTATTACACCTGCGTTGAGCCGTGAATTTGGCGCCAGTGCCGAGCGTTTTAACGCCACGGCAGGTGAGCGACTCGATACCACCCGCGTGATGGTCGATGGCAAAACCTCTATCATCCGGACGCTAATTATCACCGCCGTTATCCTTGGGATTGCCCTCCTTTTCTTTACCGACCGCTACCTTGTTTCCATGATGGTGAAACCGCTGGGACGTATTCGCCAACAGTTCCAGCAGATTGCGCAGGGCGATCTCAGCCATCCCATCGAAGATTTTGGTCGTAACTGTGTGGGTCAACTGGTGCCGTTATTGTGCGCGATGCAGGATAGCCTACGTGAAGCCGTCAGTACCATCCGTTCAGGTAGTGACAATATCTGGCGAGGGGCGACGGAAATTTCGACCGGGAATAACGATCTCTCCTCACGTACTGAAGAACAGGCTGCGGCACTGGAAGAGACCGCTGCCAGCATGGAGCAGCTGACCGCAACGGTAAAACTGAACGCAGAAAATGCGCGTGAAGCCAGCCAGCTTGCCGATACGGCCACAGAAACGGCAGGCAAAGGGAGCACGCTGGTTTCGGAAGTGGTTGAGACGATGGACGGCATTGCCGCCAGTTCTAAACAGATCGCGGAAATCACGTCAGTTATTAATAGCATTGCTTTCCAGACCAACATTCTGGCGCTGAACGCGGCGGTTGAAGCAGCCAGGGCAGGCGAGCAGGGGCGCGGTTTTGCCGTCGTTGCCGGTGAAGTACGCAACCTTGCCAGTCGCAGCGCCGGGGCGGCGAAAGAGATTGAGACGCTGATTGGCGAGTCATCGCGTCGTGTTGATCAGGGTGCTCGTTTGGTTAAAGAAACAGGATTAACCATGGAGGCGATTCTGCGCGGCGCCACCGAAGTGACTGTCATCATGAAGCAAATTGCCTCTGCCTCGGAAGAACAGAATAAGGGTATCTCGCAGGTGAGCGTGGCGATCACGCAGATGGACAGCGTAACGCAACAGAATGCTGCGCTGGTAGAACAAGTTTCCGCCGCGGCAGTAGCGTTGGAACGACAAACAGAGGAGCTGCAACGTTCGGTGCAACAGTTCCGCCTTTCCGCTAATGATGTGCAATACACAGCCAGCCAAACCGCTTCCTCTTCAGCAGACAGCAAAACGTCTGCGGCCGCTAAAACGGATGAGTGGGTGTCCTTTTAAGCCGTTATAAAAAGTTCGTGATACCTCTGGTCTTTGCTTAAAAAATCGCTATATAATTTATTATATAGCGATTGGAGGTTATGCATGGACAACCATTTTGGTAAAGGTCTGATGGCCGGATTAAACGCCTCAAGTGCGGATAGTGCACGCTCGGTGGCGAATTTTTGTGCGGATTATAAGCGTGGTTTTGTGCTGGGATTTTCACATCGAATGTTTGAAAAAACGGGCGATCGACAGCTCAGCGCGTGGGAAGCGGGGATCCTGACGCGCCGTTATGGGCTGGATAAAGAGATGGTGATGGATTTCTTTAAAGAGAACCAGTCCAGTACAACAATTCGGTTTTTCATGGCCGGCTATCGACTCGAAGCTTGATCCGAAAGGGGTATTATCTTGCTTTAATTAATTACACTATTGACCTACGCCTTCGTTTTGTTGCTCCGCCGAAGTATTATAATGCACATAACCATATAAAAAGTGTGGTAATGGCGCGCCGATCGCAATATGCAACATGCGAATGGTGCAAAATAAAAGCCAGGTCTTCGCAACGGAATAACTATAAAATGACTGGAGATAACTCTCTCATCAATTCGAGCGGCATTAATCGCCGTGATTTCATGAAGCTTTGTGCAGCACTGGCCGCTACCATGGGGCTCAGTAGCAAAGCCGCCGCAGAAATGGCCGAATCAGTTTCTCGTCCTCAGCGCCCACCGGTTATCTGGATTGGTGCTCAGGAGTGTACGGGTTGTACTGAATCGCTGCTTCGCGCGACACACCCTACAGTGGAAAACCTCGTTCTGGAGACAATCTCTCTGGAATACCATGAGGTGCTCTCTGCCGCCTTCGGCCATCAGGTCGAAGAGAACAAACATAACGCTCTGGAGAAGTACAAAGGGCAATATGTTCTGGTAGTAGATGGTTCTATCCCACTGAAAGATAATGGTATTTACTGCATGGTTGCCGGTGAGCCGATCGTGGATCACATCCGCCGGGCCGCAGAAGGCGCAGCCGCTATCATTGCCATCGGCTCTTGCGCCGCGTGGGGTGGTGTTGCTGCCGCTGGCGTTAACCCAACGGGTGCCGTCGGCCTGCAAGAAGTTCTGCCAGGCAAAACCATCATCAACATCCCCGGCTGTCCGCCGAACCCGCATAACTTCCTCGCAACGGTCGCGCATATCATCACTTATGGTAAGCCGCCGAAGCTGGATACCAAAAACCGTCCGACATTCGCCTATGGCCGTTTGATTCACGAACACTGCGAACGTCGCCCGCACTTCGATGCTGGTCGTTTTGCTAAAGAGTTTGGTGATGAAGGCCACCGTGAAGGTTGGTGCCTCTACCATCTGGGCTGTAAAGGGCCAGAAACCTACGGCAACTGCTCAACGCTGCAATTCTGCGATGTGGGTGGCGTGTGGCCGGTGGCTATCGGTCACCCTTGCTACGGCTGTAACGAAGAAGGCGTCGGCTTCCATAAAGGTATTCACCAGCTTGCTCATGTGGAAAACCAAACGCCGCGTTCCGAGAAACCTGACGTCAACATGAAAGAAGGTGGCAATGTTTCTGCCGGAGCGATTGGACTGCTGGGTGGCGTAGTAGGACTGGTTGCCGGTGTCAGCGTGATGGCGGTTCGTGAACTGGGGCGTCAGCAGAAGAAAGATAACGCTGACTCACGGGGAGAATAACCGTGAACAGACGTAACTTTATAAAAGCAGCCTCCAGCGGGGCATTGCTGTTGGGCGCAGCGCCGTCCATCAGCCATGCGGCTGCAGAAAACCGTCCGCCGATCCCAGGTTCTCTTGGGATGCTCTATGACTCGACGCTGTGCGTAGGCTGCCAGGCCTGTGTCACCAAGTGTCAGGATATCAACTTCCCGGCGCGTAACCCGGAAGGCGAGCAAACCTGGTCGAACAACGACAAACTGTCGCCGTATACCAATAACATCATTCAGGTGTGGCGTAGCGGAACAGGCGTTAACAAAGACCAGGAAGAAAATGGCTACGCATACATCAAGAAACAGTGCATGCACTGTGTTGATCCGAACTGCGTTTCCGTTTGCCCGGTCTCCGCGCTGAAGAAAGATCCGAAAACCGGCATCGTCCATTATGACAAAGATGTCTGCACGGGCTGTCGTTACTGCATGGTCGCCTGCCCGTACAACGTGCCTAAGTACGACTACAACAACCCGTTTGGTGCGCTTCACAAATGTGAACTGTGTAACCAGAAAGGCGTTGAGCGTCTGGACAAAGGTGGTTTACCGGGTTGTGTTGAAGTGTGCCCAGCCGGTGCGGTGATTTTTGGTACGCGTGAAGAGCTGATGGCTGAGGCGAAAAAACGTCTCGCGCTGAAGCCAGGTAGCGAATACCACTATCCGCGTCAGACGGTGAAAGCAGGCGATACCTATCTGCATACGGTACCGAAGTACTACCCGCACCTGTACGGTGAGAAAGAAGGTGGTGGTACGCAGGTTATGGTACTGACGGGTGTTCCTTACGAGGATTTGGATCTGCCGAAGCTGGATGATCTTTCAACTGGTGCGCGTTCCGAACATGTTCAACATTCCCTGTACAAGGGCATGATATTACCCCTGGCTGCGCTGGCGGGCTTAACCGTGCTGGTTCGTCGTAACACGAAAAACGACCATCACGATGGAGGAGACGATCATGAGTCATGATCCTAAACCGCTGGGCGGAAAAATAATCAGCAAACCGGTCATTATTTTTGGGCCGCTTATCGTCCTGTGTATGCTCCTGATCGTGAAACGTCTGGTCTTCGGACTGGGCTCAGTCTCCGATCTGAACGGCGGTTTCCCATGGGGTGTATGGATCGCGTTTGACCTGTTGATTGGTACTGGCTTCGCGTGCGGTGGTTGGGCGCTGGCGTGGGCGGTGTACGTTTTCAACAGAGGACAATACCATCCATTGGTTCGTCCGGCGCTGCTGGCGAGTCTGTTTGGCTACTCGTTGGGTGGTCTGTCGATCACCATTGACGTCGGTCGTTACTGGAACCTGCCGTATTTCTACATTCCGGGCCACTTCAACGTGAACTCGGTACTGTTCGAAACGGCGGTCTGTATGACCATCTATATCGGCATCATGGCGCTGGAATTTGCTCCGGCTCTGTTTGAACGTCTGGGGTGGAAAGTTTCCCTCAAACGTTTGAATAAAGTGATGTTCTTTATTATTGCCCTCGGCGCGCTGCTGCCAACCATGCACCAGTCTTCAATGGGTTCATTGATGATTTCTGCGGGTTATAAGGTGCATCCGCTATGGCAAGCTTATGAAATGCTGCCGCTTTTCTCGGTATTAACCGCCTTTATTATGGGCTTCTCGATCGTCATCTTTGAAGGCTCGTTGGTACAAGCCGGTCTGAAAGGTAACGGTCCGGACGAGAAAAGTTTGTTCATCAAGCTGACGAATACCATCAGCGTGCTGCTGGCGATTTTCGTCGTCCTGCGCTTTGGCGAACTGATCTATCGCGACAAGCTGTCCTATGCGTTCTCAGGCGATCTTTACTCCCTGATGTTCTGGCTTGAAGTCGTGCTGATGGTCTTCCCGCTGGTGGTGCTGCGCGTCACTAAGCTGCGTAATGACTCGCGCATGCTGTATCTGTCTGCGCTGAGCGCGTTGCTGGGTTGTGCAACATGGCGTCTGTCCTATTCGCTGGTGGCGTTCAATCCTGGTGGTGGCTACCACTACTTCCCGACCTGGGAAGAGCTGTTGATTTCTATTGGTTTTGTGGCTATTGAGATTTGTGCATACATCGTACTCATTCGTCTACTGCCGATACTTCCTCCTTTAAAACAAAACGATCAAAATCGTCATGAGGCGAGCAAAGCATGAGCCAGAGAATTACTATTGATCCGGTAACCCGTATTGAGGGTCATTTACGCATCGACTGCGAAATCGAAAATGGCGTGGTATCTAAAGCATGGGCTTCCGGTACCATGTGGCGTGGCATGGAAGAGATCGTGAAAAACCGCGATCCGCGCGATGCCTGGATGATTGTGCAGCGTATCTGTGGCGTTTGTACGACCACTCACGCTATCTCTTCCGTTCGTGCAGCAGAAAGTGCGCTGAATATTGATGTTCCGGTGAACGCACAGTATATCCGTAACATCATTCTGGCCGCGCACACCACGCATGACCACATTGTTCACTTCTATCAGTTGTCTGCGCTGGACTGGGTGGATATCACTTCTGCACTGAAAGCCGACCCAGCGAAAGCGTCTGCCATGCTGAACGGCGTGTCCTCCTGGCACCTGAACAGCGCAGAAGAGTTCACCAAGGTTCAGAACAAGATCAAAGATCTTGTTGCCAGCGGTCAGTTAGGCATTTTTGCTAACGGTTGCTGGGGTCACCCGGCAATGCAGCTGCCGCCGGAAGTGAACCTGATTGCGGTCGCACACTACCTGCAAGCGCTGGAATGCCAGCGTGATGCCAACCGCGTTGTGGCACTGTTAGGCGGTAAAACGCCGCACATCCAGAACCTGGCGGTAGGTGGGGTTGCTAACCCAATTAACCTTGACGGCCTCGGCGTGCTGAACCTTGAACGCCTGATGTACATCAAGTCCTTCATCGATAAGCTGAGCGACTTCGTTGAGCAGGTGTACAAGGTTGATACCGCGGTTATTGCTGCGTTCTATCCTGAGTGGCTGGAACGTGGTCAGGGTGCGGTTAACTACCTGAGTGCGCCGGAATTCCCGACAGACGGTAAAAACGGCAGCTTCCTGTTCCCGGGCGGTTATATCACCGATGCCGATCTTTCGACCTATCGTCCGATCACCTCTCACTCAGATGAGTACCTGATCAAAGGGATTCAGGAGAGTGCGAAACACGCGTGGTACAAAGACGAAGCGCCGCAGGCTCCGTGGGAAGGCACAACGGTTCCTGATTACACCGGTTGGTCAGACGACGGCAAATACTCCTGGGTTAAAGCACCGACCTTCTACGGTAAAACGGTTGAAGTGGGTCCGCTGGCCAACATGCTGTGTAAACTGGCGGCCAAACGCGAGTCTACCCATGCCAAGCTGAATGAAATCATCGCGATTTACACCAAGCTGACTGGTAAAACTATCGAAGTGTCGCAGTTGCACTCTACGCTGGGCCGTATTATTGGCCGTACCGTTCACTGCTGTGAACTGCAGAACGTTCTGCAGGATCAGTACAACGCGCTGATTGTGAACATCGGTAAGGGCGACCACACCACCTTCGTGAAACCGGATATTCCGGCAACGGGTGAATTCAAAGGTGTTGGTTTCCTCGAAGCGCCACGCGGTATGCTGTCTCACTGGATGGTGATTAAAGACGGCATTATCAGCAACTACCAGGCGGTTGTACCGTCAACCTGGAACTCTGGCCCACGTAACTTTAATGATGAAGTGGGACCATATGAGCGCTCGCTGGTAGGTACGCCGATTGCCGATCCAAACAAACCGCTGGAAGTGGTTCGTACCATTCACTCCTTCGACCCTTGTATGTCATGTGCGGTGCATGTGGTGGACGTTGACGGGAACGAAGTGGTCTCAGTTAAGGTTCTGTAATGCGGATATTAGTCTTAGGGGTCGGCAATATTTTGCTGACCGACGAAGCCATCGGGGTACGTATCGTTGAGGCATTAGAGCAACGGTACATCCTGCCAGACTTTGTTGATGTTCTGGACGGTGGTACGGCTGGGATGGAGCTTCTCGGCGATATGGCGAACAGAGATCATCTGATCATTGCTGACGCCATTGTGTCGAAGAAAAACACGCCAGGAACGATGATGATCCTGCGGGATGAAGAGATCCCGGCGCTGTTTACCAACAAAATCTCACCGCACCAGCTTGGCCTGGCCGACGTATTGTCGGCCCTGCGTTTTACCGGCGAGTTTCCGAAAAAGCTGACCTTAGTCGGCGTTATTCCGGAATCGCTGGAACCGCATATCGGGCTAACGCCAACGGTTGAAGCGATGATTGAACCGGCGCTGGAGCAGGTTCTTGCCGCGCTTCGCGAATCAGGCGTTGAAGCGATCCCTCGGGAGGCGGCTCATGTCTGAGGAGTTTGTCGGTTTTCAGACGGCCCCGAAGACGCAGATTCAGGCAGCGTTTGAAGAGGTTGCCCGGCGTTCGATGCACGATCTCTCTTTCTTGCATCCGAACATGCCGGTGTATGTCTCTGATTTTACGCTGTTTGAAGGACAGTGGACGGGGTGTGTTATCACACCCTGGATGCTCAGCGCACTGATTTTCCCCGGGCCGGACCAGATCTGGCCGGTGCGTAAAGTCAGCGAAAAAATCGGGCTGCGTCTGCCGTATGGCGAGATGACCTTTACCGTTGGTGAACTGGATGGCGTATCGCAATACCTTTCCTGTTCACTGATGTCGCCGCTTTCGCACAGCATGTCGGCGCAAGAAGGTGTGCGTCTGACTGACGATTGCGCGCGCATGCTGTTATCGCTGCCGGTGAGCGATCCGAATGCGCCGCAGCTAAATCGTCGCGCGCTACTGCTGGGTCGTCGGAACTGCGAAAATGCATGAGCTGTCCCTTTGTCAGAGCGCGGTTGAGATTGTTCAACAGCAGGCAGAGCAGCACGGTGTCAAACGTGTAACCGGCGTTTGGCTGGAAATCGGAGCGCTCTCGTGCGTTGAAGAGAGCGCCGTCCGTTTCAGTTTCGACATCGTCTGTCAGGGCACGCTGGCGCAAGGGTGTGAGCTGCATATTGATTACAAACCAGCCCAGGCATGGTGCTGGGATTGCAGTCAGGTTGTGGAAATCACCCAGCATGATGCGCAGTGTCCACTATGTCAGGGCGATCGTCTGCGGGTTGATGCAGGCGATTCACTGAAAGTGAAAAGTATTGAAGTCGAATAACCCATAGGTTGCTATGGGGCGGAGTCAGATATGTGTATTGGAGTCCCTGGTCAGGTTCTGGCCGTTGGTGAAGATATTCACCAGCTTGCGCAGGTTGAAGTGTGCGGCATCAAACGTGATGTCAATATTGCCCTAATTTGTGAAGGTGATACCGCTGAGCTGGTCGGGCAATGGGTGCTGGTGCACGTAGGGTTCGCCATGAGCATCATTGATGAAGATGAAGCTAAAGCCACGTTAGACGCACTTCGCCGCATGGAGTACGACGTCACCAGCGCGTGATTTTATGCCGGATGGCGGCGCAAACGCCTTATCCGGCCTACGGCATGGCATCTTTGTAGGCCTGATAAGACGCCCCGGCGTCGCCATCAGGCATTTTAACCCTGGCGCTTATCTTCGGTATTGGTGTCGAAGTCGCTGGCGTCATGACGTTCATGAAGCTGCTCGTTCAGCGGCCCGTTAGTGCGGTTTACAATACGACCTCGCTTAACTGCCGGACGCGCGGCAACCTCTTTTGCCCAGCGCTGCACGTGCTTGTAACTTCCTGCATCGAGGAACTCTGCCGCGTCGTACACGTTACCCAGCACCACATTGCCAAACCATGGCCAGACCGCCATATCGGCAATGGTGTATTCATCTCCAGCCACAAACTTATGCTGTGCTAACTGCTTATCCAGCACGTCGAGTAAGCGCTTGGCTTCCATAGTGAAGCGGTTAATAGCGTACTCAATTTTTACCGGCGCATAGTTGTAAAAGTGACCAAAACCACCGCCGAGGAACGGCGCCGCACCCTGTAACCAGAACAACCAGTTCAGCGTTTCGGTACGTTTTGCCAAATCCTGCGGCAGGAAATAACCGTATTTTTCCGCCAGATAGAGCAGTATTGCGCCAGATTCGAATACGCGAACCGGTGGGTTTTGCGAGTGGTCACGCAGTGCCGGGATCTTCGAGTTCGGATTCACCTCAACAAAGCCGCTGGAAAACTGATCGCCATCGCCGATGCGGATAATCCAGGCATCGTATTCCGCGCCCTTCACGCCCTGCGCCAGTAACTCCTCCAGCATAATCGTCACTTTCTGCCCGTTTGGCGTACCCAGCGAATAGAGCTGTAGCGGATGCTTGCCAACCGGCAGCGTTTTCTCGTGGGTGGCACCGGAAACCGGGCGGTTGATATTGGCGAATGCGCCGCCGTTCGACTTTTCCCACGTCCAGACTTTCGCGGGCTGATAGGTATTGTCTGACATATTGACCTGCCTTCTGAGTGGTTGTGTTGATGCAGTGTAGCAGTTAGGTAGAACTCAATTTAACAGATTGGGACTTTATGTCGCTTTGTGCTGAAAGGGGAAGATAAATCTAACCCGTTCATTGTACCTGGCCCGTACTCCATGAAGAGGAAATCAATGTTGGACGGAAATTGCTACCGTATTCACCATCAAAAATTGGCGGCTAATAAGCAGTAATAATGAAAAATGGTGTTCCAGGAGTAAGCGGTTATCAGGGCCCTGCGGGTGGGTGGGGCGCGGTAAAAGCCGTCACTGCTTCGGTGTTTTCGCAAAAGGCTGTTGCGCGCGACATTATCGCGATGTTCAAAATGAACCAGGTGAAAGGGTTCGATTGTCCGGGATGTGCGTGGCCGGACCCAGGGCATCGTGCGCCAATGGAGCTGTGCGAAAATGGCGTTAAGGCGGTTTCCTGGGAGACAACCAGTAAGAAAGCGTCACCGGAATTTTTCAGCCGTCACCCGGTTTCCACGCTGTGGCACTACAGCGATTATGAACTGGAAAACATTGGTCGTTTGACGCATCCAATGAAATACGATGCAATGTCAGACACCTGGCAGGCGGTAGATTGGGATTTCGCCTTTCGGGAGATCGGCGAGCGTCTGCGCAGCTATGACTCAGCACAACAGGTTGAATTTTACACCTCCGGCAGAACGTCAAATGAGGCGGCGTTCCTGTATCAGCTGTTTGCCCGCGAATATGGTAGTAGCAACTTTCCTGATTGCTCAAACATGTGCCACGGACCGACCAGCGCAGGGCTAACGCCGGCCATTGGTCTTGGGAAAGGGACCGTTGAACTTGATGATTTCGACCACTGCGATCTGGTGATTTGTATCGGGCATAACCCTGGTACTAACCATCCACGCATGCTGACCACCTTGCGCGACGTTGCCAAACGAGGAGCCAAAATTATCTCCATCAACCCGCTGAACGAAAGGGGGCTTGAGCGCTTTAGCTTCCCGCAAAGCGCGAAAGAGATGTTCACCGGTCAGGCGACGGAGCTGAGCAACGACTACTACCAGGTAAAAATGGGCGGGGACGCCTCGTTGCTCAAAGGCATAATGAAGGCGCTAATCGAAATGGACGAAGCGCGGATCCTACTGGATCAGCAGCCGACGCTCGATCATGCGTTTATCGACCAACATACCGCGGGATATGCAGCGCTGTATGACGACTTACGTCAGCATAACTGGGCTGAGCTGGAACAGGACTCGGGCCTGACGCGCAGTCAGATGGAAGATCTGGCGCACAGCTACAGTAAATCCAGCGCCACGATTGTTTGTTATGGTCTGGGCATCACTCAGCATAAAAACGGCACCGAGAACGTCCAGCAGCTGGTAAATCTGTTGCTGCTGAAAGGCAATATGGGTAAGCCGGGGGCGGGGATCTGCCCGTTACGCGGTCATTCTAACGTGCAGGGCGATCGTTCTGTAGGGATCAACGAAGCGGCGTCCGAAGACTTCCTGCAACGCCTTGAGAAGCATTTTTCTATCCGTGTTCCGCGCAAACATGGCCGCTCCAGCGTGGAGAGTATTCGGGCCATCGAGCGGGGAGATGCAAAAGCGCTCATCTGCATGGGCGGCAATCTGGCGGTAGCGATGCCCCAGCCGCAGCGTACCTTTGCGGCGATGAAAAATCTGGATCTGCAGGTCCATGTGGCGACCAAACTGAACAGATCTCATCTGCTGCTGGCAAAGCATAACTACCTGCTACCTGCATTAGGCCGAACGGAGCGCGACATGCAGGCGACGGGGATCCAGTCGGTGACCGTCGAAGATTCTATGTCGATGGTTCACGCTTCCTGCGGCGCGCTGAAGCCGGCTTCCCGCTGGCTAAAATCGGAGCCCGCGATTGTGGCGGGCATGGCGCGTGCCACGCTACCGCGTTCACCGATCAACTGGGAAGCATTTACCGGGGACTACGCGTTGATCCGTGACGCCATTGAAGCCGTGATCCCGGCGTTCCACGATTACAACGCACGTATTGCCGAGCCGGGCGGATTTCGTATGGATACGCCTGCTTCGCGCCGTGAATGGCAAACGGCGAATGGCAAAGCCAACTTTATCGTCAGTAATCAGCGGGCGGTGGAGCGGGAACATCAGCCTGCCGATGCGCTGGTGCTGGCGACGTTGCGTAGCCACGATCAGTACAACACCACGATTTATGGGATGAACGATCGCTATCGTGGCATTACCGGTCGTCGGGATGTGGTGTTTTTAAGCGCCGAAGAAGCGACGAGCCGCGGTCTGAGCCAGGGTGATGTGGTCAACGTTCAGGCGCTGGACGACAATGGTCAGCCCTGCGCGGATCGCATCATGTACGGTTTAACGGTGGTGATTTACAACATGGCGGCTGGCTCAATTGGCGCCTATCTGCCAGAAGCGAATGTCCTGCTTTCGCTGGATGCGGTAGATACGCAAAGTTTGACTCCGGCGTATAAAAGCGTACCGGTTACCCTGACCAAAGCGTAGTTCCTGCTGTGAATTTTTCGCCTCTGAGCGCCAGCCGCTGCGTTGAGGTGTATGATGATGTCGACCTCTGTCCGGTTAGTGTCGCAGAGCAGGCAACCAGAGCGAAAAATTCACGCCAACCTGCTCAGGCTGTATTGTTTTGAGGTAAGGTGCATGAGCAAAGGAACGACCAGTCAGGATGCCCCATTCGGGACATTATTGGGCTACGCCCCAGGTGGCGTAGCAATCTACTCTTCAGATTACAGCTCCCTCGACCCACGGGACTACGACGATGATGCGGCATTTCGCAGCTATATCGACGATGAATACATGGGCCACAAATGGCAGTGCGTAGAGTTCGCACGCCGCTTTCTCTTCCTAAACTATGGCATGGTCTTCACCGATGTGGGTATGGCCTGGGAGATCTTCTCCTTACGCTTCCTGCGCGAAGTAGTGAATGACAACATCCTACCGTTACAGGCATTTCCGAATGGTTCGCCCCGCGCGCCGGTAGCAGGCGCTCTGCTTATCTGGCAAAAAGGCGGCGAATTTAAAGATACCGGGCATGTGGCGGTCGTCACCCAGTTGCTGGAAAACAAAATCCGTATTGCCGAGCAGAACGTGCTCCATACGCCGTTGCCTCCCGGACAGCAGTGGACCCGCGAACTGGAGATGGTGGTTGAGAACGGTTGTTATACCCTGTGTGATACCTTTGACGACACCACTATCCTTGGTTGGATGATTCAGACCGATGATACCCGTTACAGCCTGCCGCAGCCGGAGATCGCCAATGACTCGCTGAAAATCAGCGGTGCGCGACTGGAAGATAATGGGCAGTTTGACGGCAAATGGCTGGATGAACAGGATCCGCTGCAAAAAGCCTACGTGCTGGCGAATGGGCATGTGATTAATCAGGACCCTCATCAGTACTTCACCATTACCGAGAGCGCCGAGCAGGAGCTGATTAAAGCCACCAACGAGCTGCACCTGATGTATCTGCATGCGACCGACAAGGTGCTGAAAGACGACAACCTGCTGGCGCTGTTTGATATCCCGAAAATCCTCTGGCCGCGCCTGCGCCTTTCCTGGCAGCGTCGTCGGCATCATATGATTACGGGGCGTATGGATTTCTGTATGGATGAACGTGGACTGAAGGTGTATGAGTACAACGCCGATTCCGCATCGTGCCATACCGAAGCCGGTTTGATTCTCGAAAGATGGGCCGAGCGTGGTTACACAGGGCAGGGACACAACCCGGCTGAAGGGTTGATCAACGAACTGGCAGGTGCCTGGAAGCACAGCCGCGCACGTCCGTTTGTCCACATCATGCAGGATAAGGATATCGAGGAAAACTATCACGCGCAGTTTATGCAGCAGGCGCTGCGTCAGGCCGGGTTTGACAGCAAAATTCTGCGAGGTCTGGATGAACTGCGCTGGGATGACGCCGGTCAATTGATTGACGGGGACGGTCGTCTGGTGAACTGCGTCTGGAAGACCTGGGCGTGGGAAACCGCAATTGAACAGGTGCGCGAGGTCAGCGAAACGGAGTACGCCGCGGTGCCAATTCGTACCGGGCATACGAATCAGGAAGTGCGCTTAATCGATGTGTTGCTGCGCCCGGAAGTGCTGGTCTTCGAACCTCTGTGGACGGTTATCCCTGGCAACAAAGCGATTCTGCCGATCCTTTGGCAACTGTTCCCGCACCACCGTTATCTGCTTGATACGGATTTCACTGTTAATGAAGAGCTGGCGCAAACCGGTTATGCGGTGAAACCTATTGCAGGACGTTGTGGCAGCAACATCGATCTGGTGAGTCATCAGGAAGAGCTACTGGATAAAACCAGCGGTAAGTTTGCCGAGCAGAAGAACATTTATCAGCAGCTTTGGTGTCTGCCAAAAGTTGCCGGTAAATATATCCAGGTTTGTACCTTTACCGTAGGTGGTAACTATGGCGGTACCTGCCTGCGTGGTGACGAGTCGCTGGTGATTAAAAAAGAGAGCGATATCGAACCGCTGATTGTGGTGAAGGAAGACTAATCTTTCTGCTCGCTCATGAGTGAGATATGAAAAGCCGGAGTATATCTGAACTGCACCCAAAAAGTTGGACACCCAACGAAGTAAGGTGCAGTTTTTTATGAGCAAGTATTCTCTCAGCTTCAAGCTTGAGGTTGTGCAGCACTATCTTTCCGGGCTGGAAGGACAGGAGGCGACTGCAAAACGTTTTGGTATCGATCACAGTGCCGTTCGTAAATGGTCTGCTACCTGGAAGCTCCATGGCGAAGCCGGGCTTACAACCCGGCATTTCACCTATTCTCCTGCTTTTAAAGAGTCCGTTATCCTGCATATGCGTGAACACCAGCTGTCTGTTCGCGAAGTCTGTGCAAAATTCACTATCCCTGCCTTTTCCACTGTTAGTCAGTGGGAACGACTGTATGATGAAGGGGGATTAGAAGCCCTTACAGACAGTCGACGCAGGAAAAAAACGATGCCAGAACGCCCTGAGAATCACCCCGTCCCTCCTTTGCAGACCCCTCTTGCTCCGGATGAACGTGAGGAACTTGAACAACTGCGTGCTGAAGTGGCATATCTAAAAAAGCTGCAGGCCTTACTCAGGGAAAGAAGCACGTCAGGACGCGGGATAAAGCGCAGGTCGTGAATGAGTTAAGGCTGAAGTTCCCTCTTGCACGCTTATTAAAAGCTGCAGGGCTGGCAAGAAGCACGTTCTACTGGCAACTGGCCAACGGTAAAAAACCAGACAAATATGCCGATGATAAGCAGCATATTTTAACGCTGTTCCATAAACATAAAGGACGGTATGGATACAGGCGAATCACGCTGGCTGGCCGCCGGGAAGGAAGCTTACTGAACCATAAAACGGTTCAGAGGTTAATGAAGGTGTTAGATTTAACCTGTTGTATCAGAAGGAAGAAATATAACTCTTACAAAGGCCGGCATGGGAAAGTTGCGGGTAATGTACTGAACCGGCAGTTCAGTGTGGATAAACCCAACCAGAAGTGGGTAACAGATGTCACGGAATTTAAAATAAGCGGAGAAAAGCTGTATCTGTCCCCGGTTCTGGATCTGTATAACGGAGAAATAGTAGCGTATCAGATGGAGTCCCGTCCTCTTCTGTCGATGGTGGATAACATGCTGTCGAAGGCTATATCTGTACTGGGCAAAAACGAATACCCGCTGCTCCACTCAGATCAGGGCTGGCAATATCAGATGGCGCATTATCAGAACCGGCTAAAGGAGGCGGGTCTAAAACAGAGCATGTCAAGAAAGGGAAACTGTCATGACAATGCAGTGATGGAGAGCTTCTTCGGCACACTGAAATCTGAGTGTTTTTACCTCACGGAACACAAGAATATCAGCGAGTTGCGCATGGCTATCGATGACTACATCCACTATTACAACCATGAAAGAATAAAACAGAAACTGAAAGGCCTGAGTCCGGTAGAGTACCGAACCCAGGCCCAGATAACCGCTTAAAATAAACTGTCCAACATTATGGGGTCAGTTCA
>NZ_JAOWHQ010000046.1:0-18832 GCF_030332565.1 Citrobacter sp. Cpo109
TGAACTGCACCCAAAAAGTTGGACACCCAACGAAGTAAGGTGCAGTTTTTTATGAGCAAGTATTCTCTCAGCTTCAAGCTTGAGGTTGTGCAGCACTATCTTTCCGGGCTGGAAGGACAGGAGGCGACTGCAAAACGTTTTGGTATCGATCACAGTGCCGTTCGTAAATGGTCTGCTACCTGGAAGCTCCATGGCGAAGCCGGGCTTACAACCCGGCATTTCACCTATTCTCCTGCTTTTAAAGAGTCCGTTATCCTGCATATGCGTGAACACCAGCTGTCTGTTCGCGAAGTCTGTGCAAAATTCACTATCCCTGCCTTTTCCACTGTTAGTCAGTGGGAACGACTGTATGATGAAGGGGGATTAGAAGCCCTTACAGACAGTCGACGCAGGAAAAAAACGATGCCAGAACGCCCTGAGAATCACCCCGTCCCTCCTTTGCAGACCCCTCTTGCTCCGGATGAACGTGAGGAACTTGAACAACTGCGTGCTGAAGTGGCATATCTAAAAAAGCTGCAGGCCTTACTCAGGGAAAGAAGCACGTCAGGACGCGGGATAAAGCGCAGGTCGTGAATGAGTTAAGGCTGAAGTTCCCTCTTGCACGCTTATTAAAAGCTGCAGGGCTGGCAAGAAGCACGTTCTACTGGCAACTGGCCAACGGTAAAAAACCAGACAAATATGCCGATGATAAGCAGCATATTTTAACGCTGTTCCATAAACATAAAGGACGGTATGGATACAGGCGAATCACGCTGGCTGGCCGCCGGGAAGGAAGCTTACTGAACCATAAAACGGTTCAGAGGTTAATGAAGGTGTTAGATTTAACCTGTTGTATCAGAAGGAAGAAATATAACTCTTACAAAGGCCGGCATGGGAAAGTTGCGGGTAATGTACTGAACCGGCAGTTCAGTGTGGATAAACCCAACCAGAAGTGGGTAACAGATGTCACGGAATTTAAAATAAGCGGAGAAAAGCTGTATCTGTCCCCGGTTCTGGATCTGTATAACGGAGAAATAGTAGCGTATCAGATGGAGTCCCGTCCTCTTCTGTCGATGGTGGATAACATGCTGTCGAAGGCTATATCTGTACTGGGCAAAAACGAATACCCGCTGCTCCACTCAGATCAGGGCTGGCAATATCAGATGGCGCATTATCAGAACCGGCTAAAGGAGGCGGGTCTAAAACAGAGCATGTCAAGAAAGGGAAACTGTCATGACAATGCAGTGATGGAGAGCTTCTTCGGCACACTGAAATCTGAGTGTTTTTACCTCACGGAACACAAGAATATCAGCGAGTTGCGCATGGCTATCGATGACTACATCCACTATTACAACCATGAAAGAATAAAACAGAAACTGAAAGGCCTGAGTCCGGTAGAGTACCGAACCCAGGCCCAGATAACCGCTTAAAATAAACTGTCCAACATTATGGGGTCAGTTCATATCTCCGGTTTTTTTTATTTATGATTAGATTGATAGCACTTATATTTAAATGAGTATCTATATTTATATAAATGACAGTAAATATTCTCATGGTAAATGATATTTAATGATTAATGCATTCGTTAAATGAATGCATCAATCATTAAATAATTATTGTTGTTTGTATTAGATAAATATCTTCTTGATTGTCATTTTAAATATAAAAACATAATGTGTTATTCGATTAATTAATGACATTGATCATGTTTTTACCTATGGAATATATCGGATTGCATTAGCGTGATAATTATAATAGTTAATTGTCATCAACAGCCATTGTTAACTGCCTGCAGAAATGACGTTGTAAGAAACATGTTGAGCGATTGGAACGTGCTCCATTAGGAAACGCAAAATACCGGCAGGAGTCGCCGGTCTGAGAGGGACGTATGGGTGACAGTTTTCAGAATGAAGTGCCGACGGCACGCGTTAATATTAAGTTAGATTTACACACCGGAGGCGTTCAAAAGAAAGTTGAATTGCCTTTAAAACTACTAACTGTCGGTGATTTCAGTAATGGCAGAGAGCAGCGACCATTATCTGAGCGTGAAAAGATAGATATTAATAAAAATAATTTTAACGATGTGTTGGCCAAGTTTTCACCAGTGGTTAATTTAAGTGTTAAAAATACGTTAGCTGATGATGACAGAAAGGACGATATTAACCTTACCTTTAAGAATATCCGCGATTTTGAACCTGAGCAGGTCGCACGAAATATCCCACAATTACGTGTTCTGTTGGCTATGCGTAACTTACTACGTGACCTGAAATCTAACTTACTCGATAACGCTGCTTTTCGTCGCGAGCTGGAAACAATCCTTAAGGATCCAGCCCTGAGTCAGGAATTGCGTAATGAGCTGGCAACTATGATGCCAGAAGAGATTTAACGCTCTACAGGGTTTCCTCCGCTAAATCGGCAGGAATAGTAAAGGAACATAAAAGGAATATGTTGATGTCTGTTCAGGAACATACCTCTTCAGCCGCGACCACCACGACCAGTGAACGCAGTGTTTATCAGTCCCTCTTTGACAAAATTAATCTTTCTCCCGTCGCGTCATTAAAAAATGTAGATGCGTGGCAGAGTGATGAAGCGCTTTCTGATGCCGCTCCGGCGGAGCGTGTGACCGCTGCTATTCAGGTTCTGGTCTCATGTCTGGCTGATGCCGCACAACCCTTAGAACGCCTGGATAAAACGCTACTCGATGAGCAGATTGCTCGTCTGGATAAGCAGATTAGCGATCAGGTTAATGAAGTTATGCATCATGCTGAATTTCAAAAACAAGAATCGCTCTGGCGTGGTTTGCATTCAATGATCTCTGGCATTGATTTTCGCCGAAATGTCCGTGTCGAAATGATGGATGTCAGTAAGGATGCGCTGCGTGATGATTTTGATGACGCGCCGGAACTTATCCAGAGCGGATTATATCGTCATGTTTATATTGAAGAATATGACCAGCCAGGTGGCGAACCTATTGCGGCAATGATTTCAGCGTACGAATTTGATAACAGCCCGCAGGATATTGCGCTACTGCGCAATATTTCTGGCGTATCGGCAGCCTGCCATATGCCATTTATTGGTTCAGTTGGGCCGAAATTCTTCCTGAAAGAAAATATGGAAGAGGTCGCAGCCATAAAAGATATCAATGATTATTTCGAACGTGCTGAATACATCAAATGGAAAGCATTTCGTGATAGTGATGATTCACGCTATATCGGATTAACTATGCCGCGTGTACTCGGGCGTTTGCCGTACGGCCCTGATACCATTCCTGTGCGCAGCTTTAATTATGTCGAGGAAGTTAAGGGCCCGGATCACGAAAAATATCTGTGGACCAGCGCATCTTTCTCTTTCGCTGTGAATATGGTGAAAAGTTTTATCAAGAATGGTTGGTGCGTCCAGATCCGTGGACCACAGGCGGGTGGCGCGGTTAAAGATTTACCTATCCATTTGTACGATCTGGGGACGGGTAATCAGGTGAAAATCCCGTCTGAAGTGATGATCCCGGAAACTCGTGAATTTGAATTCGCCAACCTCGGTTTTATTCCGCTTTCTTATTATAAGAATCGTGATTACGCCTGCTTCTTCTCTGCTAACTCGGCTCAAAAACCTGCGCAGTTTGATACCCCGGAAGCAACAGCTAATAGTCGAATTAACTCACGTTTGCCGTATATCTTCCTGCTTTCTCGTATTGCTCATTACCTGAAAATCTTGCAGCGAGAAAACATTGGTACGACCAAAGATCGCCGCCTGCTTGAGCTTGAACTAAACAACTGGTTACGCAGTCTGGTAACCGAAATGACCGATCCTGGCGATGATTTGCAGGCTTCACATCCGCTTCGTGATGGGCGTGTCGTGGTGGAGGACATTGAGGATAACCCGGGTTTCTTCCGCGTGCGCCTGTACGCCATCCCGCATTTCCAGGTTGAAGGTATGGATGTCAGCTTGTCGTTAGTTTCACAGATGCCTAAGTCGAAATCTTAACGGCGTAATGCACAGGAGGTGCGATGAAGATCTATCGTCCGTTATGGAGCGAGGGGGCTTTTCTGGCTCCCCAACAGTTTCAGCAACAGACACGTTGGGATGCTTACGTTGCTGACGTTGTTGCTCACATGTCACTTTCATCACCGTGGGGCGTCATCAGCGCGGAGTTTGATGAAAGTGCGCTAACGGTTTCCCGTTTGAATCCCGTTAATCTGGTTGTGCGCTTTCCTGACGGTACGTTAGTGGATACAGGTATTTCAGATAACCTGCCTCCAGCGTGTGATTTATCGCATCTTACTGGCTACAACAGCGTTGATATCGTGCTGGCATTGCCGCTGCTTTCAGCTAATGGCGGCAATCTTTCATCAGGCAACGGTGTCAGCCGTCCGTGTCGCTGGCAGCAGGAATGGCTGCCAGTTCAGGATCTCTCCGGTCAGGAACGGACTGATATGGCAGTGCTGCGGCATGCTATCACCCTCCGGTATGCCCATGACGATAACAGCGCTTACCTGACTTGTCCGGTAGCTTGCCTCATTCGTAATGCTCAGGGGCAATGGGAGCTGGGACGTGATTTTTTACCCCCATCGCTTTCACTCTCAGCCAGCCCTTTATTAATCAATTCGCTCAGTGATTTGGTGCATCGTATCCAGGCTCGTTGTCGCCGCCTGATGTCCTTGCGCCGAGAAAGTAACGAACGAATGGCGGATTTTGCAGTAGCAGATGTTTCGTTGTTTTGGCTGCTGAATGCGCTTAATAGTTCGGAACCTGTTCTGAAAGAAATGCTGCAAAACCCAGGCCGTCATCCCGAACTTTTGTGGCGTGAGCTGGCGCGGTTAGCGGGCAGCCTGCTGACCTTCTCGTTAGAAAATGATGTCAGCGTTGTACCTCCATATCAGCATGCAAATCCGCAGCAGGTATTCCCGCCGCTGTTTGCTCTGCTGGTGGAACTGCTGGAAGCCAGCCTGCCGTCTCGTGTTGTCGCTATTGAACTGACGCAGGAGCGACAGTTCTGGTATGGCGCTCTGTCGGATGCCCGACTGCGTGAAGGTGCTGATTTTTACCTGTCCGTTCGCTCGGGTCTCCCCGCACATGTCCTCCTGGCGCAATTTCCACAGCTCTGTAAAGCAGGGAGCCGGGCGGATGTGTCAGATGTCGTCAATGTGGCACTCAGCGGTATTCCATTAAAACCGCTGACACATGTACCCGCAGCCATCCCGTTACGACTGGAAAATCAATACTTTGCTCTTGAAATTAATCATCCAGTAGCCCAGGCCATGTTGGACGCCGGTAATTGTGCTTTCTATGTGCCGGGAACGCTGGGAGAGATTCAACTTGAGCTGTTTGCAGTATTAAGGGATTGAAATAAATGAATAAGGAAATTGATCAGGTTTTCTGGCCAACATGGCTTGCTGTAAGCCAGCTACGTGACGGGGCAGAAGTCGACGACGGAGCTGTTCTTTATCGTCGGGCCAGCCAATGGGTTGAATCTGCACGTGAGGCATTGCGTGATATGGGGTACAGCGAACACAGCGTTGAACATATGCTCTACACGCAATGTGCGTTACTGGATGAAAGCGTGTTGAACCGCAACCGGCAGGATAGCGGTTATATCACCTGGCTTGCGACACCCTTACAGGCCCGTTATTTCAATACCACCAACGCAGGGGAAGAGTTCTGGGAACGCATCCGGTCTGTGCTGCGTGAGCCCGTTCCTGATACCGCCGTAATAACCTGCTTTTATCGCGCAATCACGCTCGGTTTTGTTGGGCGCTATCGTGAGCAAGGTGACGAACGTCGTGAAGATGTTCTTGAGGCGCTGGCGGCTCAGGCGAAGCCTTTTAAGTTAACGCACGATGCGCCCGTAATCATGCAGGCGTCCGGTTTCTCTGGCAGTAAGCGTCGCTGGTGGCAGGCATGGATTGTCGGCGCGGTGGCGTTGGGGGCTTTATGGTTAACATTTTCTCATGTCTTACAAGGGCTGGTTGCTCAGCTTATTGGGCAGGGCTAAAACATGGCTCAGTTGCGAGGGATCGTTAACTATGTGCTGACAGCTGTCCTGGCTTTGTTGCTGGTTTGGGGATTCAGTCCGTTAAGTACGGGTGTCCGGGGCGGCCTGACCGTCTTTATTTTATTGTTTTCCATTCCAGGGATCGTTTACGGCTGGCGTCAATATGGCCAGTTGAGATCAGCGCATTCCGAGCATGAAGTTCCGCTCCCTCCGGAGAGTTTCAGTGGGCCAGTTGTGCTCGTGTGTGGCGATAATGCCCCCTTGTTTGCCGGACGCAGCGGTTCTTGCGAGAGCTCGCAGGGCTGGTATTTATCTGTCCAGTCCCCTGAGCATTACATTGCTCTGGTTCGTCAGATAGCTGCTCAGCGTCCTGGGCTTCTTATGCGCGTCTCCGTAATGCTGGCATTAACTCCGGAACGGCATACTGATGAAGATGCGCTTAAGCACATACTGCTCAGTTGGCGGCGAGTGGTGACCCAGAGTCGGCGTTGGTTATCAGGTGTACCGCCGTTTTGGTTGTGTTGTTGGCTGAATTCTCCTCAATGTAATGAGGCTGTACGCTGGTTTATTCGAACCCCTCAGGATGCAGAAGTGCAGTCGGCTACGGGATTAGACGACTTTGCTCCTTTCTCTTCGCAAGAGAGCCCAGCCCGCCATTTTCATCTTACACATGCAGTGTGGTTAGATAATTTACTGGGCTGGCTGAAGAAGGTACAAGGCGATACTGAACACCATGCTCTGCCTGTTTTCTTTGCATTACGGGTTGTGTGTTTCACCTCATCAGCGGTCTGCGAAAATAACCTCTGGCAACGGCATATCATTGCTCAAACAACGCTTTCCCCTGCGGCGTCAGTAGCGCCCGCACTGCTGCCTTTTCCAGATTTAGCATTGCCATTCTTATCCCGCCGTCGGGCGTTGACAGCATTTCAACGGACGGTGGGCGTAAGTGGTCTGCTATGCGGCATTTTCATCGGAATGGCGATGGCATGCAGCTTTATCAATAACCAACATCTCATCAGGATCACAAACGATCACCTGATGCTATACCGCCAACTTAGCGGTAATCCCGCCGAGCCAAAGATCCTGGCCCAGGATCAACTTCGTCGTGATGCGCAACTTCTTGAGCGCTGGTATCAGCGTGGCGAACCACTTTCTCTTTCAATGGGATTGTATCAAGGAATGAGATTGATCCCCCCTTTGCAGGTTGCCATAAGTGACTGGGGGTCACCCGAAAAACCGAAAGTGACTGCCCCGCAAACTGTACGTCTCGACAGTATGTCGCTGTTTGATACGGGTAAGTGGGCGCTAAAAGCGGGTTCAACAAAAGTACTCATTGGGGCTTTGGTCAATATCAAAGCCAAACCCGGGTGGCTGATAGTCATCGCCGGACATACCGATGATGTGGGTGACGATAAATCTAATCAGCTGCTCTCTCTCAAACGCGCGGAATCTGTTCGTGACTGGATGCGAGATACCGGTGATGTCGCGGAGAGCTGTTTTGCCGTTCAGGGATACGGCGAATTACGCCCCTACAAAAACAACGATACGCCGGAGGGTCGGGCTGCCAACCGCCGTGTAGAGATCAGTCTGGTACCGCAGGCTGATGCCTGTCGGCTGCCGGGCATGAAGGAACCGTCACCGCAAGGTGGTGACGCATTAGCGAAGTAAAAATGGAGAAAGAGTTATGGCAATTCCAGTCTACCTTTGGCTGAAAGATGATGGCGGCGCGGATATTAAAGGTTCTGTTGACGTAAAAGACCGTGTAGGCAGTATCGAAGTGGTGGCACAGGAACATAACCTGTACATCCCTACCGATAACAATACAGGTAAGTTGACCGGTACGCGCATCCATACCCCGTTCCTTTTCACTAAGGAAATCGATGCCTCCAGTCCATATCTGTACAAGGCTGTAACCACCGGTCAGACCCTGCGCCAGGCAGAGTTCAAATGGTATCGCATCAATGACGCGGGTCAGGAAGTGGAATACTTCAACACCACGTTACACAACGTGAAAGTGGTGAAAGTAAACCCTGTGATGTACGACATCAAAGATCCCGCAAAAGAGAAGCATAACCACCTGGAACAAATTGAACTGCGCTACGAGAAGATCGTCTGGACGTATAAGGATGGCAACATTATCCATTCTGACGCCTGGAACGAGCGTACCACCGCGTAATGCGCTAACGGATGAGGATTTCCTCATCCGTTTTTTTATGCCCTCTGCTGAGCTTCCGGGGCGGGGGTTAAGCAGAGAGTATCAACATCACTATTACCTTATGGGCATTGGATTACGGCTACGGGCGGTAGCGTGCCTGAATACAGGGAGTCAGGAAGCAAATGGAACACCATTCAGCAGTGCTATTACGACGTCTCAACCCTCATTGTGCTCAGGCGCTTGAAGCAGCGGCATCGTTATGTCAGACGCGCGCGCATGCAGAAATCACTCCAGAACACTGGTTGCTGAAGCTGTTGGAGCAGGGGGAGGGCGATATTACTGTCATTGCTCGTCGTTATGAATGGGATATCGATAATCTCTGGCAATCGCTGCTGAAGCATCTGGATGTTCAGCCGCGTTCCGTGAAAAGCCGCCCGCAGTTGTCTGATGCGCTCCTTTCTTTAATGCAACAAGCGTGGCTGTGTGCCGCAACGGATGAAAATTCGCAGATACGTGGTGTGCATCTACTGATGGCGCTGGTGGGAAAGCCTTCGCTGCTGAAGTGTGACGGTCTGTGGCCGCTTCTGAGTACCGGACATACTCAACTGGAACGCCTCCTGCCGCTATTAAATTCCCAGTCGGATGAACGTCCGGAAAGGCAGCAAGAAGCCTCTCTGGTGCAGGTTTCCCCTGATGATGAACCGCGTCCGGCTGAGTCGACGTTGTCGCCAGCATTACAAGGCGTGCTCGATAAATTTACGCTGGATGTGACCGCGAAAGCGCGTGCCGGCGATATCGACCCGGTATTTGGTCGCGATAATGAAATCCGGCAAATGGTGGATGTGTTGTCCCGTCGGCGAAAAAATAATCCCATTCTGGTCGGGGAACCCGGTGTCGGCAAAACAGCTCTGGTGGAAGGTCTGGCGCTGCGTATTGCTGAAGGTAACGTGCCGGATAGCCTGAAATCAGTAACATTACGCACGCTGGATCTTGGGCTGTTACAAGCAGGTGCCGGGGTTAAAGGTGAGTTTGAGCAGCGGTTGAAAAATATCATTGATGCCGTTCAACAATCGCCAACGCCTGTTCTGCTCTTTATCGATGAAGCACACACCATCATTGGGGCCGGTAATCAGGCGGGAGGCGCTGATGCAGCCAATCTGCTAAAACCCGCTCTGGCCAGAGGTGAATTACGAACTATCGCGGCGACCACATGGAGTGAATATAAACAGTATTTTGAGCGTGATGCTGCGCTGGAGCGGCGTTTTCAGATGGTTAAAGTGGATGAGCCGGATGATGACACTGCCTGCTTAATGCTGCGTGGTCTGAAATCACGCTATGCAGAACACCATGGCGTTCACATCACCGACGAAGCGGTTAAAACTGCTGTTACGCTCTCTCGCCGCTATCTTACCGGGCGACAATTACCCGACAAAGCCGTCGATCTGCTGGACACCGCAGGTGCAAGAGTGCGGATGAGCCTTGATACCGTTCCGGAACCACTGACGCGTTTGAAGTCGGAGATCACCGCGCTTGAAATGGAAAAGCAGGCATTGCTGGCAGACCTCACGGTAGGAAATGGTCAGCATGGTGAAAGGCTGGCCACCATTGAACAGCGTGAAAATCTTCTGCTTGTCGAACTGGATGAACGAGAAACTCAGTATGGTCAGGAATTAGCGCTCATAGAGCAACTGCTGGCCAGTCGCCGTGATATTTCTCGTCAGGCGGAAACGGTTGAATTGCAGCAGCAGCTAAGTATGCTTCAGCAGGGCCATCCTTTGCTGTTTCCGGATGTAGACGCGCGCACCGTTGCTACGGTAATCGCCGACTGGACCGGTATACCATTGTCTTCATTAATGAAGGACTCCCAGGCAGACTTACTGACGCTTGAAACCCAGATGGGAAACCGGGTTGTCGGCCAGGATTACGCGCTGAATGCGATCGCACAGCGGTTGCGGGCATCAAAAACAGGACTGACGCCGGAAAACGGCCCACAGGGTGTGTTCCTGCTTACTGGACCAAGTGGAACCGGAAAAACGGAGACGGCGTTGGCCCTGGCTGACATTCTGTTTGGTGGTGAAAAATCGCTGATCACGATTAATCTGTCTGAATATCAGGAGCCGCACACTGTGAGCCAGCTAAAAGGCTCACCTCCGGGATATGTGGGTTATGGTCAGGGAGGGATCCTGACCGAGGCGGTGCGAAAACGCCCCTATAGCGTGGTACTGTTGGATGAAGTAGAAAAAGCGCATCGCGACGTCATGAATCTGTTTTACCAGGTATTTGACCGCGGTTTCATGCGTGACGGCGAAGGCCGTGAAATTGATTTTCGCAATACTGTTATTTTGATGACCTCCAATCTTGGCGGCGACGCTGTAATGCAGATGCTGGAAGAACAACCGGAAACCACAGAGTCTGAGTTGCACGAACTGCTGCGCCCACTTTTGCGCGAACACTTCCAGCCAGCGCTACTGGCCCGCTTTCAGACGATTATCTACCATCCGCTCAGTGAATCTGCGCTACGTACGATTGTACAAATGAAACTGGATCAGGTTAGCCAGCGATTACTGCGTCACTACGGCATCACCACGACGATATCCGAGAGCCTTTTTGATGCCCTGACCGCCGCTTGCCTGCTACCGGATACGGGGGCAAGGAATATTGATAGTCTGCTCAACCAACAAATCTTGCCTGTGCTTAGCCAGCAGTTGTTAACGTATCTTTCCCGGCAGCAAAAAACACACTCTCTGATCCTTAGCTGGGATGAGTTCAAGGGCATCATAATGGAGTTTGAGAGTGCCAAATAATATTAAGGAAGGTGGTCTCAGAAGACTTACCTCCGGAGAGGTTGAACTGGCAAAGTCTGTATTTGGTTCCACTCTCCAGTATCATAAAGTGTGGATCCACAGGGACAGTTATTTGCCTTTTAATTTACAGGATTCGAATACGGCGATGACGCCTGACGGTGAGATTTACTTTCGCAATCAGTACCGGGATGATTTTTCTCAGACATTATCCCATTATCAACACTTATTTATCCATGAAATGAGTCATGTCTGGCAACGAGAAAAAGGCATGAATGTTATCTGTAGAGGCCTGGTGAGTTGGCTAGTCAGTTATCGATATAAACTGGATGGGCGACTTCTAAGTGAGTACCCTATGGAGCAGCAGGCTCAAATTATTGCGGATAGTTTTATTCTACAAAAGAGTGGATATAGAACGTGGCTGGATATGCGCTTCAATCATAATATAACTTTAGATGGGGATATTCATGAAAGTGTAATCCGAGAATCTTATAGGAATACTCTTCGAGGATTCCCCTGGTGATGAAAAGTAGATTGTTTTTTTGTTTCAGTCTGTTGAGTTACAGTCTGGTATTTCTCACCGGATGTCCAGGATATGGGGATGTGTTACTTCTGGATAAGGAAGCTGTGGTTAGCATGGTTGGGGAAAATGTCTGTTTCTGGGTTTATGATTCTGCGAAACATAAACCCAGTATCATTACTATCACACAACGAGGATCTGAATTCGGAAGGGAAAAATTCACTATAGATCCACCATTGATATTGATTGACGATAAATGGTGCATTACTCCAAATTTTTATATTTTCCCAGATAAGGGGCAGTTTATCGTTTCCTATAGCCTACCAAATGATAGTTTAGATGGCCGACCGCAGCGCGTTGTTAGTGGTGTGGAAGTCTCTAATGGGAATGTCCACAATTTTCATCTTACCGATATGGAGATCATACGACCATATTCTGAGATGGATAGGTAAAACACATCAAGTATGTATAAATCATAATGACTTCACTATGGGTTATTAAAGAGAATGAGTCCATATGGTCTTATATGGAGCTTGCTATAAAGATGTCATTAGATAAGCACAGTGAGGACTTCTTTGGTAAAAAGAGCTAAGAGGTTAATTAATGCAACTTTTCTGAGTTACAGTCTGGTATTTCTCACCGGGTGTACAGGATATGGTGACAGATCGTTTACTGATGAAGAAACAGTGGTTAGCATGATTGGAAAAATATCTGCTTCTGGGTGAAGGACTCGGAAGAATACAAACCAGATATCATTACGATTACTCGTAGAGGTGCTGGTTTTGGTAATGAAAAATTCATGCCAAACCCACCGCTCATTCTTCTTGATAATAAATGGTGCATAACACCCGATTTTTATACTTTTCCAGATGGTGGCCAGTTTATAGTTACGTATACGTTAGGGAGGGGTTATTCAAATGATAGGCCACGAAGTGTTGTTAGTGGAGTGGATGTCTCTAACGATTGTATTTATAACATCCATCTTACCGATCTGGAAATAGCGAGGCCTTATTCTGCGATGGATAAATTATTTTTTAATGGAAAATAAAGTGTTTTAAACGGAGTCAATCTTATGGATAAGTCACAGCAAACAATGGCAACTACGCTTAATCGATATTTTCTATCTATTCCTTCTTGTTCTTCTGTGTTGGATGTTGAGGATTTCAATGGTTCAGAAGGACTGAGCCGAAATTATTACTATGATATTTTGTTTACCAGTGCGGATAAAGATATTCAAGCCAATCAATTTTTGCGTCAGGTGGCAACATTGACGATGAATGGTGGCAAGCTGGGATTCATGACGACGCAAAAAATAGTCCATGGTGTGATAACTGATTTTCAACGGTTATCTGGCTCTGCCGATGAAGCAAGATATCATATTACGTTAACGCCTTATCTCTCTCTGCTGGATAAACAGTTCCGTACGCACCGCTTCTTCATAAACAAATCGGTGCCGGAAGTGGTGGGTGAAATCCTGCAGGAGCATGCCCTGCACGGCTGGGAGTATGAATTTACGCTGACGCAGAGTTATCCGAAGCGTGAACAGATAAATCAGTATCAGGAGAGCGACCTGGCGTTCATTGAACGTCTGCTGGCGGAAGTGGGGATATTTTACTTCTTCACGCTTTAGCCGGACACGCGGACGGAAGTGGTGCATTTTGCAGACCAGCAAAGCGCCTATGAGTTTGATAAACGGCTGGCGCTGGACAGCCCGTCAGGGATGAATGACAGCGGGGCGGACTCCGTCTGGGGACTGAACATTCTGCACCAGGTGGCGCCGGCGGGAGTGACAACAAAAGACTATAACCACCGCGAAGCGCAGAAGGTGCTGCAGTCGGCGAGGGCGGATATCACCGGCGGCGAAGGTGAGGAAATACGCTATGGCGAGGTGTATCACTACAAACCGCGGCATCTTGAAACCGGGGAGGCATTTTCTCCTGCGCCGGAAACAGGGAACTTCTGGGCGCGACTGGACCATGAGCGGTTTCTTGCAGAGCAGACGCTGATAACGGGTTTCAGCACGGATGTGGGGTTGCGTCCGGGACAGGTGCTGACGATAACGGACAGCAGTGTGCCGTCGACGCTGCCGGACGTGCTGCAGCAGCCGGTGGTGGTGGTCCGGGCGGGGTTCAGCGGCAGCAGGAAGGATGCGCTGAAAGTGTCGCTGGCGGCGGTCCCGTACAGTGAGACGCAGTGCTGGCGTCCGGCACTGAAGGCAAGGCCGAAGGTCAGCGGCACGCTGACAGCACGGGTCAGTAGCCCGAAGAGCGGGGATATCTACGCGCATCAGACGGCGGAGGGGCTGTACCGGGTGAAGTTTGATGCAGACCAGGACAGCAAACAGCAGGGTTACGAGAGCATGCTGCTGCGCCTTGCCAAACCCTACGGCGGCGACACTTACGGTATTCACTTCCCGCTGATACAGGGCACAGAAGTGGCGGTGGCGTTCCATGAAGGGGACCCGGACCGGCCCTATATCGCCCATGCGCTGCATGACTCCCGGCATCCGGACCACGTGACACAGGCAAACCATACCCGCAACGTCATCCGCACGCCCGCGAACAACAAGCTGCGCATGGAAGACAAACGGGGTGAGGAGCACGTCAAACTCAGTACCGAGTATGGCGGGAAAACGCAGCTTAACCTGGGGCATAACGTTGATGCGGGGCGTGCGCTGCGGGGAGAGGGCTTTGAACTGCGTACAGACCAGTGGGGAGCTATTCGGGCTGGGAAGGGGATCTTTATCAGTGCCGATCGTCAGGAACTGGCTGGAGGTTTGCAGTTAGATATGCATGAAGCAGTAGCTAACTTACAAGCTGCGCTTCAGGATGCGAAAGGTATTCGCTCTGCGGCAGAAAAAGCGAAAGCAGAACTGGCTGATATAGAGAGGCAAAAAGCGTTGTTAATGGAGTCTATGACAGACCTCAAGAAACAGGCTTTACTTTTCTCTGCCCCTGCTGGTATAGCGCAGGTAACGCCCGCCAGTATCCAACTCTCATCGGGTGATAATGTCATTGTGACCTCTGGAGCGGACACCGATGTCAGTGTCGCTAAAAAATTCCGCCTTGGTGTGAAAGAAACAATAAGCCTTTTCGCCCAGTGGATGGGGATTAAGATTTTCGCCAGCAAAGGAAAAGTGGAAATTCAGGCGCAGGGAGATGCAATGGATCTGCTGGCAAAAAAAACGCTAAGTATAGCCAGCAAGGATGAGCAGGTGATCATTACCGCAGCGACAGAGTTAGTGCTCAGTTGTGGTGGAGCATATATCAGGCTTAAAGATGGTGAAATAGAAGTAGGGGCACCTGGTAACGTTCGCGTAAAGAGTATTGGAATTCAAAAAATGGCGCCTGCAATATTGAACGCCAGCATAGAGCTACCGGACCCTTGCGCCACTGCCATTGATGCTGCGGGTGGTACACAAAGCCCTACAGTCACGCTGGGTTGATGGAGGGCCAATAATGAAGGAATCTTTAATAACTTATGATTACTCCTTACAGGCAATGCAAAATCAGGGGGATTATATTGGTGAGGAAATATTTAATCGTTTTAGAACTCTAAATAGAAATTGCATATTAATGATTGATGCTGCAATTATAAGGTTGAGGAATCAAGATTCATCATTCTACAACCAAATAATAGATAGAGGGGTTGTGAGGGTGCCAGTTGCTAATCGTTATCTAACCTCAGAATTTGAGCCATGTTTGGTATCACTGGATTTATCTTTACCTGAGGATTGTAAAATACTACATGAAAGTATTATGCAAGCCCTGAAAGAGATCGAACCTAATGAGATACTGCTGGGTAAGGGTAGGATGATTTGTGGTTGGCTTACTTGTGCAGAAGATATTATAAATCTCGCTGCCTACCTGGGAAAAGTCGCTATCCAACAGCGTGATGGTAAAGATGTTTTGCTTCGGTATTATGACCCTGTAATTATGATCTCTCTTTTATCTATTCTGGATGATTGGCAACAACAACGTTTGCTAGGACCAGTTGAAGTGTGGAGTTTTATTGATGGCGATGGGCAGTTTATTAATAAAATAAATCAGACTGACAATCAACCTCGGCTTTCATATACGCTCTCGCTGAGTGCTGATAATTGGCATGATATGAATTTTATAGGTATAAAAAATAGGATTATCTGTAATTATCGCTTGGCGCATTTGAGCAGTAAACGTTTCACGGAATCAGCAGTGTTTAAACTATTGCAGCAGTCACTTAAAAGAGCCGGGTTGTGCGCTTTTTCTGATGAAGAAGATCTTATTAAGTGGGGAGAGTGTTCAATTAATATTGCTCCAGAGTTTTATAACCATAGTTTTATTAAAAAATTGCTTGAAATAAGCAGCCTAAGTGAGAAGAGAAATTTTACTCAAATCATCTCCCATGTCACAGAACAGCAATGGAATGAAATTCGCGCAGATCATTAATTAAGCGATTTACAGTTCGAATATGCAGGAGAACAGGGATGAAAAATCATAAATGTGACTGTATGTCACAGGGACCGGCATTACTACCTGTCCGTTATGCAGTGGTCCCTGAACATATTAAAGGGTCGTTGCCGGCGTGGGCAAAACCAGGAGCGTCGTCTTATCCGGCAGAAAGTGAAAATTATCACTATGTGCTGCGTGCGATGCGCAGGGGCTATATCTATATCTACTATCCATACCTGACGGACTGGGAAGCATGGTCGGTGTGTTATGACGGCAGTTTATGGAAACAACTGTCGGCGAAAAATGTTCTGGAGAAATCAGAGCCTGACTGTCGGCAGGGAACCTACAGTAATGGCGGAAAGGATTTTCTGACGCTGCCATATGAAGTGCTGGAGAATGATATCTGGATAGCATTCACACAGTGTCGCTGGACGGAAAAAACGCTGGAGCGTTACGCGTGCGATGACGGGCAACGGCAGAGCAGAATGCAGCGCCTGAGTGCATCAAACTGGACGTCACCACAGACTTCAGAGCAAACGACAGAAGCAACGACAGGCAATCTTGCAGGGGTTCTGGATTACATCGCGCCGCAGGGAAACCAGCTGAGTCCGGCAATGCTGTTACCGTATGGCACCCAGACTAAAATCCGCGTCAGCCAGTGTGTGAGTGAACGCTATGCAATAGTCAAAGAGCCAGCGCCGCAGGAGACATTGTATCCGTGGAAGAGCGGAGTGGCCGGAAACACAATCCGGCAGATGAAGGAACGGGGAGTGAAGCCAGACGGTTCCCCTGTCACGCCGTTGCTGATGGCGCTGCATGATGCAACAGGGATAACGCATGAGCTGACGGGATGGACGAATGATGTCCTGGCGATGGCGAAGATATATGGTGATGAACGTGCCCTGGAGTTCTGTACCCAGAGTTTGATTAACGGTGTTAAGGAGATTGTTAACAAAAGCTCGGAACAGAAAGTTGAAGCCCAACTTTCTGTATTACCCCAGGAAACATATATTTCCCCTCCTGCTATGGATTATTCTTATGATATGTATGTCCAGAATGAGAAATCTAGAGGTACAGACTCGAAGGATATACTAGCTCGTGAAGAATTCGAAAAGCAGGTAAAAGGAAAACAAAACGAAGTTTATAAAAAAAGCCAGGTAGCTAATGATTGGTCTAAATATGCACGAAGGATCAAGCAGACTAAATGGGAGTCTTTTAATAAATGTTGTGCTGATCTAACACAAAAAATTGATGAACAGCTCGCTAAACTGATTAGCTATCGTTGTGAATGGTTACAGACTTCTTTATTTATAACAATGCTACAGGATTTTTTCTCTAACGATCCTGTTGATAACGCGTACTATCGTGAAATAGCTGCCTTCGCGATGGCTGGTCTTGGTGAGTCGTCATCAGGTGTAAAATTGCTGGATGACTGGATAGACGCATATACTACGACAAGTGAAACGAATCTTGTCTGGAGAACACATTTTTATAATAATCCAGAGATCATGGCAGATGCGGAGTCATTATTGGCTAGCTTGCGTCAGTGTAGCATAGCGCCGGTTTCTGAAAATGAGGTGCTCTACTTTTTTGAGAAGAATGGCGCTAAACTTAATAAAATATTTAAAGGTTTTGAAAAAGCAACGAGTGAAATTTCAAAACCTCTGGCTGGCAATGCCGTATTCTCGAAAAGAGTTCTGTATCAAATGGACCAGCACATGGCAACCGTAGGGGCCAGGTTTTTTTCCGTATCACGGATTGGACCTGTTCTCAACACCATGAATGACCTCATTGTTCGAACCCTTTTCTCGCTGTCTGCTGGAAAGTCAGAGTTAGAAACCAAAATATTGTTCAGTAAATATTTTGGCTGGGCCACGGAACGCAGGGCTTACATTACCGGCACTGTTTTTTACAGCCCGCAAAGAGCAATTCGGGCTGATCTTCTCCGGGGGGCGGGTAAGAAATATGCCGCACTTGAAAAATCTTATGCAGCTTATCTAAGCCAGCCAGCGGGACATTCTGGTTATGCGGTGACAAGTATTAGAATTTTTGTTTTATTTTTCAATGTTACTGAGTTGTATAACCAACTCGATAATTTTAAAAATGAACCTGCTAACTACGCGAAGGTAGTCAGCGCAATATCGGCAACGGCGAGCGGGATGATTGATATTGCAACCCCTGCAATGGAGGTCATTCTTAAAGATAAAAATAGTCTCCACTATATGAAAATGTTTGGTGCAGGAAGTTCGCTGATAAGTGCAGGTATTTCGCTGGGATTAGATATTTCCACATTATTGAACAAAGTTAGTTTACCGAATTCCAGTAAAAAATGGGCATTTACGGGTTTATATTTAGTCAAGACCCTTAGCGATGTTGCCATTATTGCCAAAGCGGAAGGGAAATTAATGTCAGTGCTGATTGAACGCTTTGGCTGGAAGACTCCTAAAGGGGAATTAGCCGTATGCTTGGGGAGGGCAGCAGCGCCTCAATTAACAAAATTAGGCGTCGAATGGGTGGGACTGTTGGCCTCGTGGGAGGTGGCTCTGTTATTGATGGTCGCTGAATATATTTTGACGGAATATTATTCACGTGATGCCTTACAGTCGTGGATTGAGAATAGCTTGTTTGGTGATAATTGTTCGATTGATATCGACAGTTATTCGCCGGAAAAAATCAATATATTTATTGATGAGACCAGAAATTCACTGCAAGAAAGCTTACGTCAATTATCTTCAGGTAAAGAGCAACAACGTGGAAAACCAATAATTTACTGGCCATTTATTATCTATGATGAGCCGGAAGTTCCTGTTGTGGTTTAATTTTGGAGCAACGAAATACTATGACAGAAGATGACGAACTGTTCGCCGAGATGCCCAAGGCCTATATCCGGGGTCTGGAGAAGGGTAAGGGGTATATTGAAGAAAACTATCTCCGGGAGCGCAGGGAATGGATAAAATT
>NZ_JAOWHQ010000047.1:0-55248 GCF_030332565.1 Citrobacter sp. Cpo109
TGAACTGCACCCAAAAAGTTGGACACCCAACGAAGTAAGGTGCAGTTTTTTATGAGCAAGTATTCTCTCAGCTTCAAGCTTGAGGTTGTGCAGCACTATCTTTCCGGGCTGGAAGGACAGGAGGCGACTGCAAAACGTTTTGGTATCGATCACAGTGCCGTTCGTAAATGGTCTGCTACCTGGAAGCTCCATGGCGAAGCCGGGCTTACAACCCGGCATTTCACCTATTCTCCTGCTTTTAAAGAGTCCGTTATCCTGCATATGCGTGAACACCAGCTGTCTGTTCGCGAAGTCTGTGCAAAATTCACTATCCCTGCCTTTTCCACTGTTAGTCAGTGGGAACGACTGTATGATGAAGGGGGATTAGAAGCCCTTACAGACAGTCGACGCAGGAAAAAAACGATGCCAGAACGCCCTGAGAATCACCCCGTCCCTCCTTTGCAGACCCCTCTTGCTCCGGATGAACGTGAGGAACTTGAACAACTGCGTGCTGAAGTGGCATATCTAAAAAAGCTGCAGGCCTTACTCAGGGAAAGAAGCACGTCAGGACGCGGGATAAAGCGCAGGTCGTGAATGAGTTAAGGCTGAAGTTCCCTCTTGCACGCTTATTAAAAGCTGCAGGGCTGGCAAGAAGCACGTTCTACTGGCAACTGGCCAACGGTAAAAAACCAGACAAATATGCCGATGATAAGCAGCATATTTTAACGCTGTTCCATAAACATAAAGGACGGTATGGATACAGGCGAATCACGCTGGCTGGCCGCCGGGAAGGAAGCTTACTGAACCATAAAACGGTTCAGAGGTTAATGAAGGTGTTAGATTTAACCTGTTGTATCAGAAGGAAGAAATATAACTCTTACAAAGGCCGGCATGGGAAAGTTGCGGGTAATGTACTGAACCGGCAGTTCAGTGTGGATAAACCCAACCAGAAGTGGGTAACAGATGTCACGGAATTTAAAATAAGCGGAGAAAAGCTGTATCTGTCCCCGGTTCTGGATCTGTATAACGGAGAAATAGTAGCGTATCAGATGGAGTCCCGTCCTCTTCTGTCGATGGTGGATAACATGCTGTCGAAGGCTATATCTGTACTGGGCAAAAACGAATACCCGCTGCTCCACTCAGATCAGGGCTGGCAATATCAGATGGCGCATTATCAGAACCGGCTAAAGGAGGCGGGTCTAAAACAGAGCATGTCAAGAAAGGGAAACTGTCATGACAATGCAGTGATGGAGAGCTTCTTCGGCACACTGAAATCTGAGTGTTTTTACCTCACGGAACACAAGAATATCAGCGAGTTGCGCATGGCTATCGATGACTACATCCACTATTACAACCATGAAAGAATAAAACAGAAACTGAAAGGCCTGAGTCCGGTAGAGTACCGAACCCAGGCCCAGATAACCGCTTAAAATAAACTGTCCAACATTATGGGGTCAGTTCATTTCGACCGGTTTTTTTATGCTTACTCGCCCTGAGTGGCGCTCTCGATAGTCAGACGCACATCTGACGTGACCAGTTCGGCCAGCATCTGATAGATCTTCATCGTCTCTTCCGGTTCGGCATCTCCGGTATCGCTGATGAATCCCTCGTCACGCAGCGTCAGCACCAGAGAGCTGAACACGGCTTTATCGAAGAATTCCGGCGCGTTAATGCCGTGCAGCACTGAGAGGCGTTGCGCCACGGTGCGGCTCTCTTTTTCCAGCGTGCCACGGTTGATGGACGGGTTCGCGCTCAGCAGCCAGAAGGTAATGGCGTAGCGCTGCAACGTCTCGCGAGCACCTGCCGCCAGCAGCTGTAGCGTGCGGGAGTGGGCTGGATTGATATGCAGTTCGTCATCGGTCAGGGTGATGAGTCCCTGGCGCTGCATTTCGCTGGCCAGTTCGTCAATTACCCCGGCAAGCTCATCACGCTCCCAGCGTAAGAACAGCTCCGCTTTTAGCATCGGGTACAGCGCATCAATATGCTGCTGCAACGCGGCGCGTGAAATCCGACGATGCTGAGTCACAATGGCTGCCATCAACGAAGGCAGAACCAGCATATGCGCAATATTATTGCGGTAGTAGGTCATCAATACCGCCTGCTCGCGCGGCAGAATAATGATGTCACCGATGGTGTCTTTCTCGACCTCAAACTTATTCATCTGCAAGGCGTGGTCGATCAGTTCACTGGCACTCTGCGCAGGAACAGTAGCATCCGCCGCGTACGGCACGTTGCGCAGCAGGCTCAGGTAGCAGTCAAGCTGTTCGGTTAGCTGTTCACGGGTCAGAGAGCGCTGGCGGGAAGCCAGTAACGCAGTACAGCACAGGTTCATGGCGTTGGCCGCGCCTGCGTTGTTAATGCGTACCATCAAATCGGCGGCAATGTTATTCACCGTCGGTGTCAACCAGGCCGGGCGGATCGACTCGATAGGGTCAATAGATTCACGCCACTCCGGCACATGCTGGTTGAGGTAAGTCATCAATGGCATTGGTTCACCAAAGTTGACGTAGCCCTGACCCAGGTTACGCAGCTTGCTTAAGCCACGCAGCATTTGCGGCAGACTTTCTTTCTCTTTCGTCGCGCCACGCAGCTCTTTCGCGTAGGTGCCCACTTCCATTACGTGCTCATAGCCGATGTAAATAGGTACGAGGGTAATAGGGCGCGTACCGCCGCGCAGCATCGCCTGAATAGTCATCGACAGCGTGCCGGTTTTCGGGTCGAGCAGACGACCGGTACGTGAACGGCCCCCTTCGACAAAGTACTCAACCGAGTAGCCGCGGCTGAACAGCTCGCCCAGGTATTCGCGGAATACGGTGGAATAGAGCTTGTTGCCCTTGAAGGTACGACGAATAAAGAACGCGCCCAGACGGCGGAAAATCGGACCCGCTGGCCAGAAGTTCAGGTTGATACCGGCTGCGATGTGCGGCGGCACCAAACCCTGATGGTACAGAACGTACGACAGCAGCATATAGTCCATATGGCTGCGGTGGCACGGAACGTACACGATTTCATGCCCATCGTGCGCCAACTGGCGTACACGTTCAGCATTATGAACGTTAATCCCCTGATACAGACGGTTCCAGGTAAAGCCCAAAATACGGTCCGTCAGACGAATCATTTCGTAGGAGAAGTTGGCGGCAATCTCTTCCATCAGCGCAATGGCATTTTGCTGCGCTTTTTCGTGGGAGATTTTTTTACTGCGCGCTTCATCTTCTACCGCACGAGCGATCGCTTTTGAAGCTAACAGTTTATTAAACAGATCCTGGCGGGCAGGGAGGCGCGGGCCGACAGCGGCCAGGCGCTGGCGAGCAAAGTGCATACGCGCCACGCGTGCCAGCTTCTGGGCGATGATCTTATCCGTACCGTGTTCATCCGCCATACGGCGCAGAGAGACCGACGGGGAGAAACGGACAAAACTGTCGCGACCCAGCCAGGACACCGCAAAGAATTTCTGTACGCCGTTTAGCATACGTAACGGCGGATTGACCTCGCCTTTTTCACGCCCCGGCGCACGGCCAAACATCACCGAAACCGGCACCATCTGCACATCCAGATCTGGATTGCTGCGATGCAAGTCGAGATAGTTGTGGAACAGCTTGATAGACTCTTCTTTCGGCGTGTAATAGGTGAATACACGCGGACCGCCGTGAATAAACACGTAGCGCGGTAACAGCGTTCCGTCTATCTCTAGTGGTTCCAGGGGATCGGGGAGGTCGTGCACCAGACATTGGGCACGCAGCGTCAGCAAGTCTGCTTTCGAATTGTACGGTAGGACGTACATAATGGGACGCGAAGTATCGAGTCCCAATTCCGGAGCAGGTTCTGCTGGAATAGACTTGCTTTTTACCAGGACGCTTAATGGTAAATTCAGTAATTTGTAGTAAATTCGTGGCCAGCCGGACATAAACGATGTAAAGCCTCTGGTTAATAATGCAAATGCGCTGCAAGGATATCAGAAAGTTTAGTGAATTTCTGTGGTATCCGGTCATACTTCGCGCTGCTTTGCCACACCCTGAACAAACGGGGTAACGTTACAATGACATTGACGCTAATAATGTAAAAAGGTTCTTTTTGATGGCCAATAATACCACTGGATTCACCCGAATTATCAAAGCAGCAGGTTATTCCTGGAAAGGTTTTCGCGCTGCATGGATTAATGAGGCGGCATTCCGTCAGGAAAGTGTTGCCGTCCTGCTGGGCGTCGCTATCGCCTGCTGGCTGGATGTTGATGCAATTACCCGCGTGTTGTTGATCGGTTCTGTGATGCTGGTGATGATCGTTGAAATCCTCAACAGTGCGATTGAAGCGGTAGTTGATCGTATTGGTTCTGAGTACCACGAACTTTCCGGTCGGGCGAAAGATATGGGGTCGGCAGCGGTATTGCTGTCTATTTTTGTCGCGCTGATCACCTGGGGCATTCTGTTGTGGTCGCATTTGCGATAAGGCTTCCACAACTGCATAAATCTCCTGTTTTTTGTGCAGTTTGCGGTTCCAAAATCGCCTTTAGCTGTATATACTCACAGCATAACTGTATATACACCCAGGGGGCGGAATGAAAGCGTTAACGGCCAGGCAACAAGAGGTGTTTGATCTCATTAGAGATCACATCAGCCAGACAGGTATGCCACCGACGCGTGCGGAGATCGCGCAGCGTTTGGGGTTCCGTTCCCCAAACGCAGCTGAAGAACACCTGAAAGCGCTGGCGCGTAAAGGTGTGCTGGAAATTGTATCCGGCGCATCGCGCGGTATTCGACTGTTGCAGGAAGAAGAAGAAGGGTTACCGCTTGTGGGGCGCGTGGCAGCCGGTGAGCCACTTTTGGCGCAGCAGCACATTGAAGGCCACTATCAGGTCGATCCTTCACTGTTCAAACCGAACGCCGATTTTCTGCTGCGCGTTAGCGGTATGTCGATGAAAGATATCGGGATTATGGACGGTGATTTACTCGCTGTGCATAAGACCCAGGACGTGCGTAACGGCCAGGTTGTTGTTGCCCGTATTGATGACGAAGTTACGGTTAAGCGTCTGAAAAAGCAGGGCAACAAGGTTGAACTCTTGCCAGAAAACAGCGAATTCAAACCTATCGTTGTCGACCTGCGCGAACAAAACTTCACTATTGAAGGGCTGGCAGTAGGCGTCATTCGTAACGGTGAATGGCTGTAATTTTCTGTTGAATCCCTGTAGGCCGGATAAGACGATGACGTCGCCATCCGGCAACGTGCCCGGTAGCGCTGCGCTTGCCGGGCCTGCATCACATTGTCCAGTACGTCTAACTTCTTCTCAGGCCCTCCTGTATGCCTTTCTTTACCTCTTCTGATAAAGCACTCTGGCACCTCGCCTTACCGATGATCTTCTCCAATATCACCGTTCCCCTGCTGGGACTGGTGGATACTGCGGTGATTGGTCATCTGGATAGTCCAGTCTATCTTGGCGGTGTTGCGGTTGGTGCCACGGCAACCAGTTTTCTTTTTATGCTGCTGCTTTTTTTGCGCATGAGTACCACTGGTCTGACCGCACAGGCATTTGGTGCGAAAAATCCACAGGCGCTGGCGCGCGCACTGGTGCAGCCGCTCATGCTGGCGCTGGGAGCGGGGTTGCTTATCGCACTGTTTCGTACGCCAATTATCGATCTGGCTCTGCACATTGTTGGCGGAAGTGAAGCGGTACTGGAGCAGGCCCGACGTTTCCTCGAAATTCGCTGGTTAAGCGCACCCGCCTCGCTGGCGAATCTGGTGCTGCTCGGCTGGCTGCTTGGCGTTCAGTATGCGCGTGCGCCGGTTATCTTGTTGATTGTCGGCAATATTCTCAACATTGTGCTTGATGTATGGCTGGTTATGGGCCTGCATATGAACGTGCAGGGTGCGGCACTGGCAACGGTGATTGCTGAATATGCCACCTTGCTGATCGGCCTGATGATGGTGCGCAAAGTCCAGCATATGCGCGGAATTTCGCTGGCAATGCTGAAGCAGGCGTGGCGTGGCAACTTCCGCCGTTTGTTGGCACTTAACCGTGACATCATGTTGCGCTCGCTACTGCTGCAGCTCTGTTTTGGCGCTATCACGGTGCTGGGTGCGCGTCTGGGAGGCGATATCATTGCGGTTAATGCCGTTCTGATGACCCTGCTAACCTTTACCGCCTACGCGCTGGATGGATTTGCCTATGCCGTGGAAGCGCATTCGGGCCAGGCCTATGGGGCGCGAGATGGTAGCCAGTTGCTGGACGTCTGGCGGGCGGCCTGCCGACAGTCCGGTATTGTGGCTATTTTGTTCTCGTTGGTTTATGCCCTGTTTGGCGAGCAGATTGTTGCGCTACTGACCTCGCTGCCGCAAATCCAACTGCTGGCCGATCGCTATCTTTTCTGGCAGGTGGTGTTACCGCTGGTGGGTGTCTGGTGTTATCTGCTCGACGGAATGTTTATTGGCGCGACGCGCGCGGCAGAAATGCGCAACAGTATGGCCGTTGCTGCCACAGGATTTGCATTAACGCTGCTGACTTTGCCGTGGCTGGGAAACCATGGCTTGTGGTTGGCGTTAACGGTTTTCCTGGCGTTGCGCGGGCTTTCACTGGCCTTTATCTGGCGACGTCACTGGCGTAATGGAACCTGGTTTGCCTGAGCGGGATGGTTAAAAATTCCGAATAGTAAATAAAACCCAGAATCACTGACTACACTTATTCTCACGTCCAGCAAAAACAGCATGTGTCTGGACATGGCACTCTCGCTATTCACAACCTAACGATGAGGACTTGATGATGAATAAAGACGAAGTCGGCGGCAACTGGAAGCAGTTTAAAGGTAAAGTGAAAGAGCAATGGGGCAAACTGACCGATGATGATATGACGGTCATTGAAGGTAAACGTGACCAACTGGTCGGTAAAGTCCAGGAGCGTTACGGTTACGCGAAAGATCAGGCGGAGAAAGAAGTTAACGATTGGGAAAAACGTAATGATTACCGCTGGTAATTAACCCTTCCCTCCTGAGAGTACAAGGATGTACGCTCTCCCGCTTACCTAGCGCCCAACCTTCTTCTTCACCTGAATCGTATGGTCATGCTGGCACTCGCCAGGATGGCGGCAAGATTCAACTTCCACACAGGCCGGACACAGCCCGTGGGCTTCAATAACGTTATGCCGCAGTGCAAAGCCCATTTTTGCCGCCAGCGTATGCATAATGTCTTCAACGCCTTCCGCACACTCTTCTTTTACCACGCCGCAGCGGTCGCAAATGAACATTGCAGAACTGTGGGTTGGCTGATCGAACAGATGACAAAGCACATAGCTGTTGGTGGATTCCACCTTGTGCACGAAACCTTGTTCCAGCAGAAAATCGAGCGCACGATATACAGTAGGTGGTTTAGCCTGTGGCTCAGTTGCCCGCAACAGGTCGAGCAGGTCATAGGCACTGATCGCACCTTCCTGCAGGCTCATCAGGCGCAGTACTTCGAGGCGTTGTGGCGTAAGCCGCACGTTGCGTTGCGCGCAGAGTTTTTCAGCTTGAGCCAATAACTCTTGCGTAGTGGTTTTGTCCATTTGGCGCCTCGATTTGCGTGGAAGGTTAATCCCTTACTTTAACATGTTCTGCTTAAAACACCGAGATCCACCGTGGTGTGCTATACCTGACGCATCGCAATACTGGAAAATAACCATGAAAAGACCCGATTGTATTCGCCACTGGCGTGAGGTTGAGGGGGCTGATGACTCCACTTATCCTGACAGCGATGAGCTATTTGCTATTGGCGCGCCACTTGCCCGCAAGTTGGGGTTAGGACGACTCGGCATTCATCATGAACGCCTGCCGCCGGGTCGGCGCACGTCGTACCCGCACGCTGAAAGCGATGAGGAAGAATTTATCTACGTGCTGGAAGGTTATCCTGAGGCCTGGATTAACGGGTATTTATGGAAGCTGGAACCGGGCGACAGCGTCGGTTTCCCGGCAGGTACAGGCGTGTGCCATACCTTTATTAATAACACCAGTGAAGAGGTGCGCCTGTTAGTCGTGGGTGAGGCGAACAAAAAATACAATCGCATTTATTATCCGCTTAACCCGGTCTATGCCGCTACACGTGAGGATCGCTGGGTCGACCATCCGCCGCAGTTTTTTGGATCTCACGACGGAAAACCGGGGCGTAAATAGCGTTTATTTAGGGTCAGGGGGAGTGAGCCGCGAGGATGTGGCTCACTATCGTAACGGTCTATGCTATAGTAGCGCCCCTTTTTTAACCGGATGCTTGAATATTCGCCATGCTGCCTGAATCTCAGTCTACCGCTTTTCCCGCTCATCGTTTTTCTATCGCGCCGATGCTCGACTGGACGGACAGACACTGCCGCTACTTTTTGCGCTTACTGTCCAGCCAGACGCTGCTCTATACGGAGATGGTAACCACTGGGGCAATCATTCATGGTAAAGGCGATTATCTGGCGTATAGCGAAGAAGAACACCCGGTCGCATTACAACTGGGTGGGAGCGATCCTGCGGCGCTGGCGCAGTGCGCAAAGCTCGCTGAACAGCGGGGCTATGACGAAATTAATCTCAACGTGGGTTGTCCTTCCGACCGCGTACAGAATGGCATGTTTGGCGCCTGCCTGATGGGGAATGCGCAACTGGTCGCCGATTGCGTCAAAGCGATGCGCGACGTGGTGTCGATTCCGGTTACGGTGAAAACCCGTATCGGCATTGATGACCAGGACAGCTACGAATTCCTCTGCGATTTCATCAACACGGTATCTGGCAAAGGCGAATGTGAGATGTTTATCATTCACGCTCGCAAGGCCTGGCTGTCCGGGTTAAGCCCGAAAGAAAACCGCGAAATTCCACCGCTGGATTATGACCGTGTTTATCAGCTAAAGCGTGATTTCCCGCATCTGACGATGTCGATCAACGGTGGCATTAAATCGTTGGAAGAAGCGAAAATTCATCTGCAACATATGGATGGCGTGATGGTGGGGCGTGAAGCTTATCAAAACCCAGGCATTCTGGCGTCCGTTGACCGTGAGATTTTCTCTGCCGCTACCGAAGATACCGATCCGGTCGCCGTGGTGCGCGCCATGTACCCGTATATTGAGCGTGAACTGAGTAAGGGAACCTATTTGGGACATGTGACACGCCATATGTTGGGGCTGTTTCAGGGGATCCCTGGTGCCCGTCAGTGGCGCCGCTATCTGAGCGAGAATGCACATAAAGCCGGGGCTGATATTAACGTTCTGGAACACGCGCTGAAGCTGGTGGCAGACAAGCGTTAAGTTTTCACCAAAAGTTAGTTAATTTCACCACGCCCTGCGCTTTGTCGCGGGGCGTTTTCTTTATAAATCAACGCATTATTTTTGGCATGTTTCTTGTAAAGCAATGGAGAGAATTTCATTTCGGGAGAGAGCCATGCTGGAACTACTTTTTGTGATTGGATTTTTTATCATGCTGATGGTCACCGGCGTTTCTTTGCTGGGCGTTCTGGCCGCATTGGTCGTAGCCACCGCAGTGATGTTTCTGGGCGGACTATTTGCCTTGATGATTAAACTGTTGCCCTGGCTGCTACTGGCTGTTGCCGTGGTGTGGGTTATCAAGGCGATAAAAGCGCCAAAAGTCCCACAGTATCAGCGCAATAACCGCCGGTTTTACTAAGGTATTGAGCTGTACGTCACAACCTGCAACATTGCCTTTAGAACCAAATAGGAATTGATTATCAAATCTGTCACTATTGCCAGGTTAACGAATTCATCGAGCTGTACCCTACATACAGCCGAACTAAAAAAAGAAAGGGCTTCCTACGGGAAGCCCTAATTCTTTCTTTCCCCGTCATCTTACGGAATCAGCAAACTCGATCCCTGCGTGGCCCGGCTTTCCAGTACTTCATGAGCACGCTGTGCATCGTGCAGTGCGAACGTCTGACCAGGCGCGACATCCACTTTGATCACTCCACTGGCAATGAGCGAGAATAGCTCATTGCTGGCTTCGGTTAATTCGCGGTGATTGGTGACATACCCCTGGAGTGAAGGACGGGTCACGTACAGCGAACCTTTCTGGTTCAGAATGCCTAAGTTCACGCCAGTCACCGGCCCGGAAGCATTACCAAAGCTGACCATTAGTCCCCGGCGCTGTAAACAATCCAGCGAGGCTTCCCAGGTATCTTTCCCTACCGAGTCATACACCACCCGCACTTTTTTACCGCCAGTTATCTCTTTCACTCGCTCAACAATGCTCTCTTCACGATAGTTAATGACCTGCCATGCGCCAGCCTGCAGCGCAATTTGCGCCTTTTGCGCACTGCCGACGGTACCAATCAGCTTCGCACCCAATGCTTTTGCCCACTGGCAGGCAATCATGCCGACGCCGCCCGCAGCCGCATGGAACAAAAACGGCTCATCAGGCTGAATTTCATACGTTTTACGTAACAGATAAAAAACGGTTAGCCCTTTAAGAAACGAGGCGGCAGCTTGTTCAAACGAGATAGCGTTAGGCAGGATGGCGGCTTTATCGGCCGGAACGTTATGCACTGAGCTGTAGGCGCCAAGGGCAGACTGGGCGTACACCACGCGATCGCCAGCTTTAATGTGTGTCACTTTGCTGCCGACTTTGCTGACCACGCCTGCGGCTTCGGTACCCAGACCGCTGGGCAGGGAAGGCGGTGGATAAAGACCACTGCGGATGTAGGTGTCGATATAGTTGATCCCAATCGCTTTGTTCTCGACCTGGATTTCGTTTTCCGCCGGGTCTACGGGCGTAAACTCCACCGCCTTGAGTACATCAGGGCCACCATGCTTGTGAAATTCAATACGTGTTGCCATGCTTCCTCCAAAAGAAATGTGGTAATCTTTCGACCCAATCATTATCTCGGTAACTCCATTCACTATGGCAGGAAATAAACCCTTCAACAAACAACAGACTGATGCTCGTGAGCGCGATCCCCAGGTCGCCGGGCTGAAAGTACCGCCGCACTCGATTGAAGCGGAACAGTCGGTGTTGGGCGGTTTAATGCTGGATAACGAACGCTGGGACGATGTCGCCGAGCGTGTGGTGGCGGAAGATTTTTATACCCGACCACACCGGCATATCTTCACGGAAATGCATCGCCTGCAGGAGATGGGAAAACCCATCGATCTGATCACGCTGGCAGAGTCGCTGGAGGTTCAGGGACAACTGGACAGCGTCGGCGGTTTTGCTTACCTGGCTGAGTTATCTAAAAATACGCCAAGTGCGGCGAATATTAGCGCTTATGCGGATATCGTCCGCGAACGTGCCGTTGTTCGTGACATGATTTCGGTTGCGAACGAAATCGCGGAAGCCGGGTTTGATCCGCAAGGACGCTCCAGTGAAGATCTGCTGGACCTTGCGGAATCCCGCGTCTTTAAAATCGCGGAAAGCCGCGCTAATAAAGACGAAGGCCCGAAAAATATCACCGATGTGCTCGACGCAACCGTCGCGCGTATCGAGCAACTGTTCCAGCAGCCGCACGACGGCGTCACCGGAGTGAACACCGGTTATGACGACCTCAATAAAAAGACGGCTGGTTTGCAGCCGTCAGACTTAATTATTGTCGCCGCGCGTCCGTCGATGGGTAAAACGACATTTGCAATGAACCTCGTCGAAAATGCGGCGATGTTGCAGGATAAGCCGGTTCTTATCTTTAGTCTTGAAATGCCCTCAGAACAGATCATGATGCGTTCCCTGGCCTCGCTCTCACGCGTAGACCAAACCAAAATCCGTACCGGTCAACTGGATGATGAGGACTGGGCGCGAATTTCCGGAACAATGGGTATTTTGCTAGAGAAACGAAACATCTATATTGATGACTCCTCCGGCCTGACGCCTACGGAAGTGCGCTCGCGTGCCCGTCGTATCGCCCGTGAACATGGCGGTATCGGACTTATCATGATCGACTACCTGCAGCTGATGCGCGTGCCGTCGCTCTCCGACAACCGTACGCTGGAAATTGCAGAAATCTCCCGCTCGCTGAAAGCGTTAGCGAAAGAACTGCATGTGCCGGTGGTGGCGCTGTCGCAGCTTAACCGCTCTCTGGAACAACGTGCCGACAAGCGTCCGGTCAACTCGGATCTGCGTGAGTCCGGCTCCATCGAGCAGGATGCCGACTTAATCATGTTTATCTATCGTGATGAGGTTTATCACGAAAACAGCGACCTGAAAGGGATCGCAGAAATCATTATTGGTAAGCAACGTAACGGCCCGATCGGTACGGTGCGCCTGACGTTTAACGGTCAGTGGTCGCGCTTCGATAACTATGCGGGCCCACAATACGACGACGAATAAATCTCCGTCATCCTTCATGCAGCAGATGCGTTGACTACGCCCGTTCACCCCGGTCACTTAGTTTACTAAGCTCCCGGGGATTCTCTGGCTTGTCGCCTTCCTGCAACACGAATGATTTAGAAGATTCTTTTATTAAGGAATACAAATGCAAGCGGCAACTGTAGTCATTAACCGCCGCGCTCTGCGACACAACCTGCAACGTCTGCGTGAACTGGCTCCAGCCAGCAAACTGGTTGCGGTCGTGAAAGCGAACGCCTACGGCCATGGTCTGTTAGAGACCGCGCGAACGCTCCCCGATGCGGACGCTTTTGGTGTCGCTCGTCTTGAAGAAGCCCTGCGCTTGCGAGCGGGAGGGATCACGCAGCCCATCCTGCTGCTGGAGGGGTTTTTTGATGCCTCCGATCTGCCGACTATTTCCGCGCAGCGTCTGCATACAGCCGTCCATAACCAGGAGCAGCTCGAAGCCCTGGAAGCAGCAAAACTGGCTGAACCCGTTACCGTCTGGATGAAGCTCGACACCGGTATGCATCGCCTGGGCGTACGCCCTGAGCAGGCTGAGGCGTTTTATCAGCGCTTAACGCAATGTGAAAACGTGCGCCAGCCGGTCAATATCGTCAGCCACTTTGCTCGCGCGGACGAGCCTGAGTGTGGCGCGACCGAAAAACAGCTCGATATCTTCAACAGTTTTTGTGAAGGCAAACCGGGGCAGCGTTCGATTGCCGCGTCGGGTGGTATTTTGCTGTGGCCGCAGTCTCATTTCGACTGGGCGCGTCCGGGGCTGATTCTGTATGGCGTATCACCACTGGAAAATCACTCCATCGGTGCTGATTTTGGCTGCCAACCGGTAATGTCGCTGACCTCAAGTCTGATTGCGGTGCGTGAGCACAAAGCGGGCGAGCCGGTTGGGTATGGGGGAACCTGGCTGAGCGAGCGCGACACGCGTCTTGGCGTGGTAGCGATGGGCTATGGCGATGGTTATCCGCGCGCAGCGCCTTCGGGGACGCCGGTACTGGTCAACGGCCGTGAAGTGCCGATCGTCGGTCGTGTTGCAATGGATATGATCTGCGTCGATTTAGGGCCCGAAGCGCAGGATAAAGCCGGCGATTCGGTGATTCTGTGGGGCGAGGGCCTGCCCGTTGAACGTATTGCTGAAATGACGAAAGTAAGTGCTTACGAACTTATCACGCGCCTGACCTCAAGGGTGGCGATGAAGTATATCGATTAACAGCATGATGTGCCGGACAGGTGGTTACGCCACCTTCCGGCAATATTCCTCTCAACATCCTCTCGATCTTCTCCCACTTCCGGTTTATTGTGTTCTTAACCCCTGCCTGTAAACCCGGAGAACCACACGTGTTTCAAAAAGTTGACGCCTACGCTGGCGACCCGATTTTATCGCTCATGGAGCGCTTCAAAGAAGATTCACGTAGCGACAAAGTGAATCTCAGCATCGGCCTGTATTACAACGAAGACGGTATTATTCCTCAGCTTAGAGCGGTGGCGGAAGCGGAAGCTCGACTTAATGCCAAACCGCATGGTGCTTCGCTGTATCTGCCGATGGAAGGTCTGAACACGTATCGCCATACCATTGCGCCGCTGCTGTTTGGCGCAGAACATCCGGTTCTCCAGCAGCAGCGCGTCGCAACCATTCAGACGCTGGGCGGCTCCGGTGCGTTAAAGGTTGGCGCAGACTTCCTGAAACGTTATTTCCCTGATTCTGGCGTGTGGGTCAGCGATCCGACCTGGGAAAACCATATCGCGATTTTTGAAGGTGCCGGATTCGAAGTAAGCACTTACCCATGGTATGACGACACGACCAACGGCGTGCGTTTCAACGACCTGCTGGCAACGCTGAATACCCTATCGGCGCGCAGCATCGTGCTGCTACATCCGTGCTGCCATAACCCGACAGGGGCGGATTTAACGCCTGCGCAGTGGGATAGCGTTATTGAGATCCTGAAAGCACGCGATCTGATTCCGTTCCTGGACATTGCTTACCAGGGCTTCGGCGGTGGAATGGAAGAAGACGCCTATGCGATTCGCGCCATCGCAAGCGCCGGATTGCCCGCTCTGGTCAGCAACTCATTCTCGAAGATTTTTTCCTTATACGGTGAGCGTGTCGGCGGACTGTCTGTGGTATGTGAAGACGCTGATGCCGCCAGCCGTGTTCTGGGGCAGCTAAAAGCGACGGTGCGTCGTAACTACTCCAGCCCGCCAAACTTTGGTGCGCAGGTAGTTGCCGCGGTGCTGGGTGATGACGTGCTGAAAGCCAGCTGGCTGGCGGAAGTTGAAGAGATGCGTACTCGCATTCTGGCGATGCGTCAGGAGCTGGTTAACGTATTAAATGCGGAGATCCCAGGCCGTAATTTTGACTACCTGCTGCAACAGCGCGGTATGTTCAGCTATACCGGGCTTAGCGTAGCCCAGGTCGATCGCCTGCGCGATGAGTTCGGTGTATACCTGATCGCCAGCGGTCGTATGTGCGTGGCCGGGCTGAATCACGGTAACGTGCAGCGCGTGGCGAAGGCATTTGCTGCCGTCATGTAACCGACTTTGCAGGCCTGATAAGCGTCGCGCCATCAGGCCTGTTTTCCAATGTGATCGTGCTCCTTTTCCAGGACAAAACCAGAGAAAATCCTTCCTTTCCCTCCCCCTAAGGGGTAAGGTCAGATAGTTTTTTGACCAGTTGTTAATAAAAAAATGATAACTAACTGACTACTTAGGGAAAAATATGCGCAAGTTTACGTTGGCACTGAGTGCCGTTTGTTTATTGTTCACGCTAAATCAGCCAGCCCAGGCACTCGTTTCTTCTCCCTCTCAGCTCAATCCAGGCACTAACGTTGCAAAGCTCGCTGAGCAGGCTCCCATTCACTGGGTCTCCGTGGCACAAATTGAAAACAGCCTGACCGGACGTCCGCCGATGGCCGTCGGGTTTGATATCGATGACACTGTCCTCTTTTCCAGCCCAGGCTTCTGGCGCGGTAAAAAAACGTATTCCCCGGACAGTGAGGATTACCTGAAGAATCCGGCCTTCTGGGAAAAAATGAACAATGGCTGGGACGAGTTCAGTATTCCAAAAGAAGTCGCGCGCCAACTGATTGATATGCACGTGCGTCGCGGTGACAGCATCTTTTTCGTGACCGGGCGTAGCCAGACGAAGACTGAAACGGTGTCGAAAACGTTGTCTGATAACTTTCACATCCCGGCTGGAAATATGAATCCGGTCATTTTTGCCGGCGACAAGCCGGGTCAGAACACCAAAACGCAGTGGCTGCAGGATAAAAATATCCGCATGTTCTACGGTGACTCCGATAATGACATCACTGCCGCTCGCGACGTGGGTATTCGCGGTATTCGCATTTTGCGCGCCTCTAACTCCACTTATAAGCCGCTGCCACAGGCCGGTGCGTTTGGTGAAGAGGTGATCGTCAACTCGGAATATTGAGGACGCTGGCTGCGGATTGCTGTTTTTTTAAACAAATTTACATTGCTGGCTTTTACCTTTTGCGGACTTGCTGCACACTGAATAAAAGATGTTCTCATGAGGCAATATGCTGGTAAGGGGAATAAAGATGACGAATTCGGAGTTGCTGCAATACTGCATGGCAAAAACGGGCGCGGAGCAGAGCGTTCACAGTGACTGGAAGGCCACGCAAATCAAAGTCGAAGATGTGCTTTTTGCCATGGTAAAAGAGGTGGAAGAACGCCCGGCGGTGTCTCTGAAAACCAGCCCTGAACTGGCAGAACTGTTGCGCCAGCAGCATAGCGATGTTCGGCCAAGCAGGCATCTCAATAAAGCGCACTGGAGTACGGTGTATCTGGACGGCTCGCTGCCGGATTCACAGATTTATTATCTGGTCGACGCCTCTTATCAGCAGGCAGTGAACACGTTGCCGGAAGATAAACGCCGGATACTGACGCAGCCCTGATCCGTTTCGCCGGATGCGGCGCAAGCGCCTTATCCGGCCTACAGGCTTTATGCATATTCTGTAGTTTCGTAGGCGCTGATAAGCGCAGTGCCATCAGGCACAACGGTTGCCGGATGCGGCGCAAGCACCTTATCCGGCCTACAAGATTTATGCCTGGTCTGTAGTTTCGTAGGCGCTGATAAGCGCAGTGCCATCAGGCACAACGGTTGCCGGATGCGGCGCAAGCGCCTTATCCGGCCTACAAGCTTCATGCATATTCTGTAGGCCAGACAAGTGTTGCGTAATTACAACAGCGGTTTGAGGAAGCGGGCCGTGTGTGAGGCTTCACACTCAGCGACCGTTTCTGGTGTGCCGGAGACAAGGATTTCGCCGCCGCCGCTGCCGCCTTCCGGACCGAGATCGACAATCCAGTCTGCGGTCTTAATCACGTCCAGATTGTGCTCAATCACTACGATGGTGTTGCCCTGATCCCGGAGTTGATGCAGCACGTCCAACAGTTGCTGAATATCCGCAAAATGCAGACCGGTGGTCGGCTCATCGAGAATATACAGCGTTTGCCCGGTACCGCGTTTGGACAGTTCGCGCGCCAGCTTCACGCGCTGTGCTTCACCGCCCGAGAGCGTGGTAGCGGACTGACCCAGTCGAATGTACGTCAGGCCAACGTCCATCAGCGTTTGCAGCTTACGTGCCAGCGCCGGAACGGCATCGAAGAACTCACGTGCTTCTTCAATCGTCATATCCAGCACTTCGTGGATAGTCTTGCCTTTGTATTTAATTTCCAGCGTTTCGCGATTATAGCGCTTGCCTTTGCACTGATCGCACGGCACGTAGATATCCGGCAGGAAGTGCATTTCGACTTTGATCACGCCATCGCCCTGACAGGCTTCACAGCGTCCGCCGCGAACGTTAAAGCTGAAACGACCCGGCGTATAACCGCGCGCACGCGACTCCGGGACACCGGCAAACAGTTCGCGCACTGGCGTAAACACACCGGTGTAGGTCGCCGGGTTAGAGCGCGGCGTACGGCCAATCGGGCTTTGGTCAATGTCGATCACTTTGTCGAAATGTTCCAGGCCTTGAACGTCGCGATACGGCGCAGGTTCAGCCAGCGTCGCACCGTTTAGCGCCGTCTGTGCAATCGGGAACAGTGTGTCGTTAATCAGCGTCGATTTACCCGAACCGGAAACCCCGGTAATGCAGGTAAATAAACCTACCGGCAGCGTCAGGGTGACATCTTTCAGGTTGTTACCGCGTGCGCCGGTGAGTTTTAGTACTTTCTCTGGGTCAGCCGCAACGCGCTGTTTAGGCACTTCAATCTTGCGTTTACCGCTCATGTACTGGCCGGTCAGCGACTCAGGCACTGCCATGATGTCGTCGAGCGTCCCTTCGGCGACGACCTGACCGCCGTGAACGCCAGCACCGGGGCCGATATCGATAACGTGGTCAGCAGCGCGAATTGCATCTTCATCGTGCTCGACCACAATAACGGTATTACCCAGATTACGCAGGTGGATAAGCGTACCCAGCAGACGTTCGTTATCGCGCTGGTGCAGGCCAATAGACGGCTCATCCAGCACGTACATTACACCGACCAGACCCGCGCCGATCTGGCTTGCCAGACGAATACGCTGGGCCTCACCGCCGGAGAGTGTTTCTGCCGAACGCGATAGCGTCAGGTAGTTGAGGCCGACGTTGACCAGGAACTTCAGACGATCGCCAATCTCTTTAAGAATTTTCTCGGCAATCTTCGCCCGCTGACCCGCAAGCTTCAGATTGTTGAAGAAATCCATTGCATGACCGATGCTCATGTCAGAAATCGCAGGCAGCGGCGTATTTTCAACAAATACGTGACGAGCTTCCCGGCGTAAACGCGTCCCTTCACAGCTGGCGCAAGGTCGGTTACTGATGAACTTGGCTAATTCTTCACGTACTGCGCTGGATTCCGTCTCTTTATAGCGGCGCTCCATATTGTGCAATACGCCTTCGAACGGATGGCGACGTACGGACGTATCACCACGATCGTTCATGTATTTAAATTCGATATTCTCTTTACCGGAACCGTACAGTACCACTTTATGCACGGCAGGGTTCAGGCTGGCCCACGGGGCTTCAACGTCGAATTTATAGTGTTCCGCCAGAGACTTAAGCATCTGGAAGTAATAGAAGTTACGGCGATCCCAACCGCGGATAGCACCACCGGCCAGCGACAGTTCCGGGTTTTGGATCACCCGATCAGGATCGAAATATTGCTGCACGCCGAGACCGTCACAGGTTGGACACGCGCCCGCCGGGTTGTTAAACGAGAACAGCCGCGGTTCCAGTTCGCGCATGCTATAGCCGCAGATAGGGCAGGCGAAGTTGGCGGAGAACAGCAGCTCCTCCGCTTTCGGGTCGTCCATATCGGCAACGACCGCCGTACCGCCGGACAGTTCCAGCGCGGTTTCAAAGGATTCCGCCAGGCGCTGGGTGAGATCGTCACGGACTTTAAAGCGGTCAATCACCACTTCAATGGTGTGTTTCTTTTGCAGCTCAAGCTTGGGCGGATCGGAAAGGTCACAGACTTCACCGTCGATACGGGCGCGGATATAGCCCTGGCCTGCCAGGTTTTCCAGCGTTTTGGTGTGCTCGCCTTTACGCTCTTTGATCACCGGCGCCAGCAGCATCAGACGCTTACCTTCCGGCTGCGACAGGACGTTATCCACCATCTGGCTTACGGTCTGCGCTGCCAGGGGAACGTCGTGATCCGGACAGCGCGGCTCGCCAACGCGGGCAAACAGCAGACGCAGATAGTCGTGAATTTCGGTAATTGTACCTACCGTGGATCGCGGGTTATGGGACGTCGATTTTTGTTCAATTGAGATGGCAGGAGAGAGCCCCTCAATGTGGTCGACGTCCGGTTTTTCCATCAGCGACAGAAATTGACGCGCGTACGCGGAAAGGGATTCAACGTAACGACGCTGCCCTTCGGCATATAAGGTGTCGAAAGCGAGCGAAGATTTGCCTGAGCCCGAAAGCCCGGTGACGACAATCAGCTTGTCGCGCGGGATGACGAGGTTGATGTTTTTGAGATTATGGGTGCGGGCGCCCCGAACTTCGATCTTATCCATTCATCTTTCCCGGATTAAACGCTTTTTTGCCTGGCTGCATGGTGCTACCGGCGATCACAAACGGTTAATTATGACACAACCTAACCTGAATGGATATACAGTATTGGAATGCAAAACGCAGACGTCTGTGCAACAATGTCTGGCTGGGGTTGTTTACTGGAATCAACTTCGCAACGTAGTAAAAGCGCTATTGGAAATGCTACAATCCCGCGCTTACACTTATTCAGTAACGTTTTTCAGGAGACACGATCATGGCCAGCAGAGGCGTAAACAAGGTGATTCTCGTCGGTAATCTGGGCCAGGACCCGGAAGTACGCTATATGCCGAATGGTGGCGCAGTTGCCAACATTACGCTGGCTACTTCCGAATCCTGGCGTGATAAAGCGACCGGTGAAATGAAAGAGCAGACTGAATGGCACCGTGTTGTGCTGTTTGGCAAACTGGCGGAAGTGGCCAGCGAATATCTGCGTAAAGGTTCTCAGGTCTATATCGAAGGTCAGTTGCGTACCCGCAAATGGACCGATCAGTCCGGCGTAGAAAAGTACACCACAGAAGTTGTGGTTAACGTTGGCGGCACCATGCAAATGCTGGGTGGTCGTCAGGGTGGTGGTGCTCCGGCAGGTGGCGGTCAGCAGCAGGGCGGTTGGGGTCAACCTCAGCAGCCGCAGGGTGGCAACCAGTTCAGCGGCGGCGCGCAGTCTCGTCCGCAACAGTCAGCTCCGGCTGCGCCGTCTAACGAGCCGCCGATGGATTTCGACGACGATATTCCGTTCTAATCCCACTGCGTTACGCTGAAAATAATGGCTACTTCAAGACTGGGGTAGCCATATGCAATTTTGTTATCAGTTCAACACCATCGGCCAATCTGGCGGTGTGTGGCTCATCACGTCAACCATCACGGTTTCAATGTTCTTCCAGATAGCGGACATATCCACCAGGGTTATGCCGAGCAATCCAGTCGCAAACCAGCAGGCAAAAACCAGCCCCAAACCGCTGCTAATGACGGCCAGGCCAATATAATCTGATTTACGAAAACGGATATTGAGCGTACTGGCTAAAAACATCAGCACCGCGCTGAGCAGTTGCCACCGCAGAAGAACCACGCCAGTTGTTATTGTCGCCATGAAAAACGTCCTCAGAAAGTCTGGATGCCCAGGACAGCGCGGGGGTGTTCACCGAGGGTGTGATACTCTGGCTATCGACGGGCAATAACATGAATGAAACATTGTTTCTGTTACATGGTTTTTGTGAACTATATCACAACTGGTCGTTTGTTCACCACTATTGGACGTTATTTTTGTAGGGCTAAAACCACTCTAAATGTGTGGCTTTATTTAATGAAGGGTTGATAAAAAATAACCATGCTTTAAACATGCATTTAATCTACTTGTTATATTTATCCTAAATTAAACGTTAAAAAACTTTAATGAATTTCTTAAACGCAGCCAGGATAATGCTCATAAAAAATTACTCCTTGGGGATAATAACGTTATGAAATAAGCATGACTTTAAGTTTGCCTTACGGAAAAATAATATCATCATCAACTATTATCAGACTTTTACATAGAGAAGTCTGTTGCTAATACTGATAGATTCATGCAACTTAATCAGTCGGTGTTTATAGCATCCTGCCTTGATGGGTTCTGGCATATACGAAACAGGGAAATAGGGCTGACATGAATCACAGAGCGCGACGCAAGCTGCTGAAGTTCCTGGGAACATTCATGGTGGTATTGTTCCCCGTGGTGCTGGCGATATGGTTTGCACACATCCGGGCGATGACCGAAACCCATAGCCAACTCCGCTCTTTTGCTCAACTGGTGTTAAATAAAACAGAATTGGTGATCCTACAAGCTGATTTGGCGCGTGATATGGCCCAGTTGTATCAGGGTAAGATGTGTACCCCGGCACATCAGAAAAGTATGCTAAATATTATTCGCGGTCGTTTATATATCAGTGAGCTAATTTATGCGCAGGGCGATCACTTTTTGTGCTCTACGTCGATGGCGCCGCCTGTTACTTATATTATGCCGACAGCCGATTATAAACGTACGCCGGATATCTCCATCTATTACTACCGCGATACCCCTTTTTTCGCTGGCTACAGAATGACGTACATGCAACGCGGGAACTACGTCGCAGTCATCAATCCATTGTCCTACAGCGAAGTCATGTCAGATGATCCGGATCTCTCATGGGGCGTGTATGACACAGTAACAGATACGTTTTTCTCTGCCAGCGAAGCGGCAAATATTGCGCAATTCGCGCCGCTCATACGCGGTGAAGCCTCGACCTTTCAACAAGACGATCGCTTCTACACCATCGTGCATTCAGAAAAACGTCCAATTGCGATTATTGTGTCGACCTCAGACAACCGCGTAAGTCAGATTTTCTATCACGAGGCGGCATTAACCATTCCCTTCGGGATTATCTGCAGCATCCTGATACTGCTAATGTGGTGGCGCACGCGCCAGGAATACTTATCTCCCCGGCGCTTATTAAAACGCGCGATCAAAAAACGTCAGCTTTGCCTGCATTACCAGCCGATCATTGATATTAAGAATGGGCAATGTGTTGGTGCTGAAGCTCTGCTGCGCTGGCCGGGCTGTAAAGGTGAGGTGATGAGCCCGACGGAGTTTATTCCACTGGCTGAAAAAGAGGGAATGATTGAGCGGATCACGGATTATGTCGTTGAAGAGGTGTTCAACGATTTGGGGTATTTTCTTTCGGCGCATCCTCAGCTTTCTATCTCGATTAACCTTTCCGCTTCTGACTTTCATTCATCCCGATTGATTGCTCTGATTAACGACAAAAATCGTGAGTACTCCGTGGCGGCCCAGCAAATTAAAGTCGAAGTGACCGAGCGTGGGTTCATAGATGTACATAAAATGACCCCCGTAATCCAGGCGTTCCGCAAGGCGGGTTATGAAGTGGCATTTGATGATTTTGGCACGGGGTATTCCAATCTGCATAATTTGTCAGCGCTGAATGTCGATATCCTGAAGATCGACAAATCGTTTATTAGCACGTTGTCCACTAATAGCACCAGTCACTTGATTGCCGAACATATTATTGAGATGGCACAAAGCTTACACCTGAAGACGATTGCGGAAGGGGTGGAAACGAAGGAGCAAATCGAATGGCTGCTTGAACGCGGCGTACAGTATTGTCAGGGCTGGTATTTTGCGAAGGCGCTGCCGCCGCAGGAGTTCATGCACTGGATACAACGGTCGCCCGCCATACTGACGCAGAGCGGGCAATAATCTTACAGACGATGGCGGTAGTCGCTGGGAGTACGATCAAATTCGCGGCGAAACACACGCGAGAAGGTTTGTTGCGACACATAACCAAGATCCATCGCGATATCAAAAATAGGTCGCTCAGTTGTCCGTAGTTCAACGGCGGCCAGCAAAAGTCGACGCTGGCGGATGTAGTCACCCAAGGTCTGGCGCGTCACCGTGCGGAACATTCTTTGTAAATACCACTTCGAGTAACCTGATTTTTTCGCCACCGCCTCAATGTTCAGCGGTTGATCGATATGTTCATCAATCCATTCAATAAGGGTCTGAATAATCTGCTGATGGGACATAGGGCTGCCTCTTTCTCAGTATTCGATTCGTCGTTTTGTCTGTGGGCGAGTATAATTCCTCAAGTTAACTTGAGGTAAAGCGATTTATGGAAAAGAAATTACCCCGGATAAAAGCGCTGCTCACACCAGGTGAAGTCGCCAAACGTAGCGGCGTGGCGGTATCGACCCTGCATTTCTATGAAAGCAAAGGGTTAATCAGTAGCATGCGCAATAGCGGCAATCAGCGGCGATACAAACGTGATGTGTTGCGTTACGTCGCGATAATCAAGATTGCTCAACGCATCGGGATCCCGCTGGCCACGATCGGTGACGCGTTAGGTGTATTACCTGAGGGGCATTCGCTTAGTGCCAAAGAGTGGAAGCAGCTCTCTTCGCAATGGCGTGAAGAACTGGACCGACGCATTCATACTTTGGTGGCGCTACGTGATGAGCTGGATGGGTGTATTGGTTGCGGATGCTTGTCACGCAGCGATTGCCCGTTGCGTAACCCAGGCGATCAGCTTGGCGAGCAGGGGACCGGAGCGCGGCTGCTGGAAGATGATTAATTGGTTTAAAATATGTGATGGGTATGAAGGGCATAAAACTAAAGCGCCACAGAGGGCGCTTTAGTTTGGTTCCGGTCTTTGTCTTTCACTCTATCCCGCTGGTTCACGGGAGGGTTTCCCCCGACATCAACACCCCTCAGTCGAGCACATTAGGGGAGGTTCCGGCCTGTGTTGATAATGTAAGTGTAAGCCACCTCCCTCCATTTGCCAGTGAAATGGTGATTTTTTAGCCAAAAAATTTTACGCATCTTCACCTGTTTTCTTGCGCGAGTTGCGCGAAATAAACACGCCGATGTTGTAATAACTCCGCGAAATTTGTTGCCAAATTGCGCATTGACGATAACGTTTGCGCATCGACTGGTTATTTCTTGCGCGTTATAAGAAGAAATGAGTAAAAAGCGGCAAAGTTCAGTTGAAAACCAGCGTATGATCGCTGGATAATCGTTTGCTTTTTTTTACCACCCGTTTTTTATGCGCGGAGCTAAACGTTTGCTTTTTTGCGACACCCCTATTGACGCAAACCTGGCACATGGAGAAAACGTTTAGCAGGCAGTGGATTGTCCAGCACGCATAATGACGAAAAAATAAACTCTCAGGGGATGTTTTCTATGTCTACGCCTTCAGCGCGTACCGGCGGTTCACTCGACGCCTGGTTTAAAATTTCGCTCCGCGGCAGTACCGTTCGTCAGGAAGTCGTTGCCGGATTAACTACCTTCCTGGCCATGGTCTACTCCGTTATCGTGGTTCCGGGGATGCTGGGTAAAGCCGGGTTCCCGCCTGCTGCTGTATTTGTGGCGACCTGTCTGGTCGCAGGCGTCGGTTCAATCGTAATGGGCCTGTGGGCAAACCTGCCGCTGGCAATTGGTTGCGCCATTTCTCTGACCGCATTTACCGCATTCAGTCTGGTGCTGGGCCAACATATTAGCGTGCCCGTTGCGCTGGGTGCGGTGTTCCTGATGGGTGTCCTGTTTACCATCATTTCCGCGACCGGTATCCGTAGCTGGATCCTGCGCAATCTGCCGCAGGGCGTTGCGCATGGCACGGGGATTGGTATCGGCCTGTTCCTGCTGCTGATTGCGGCAAACGGTGTTGGCCTGGTGATTAAGAACCCGCTGGACGGCCTGCCGGTTGCGCTGGGTGACTTCGATACCTTCCCGGTCATTATGTCGTTGATTGGTCTGGCGGTGATTATTGGCCTCGAAAAACTGAAAGTACCGGGTGGCATTCTGCTGACCATTATCGGTATTTCCGTGGTTGGTCTGATTTTCGACCCGGCCGTGCATTTCTCCGGCATTTTTGCTATGCCGTCTCTGAGTGATGAAAACGGCAACTCGTTGATCGGCAGCCTGGATATCATGGGGGCACTGAACCCGATTGTCCTGCCGAGCGTGCTGGCGCTGGTCATGACCGCTGTCTTCGATGCAACCGGAACCATCCGCGCGGTAGCCGGACAGGCGAATCTGCTGGATAAAGACGGACAGATTATCGACGGTGGCAAAGCGCTGACCACTGACTCCCTGAGCAGCGTGTTCTCTGGTCTGGTGGGTGCAGCTCCGGCGGCGGTTTACATTGAATCCGCAGCGGGTACGGCGGCAGGCGGTAAAACCGGCCTGACAGCGATCACCGTTGGCGTACTGTTCCTGCTGATTCTGTTCCTCTCTCCGCTCTCTTATCTTGTACCTGTGTACGCAACGGCACCTGCGCTGATGTATGTGGGCCTGTTGATGCTGAGCAACGTCGCGAAAATCGACTTTGCTGACTTTGTCGACGCGATGGCAGGACTGGTTACGGCCGTATTTATCGTGCTGACCTGTAACATCGTTACCGGCATCATGATTGGCTTTGCTACCCTGGTAATTGGCCGCATCGTTTCTGGTGAATGGCGCAAACTGAACATCGGCACCGTGGTGATCGCCATCGCGCTGGTGGCCTTCTACGCCGGCGGTTGGGCTATCTGATTCTGATTTCCTGACGATCCTAAAAACGGGTGGCTTTGGCCGCCCGTTTTCATTTTCAGAACACACTCGTTGTCTTTTGCGTTACTCTCAATTAGATAGAATTGAGGCACGACGCCTCTCATTAGCAATCATAAGAAACATCGCAAACAGGGAACGCATGGAAATCTTTTTCACCATACTCATCATGACCCTTGTGGTCTCGCTGTCGGGGGTATTTACTCGCGTATTGCCCTTCCAACTTCCTTTACCCCTTATGCAGATCGCCATCGGCGCCTTGCTGGCGTGGCCGACGTTTGGTTTGCATGTGGAATTCGATCCTGAGCTGTTCCTGGTTCTGTTCATCCCGCCGCTGCTCTTTGCCGATGGCTGGAAGACGCCAACGCGTGAGTTTCTCGAGCACGGGCGAGAGATTTTCGGCCTGGCGCTGGCGCTGGTACTGGTCACGGTGGTCGGCATTGGCTTTATGATTTACTGGCTAGTGCCGGGGATCCCTCTCATCCCAGCCTTTGCGCTGGCTGCTGTGCTATCGCCAACCGATGCTGTCGCACTTTCCGGCATTGTGGGAGAGGGACGTATACCGAAGAAAATCATGGGTATCCTGCAGGGCGAAGCGTTGATGAACGACGCCTCCGGTCTGGTCTCTCTGAAGTTTGCCGTCGCCGTGGCGATGGGCACGATGGTATTCACCGTTGGTGGCGCAACGCTTGAGTTCTTCAAAGTGGCGATTGGCGGCATCCTGGCTGGTTTTGTCGTCAGTTGGCTGTACGGCCGCTCCCTGCGCTTCCTCAGCCGCTGGGGCGGTGACGAGCCGGCAACGCAAATCGTCCTGCTGTTCCTGCTGCCGTTTGCGTCTTACCTGATTGCGGAACATATCGGCGTTTCCGGTATCCTCGCGGCGGTCGCTGCCGGGATGACGATCACCCGTTCCGGGGTGATGCGCCGCGCGCCGCTGGCGATGCGTTTACGTGCTAACAGTACCTGGGCGATGCTGGAGTTTGTATTTAACGGCATGGTCTTCTTGCTGTTAGGGCTACAGTTACCGGGAATTCTGGAGTCTTCTTTGGCGGCGGCCGAGGCCGATCCGAATGTTGAAATCTGGATGCTGTTTACCGATGTCGTGCTGATTTACGTGGCGCTAATGCTGGTACGTTTTGGCTGGCTGTGGACCATGAAAAAGTTCAGTCTGCGCTTCCTGAAGAAAAAACCGATGGAGTTTGGATCCTGGACGACGCGTGAAATCATGATCGCCTCTTTTGCCGGTGTACGCGGGGCAATTACTCTTGCTGGTGTGCTCTCCATTCCACTGTTGTTACCAGACGGTAGCGGCTTCCCGGCGCGATATGAGCTGATCTTCCTTGCCGCAGGCGTGATCCTGTTTTCGCTGTTTGTTGGCGTGGTGATGCTGCCGATTCTGCTACAACATCTGGAAGTGGCAGACCACTCGCAGCAGCAGAAAGAGGAACGTATTGCCCGCGCTGCCACGGCAGAAGTGGCGATTGTCGCGATCCAGAAAATGGAGGAGCGACTGGCCGCGGACACCGAAGAGAACATCGATAACCAGTTGCTCACCGAGGTGAGTTCACGCGTGATTGGTAACCTGCGCCGACGCGCCGACGGGCGCAACGATGTGGAAAGCTCGATGCAGGAAGAAAACCTCGAACGGCGTTTCCGCCTGGCAGCGCTACGTTCAGAACGCGCGGAGCTTTATCACCTGCGCGCCACGCGTGAAATCAGCAATGAAACGCTGCAAAAATTACTGCACGACCTGGATTTGCTGGAAGCGCTGTTGATCGAGAATCAGTAAACGGTAGTGCCTGATGCGGCCTACAAGACCGGCATACCGATGTAGGCCGGATAAGGCGCTAACCGCATCCGGCGAGGGGTGTGCCTGATGCGCTACGCTTATCAGGCCTACAAGATCGGTAATAGCGATGCAGGCCGGATAAGGCGCTAACCGCATCCGGCGAAGGGTGTGCCAAATGGCGCGCAACTGGCTGCAAGAAATTATTCATCGTGTAATTTGCGAGCGGCTTTCCTGAACGAATCCATCCCTCTTGTTGATTCCCTCTTTTCTCCATACGGTTGAGGAAAGGGGGAAACATGTCCAACTATCGACGAAATTACATCAATGGGGGAACCTGGTTTTTTACGGTAAATCTGCAGGACCGTCGAAGCCATCTTCTGACTGCCAACATTCACGCGCTTCGGTGTGCAATCGCTGCGGTCAAAAAGGTTAGGCCTTTTCGCATTAATGCGTGGGTCGTTTTACCCGAGCATATGCATTGCATATGGACGTTACCTGACAATGATGCGGATTATTCCTCTCGCTGGCGGGAAATTAAGAAGCATTTCACCCACTCATTGTCTTCCCGACATATCTGGCAATCTCGCTTTTGGGAGCACACCATCCGTGATGAACATGATTATCGCCAGCATATTGATTATATTTACATTAACCCGGTGAAGCATGGTTGGGTAAAGCAGGTACAGGACTGGCCTTTTTCAACATTTCATCGTGATGTGAGGCACGGTTTGTACCCGCAAGATTGGGCAGGTGAAATAATGGATTTTAATGCGGGTGAACGTGCCTGATGCGCTACGCTTATCAGGCCTACAAGACCAGCATACCGATGTAGGCCGCATCCGGCATTTTACGACGCTTGCGGTAGCCAAAACCCTTCACAGCATTTGAGCCACGCCTGGGCGCTGTGCGACAGATAAACGCCTTCGCGCCAAATCATGCCCAACTGCCAGCGTAAGTCACTCTCCAGAGGGATCCAGCGCAACGTTTGCTTATCCAGTCGCTGGCAAATCGGCTCTGGTAAAATGGCAATCCCGACTCCGGCTTGTACCATTGCCGCCAGAAAATCCCACTGCCCGCTGCGCACCGCTATGCGGGGCTTGACGTTGTGTTGGCTAAACAGCTCAAGCAATTGGCGGCTCAACGCGAAATCTTCGTTGTAGATAAGCAGCGGATGTTCCGCCAGCGCCTCAGGGGGAATGGATTCGCACGTTGTCCACTGACCGGAGCGAGGAACCAACACGCAGAGTGGATGGCTAAAAAGCGGCAGGGTTGCCAGACCGCTCTCTTCTTCAACCGGCAGCGCGGTCATCGCGACATCCAGGTCACCGTTCATTACCGCCTGCTGAACGGTTAAGCCGCCAAATTCAGAGACCTTCAGCTCCACGCCGGGATAACGCTGGCGAAACAGGCCGATCGGCCCGGCCATCAACATCCCCACCATGGGCGGGATACCGAGGCGCAGCACGCCCTTGTTGAGGTGATTAATGTCACTGAGTTCCGCTTCAAGCTGGCGAAACTCGGCAAGGATCGCCAGGCCGCGTTCGAAAACGACCTGCCCGGTGTCGGTTAACAGCAGTCGCCGACCGTCGCGGATTAACAGCGTGCAGTTAAGCTCGTCTTCAAGGTTCTTCAACATCTTGCTGATGGTGGGCTGGGTGACAAAAAGCTTCTCCGCTGCGCGGGTAAAGCTCTGCTGACGAACCACCTCAACAAAATATCTCAGCGTTCTGATATCCATGATTATTCCTTAAGACTATGCCTGCAATGAGTTTAATTCATTTCAGTCCTGGACGGGGGCTCTCTATACTGGCGCTCTCTATTTTTTAAGGACATACCCTCATGGCTGTGGCGATAAGCCGCGTGACGCCTGCCGTTATTCATCGACTCCAGATCCCCGTTCAGGTTCTGTTGTATGCAGGTCTCTTTGTATTTGCTCAATATCTTGTCTCCTGGCTGCATCTGCCGCTTCCTGCCAACCTGGTAGGGATGGTGCTGATGCTGGCGTTAATTGTCTGTCGAGTTATCCCGCTGAACTGGATTCGCGCAGGTGCTCGCTGGTTACTGGCTGAAATGCTTCTGTTTTTTGTCCCGGCGGTGGTCGCCGTTGTGAACTACACGCAGCTGTTGCTGGTTGATGGCTGGCGTATATTTGCCGTGATTGCGATCAGTACGCTGATGGTGCTCGGCGCAACGGCGTGGGTCGTGGATAAAGTGTATCGCTATGAAATGCGCAGGCTAAACCGTGAGTAATTTCCAGTTAAGCGTATTGTGTCTGGTGATTACGCTGGGTATCTACTTTGCCAATAAGCGTCTGTATCGCCGTTTTCGTAAATTACCCCTGATGCCATTAGTTCTCACCCCGGCCCTGCTGGTGCTGATGCTGGTTTTCGGCCATATCTCCTGGCAAAACTATATTGGTGAATCGCACTGGTTGCTGTGGCTGTTAGGCCCGGCTACCATCGCCTTTGCCGTTCCGGTGTATGACAACCTTGCCGTGATTAAGCGTCACTGGATGTCGCTGACGGCGGGCGTGGTAACGGCAACGCTGGTGGCCGTCACCAGTTCCGTATGGCTGGCGCGCCTGTTTATGTTGCCTGATGAGATCCAACGCAGTCTGGCGGTGCGCTCCGTCACCACACCGTTTGCGCTGGCGGCGGCAGAACCGTTGGGCGGGCAGCCGGACCTGGTGGCATTGTTCGTGGTGGTGACCGGTGTATTTGGTATGGCGGTCGGCGATGTGCTGTTTTTACGGCTTTCTATTCGTGAAGGGATGGCGAAAGGCGCAGGATTTGGCGCAGCATCGCACGGCGCAGGCACGGCACGCTCTTATGAGCTCGGTCAGCAGGAAGGGGTCGTTGCCAGCCTGGTGATGATGCTTTCCGGCGTGGTGATGGTGCTGGTGGCACCACTGGTGGCGAAGCTGATGTTCTGAGAAAGGATGTAATCCTCCGGCCCGAAAGCCGGAGGAGAAGGGAAGTTAGTGCGCGCGACCTTGTTCTACGCCGTACCCGGTCTGGGAACGGATGAACTGAGCACGGAACTGCTCGCGTTCGCGGTTGCCTTCTTCTGAGTTGTCGGTGGCTGAGAAGAACCAGATCCCGAGGAATGCTACGCTGATGGAGAACAGCGCCGGATACTCATACGGGAAAATGGCTTTTTCGTGTCCGAGGATCTGGACCCAAATCGTTGGGCCAAGCACCATCAGCACAACCGCCGTCAGCAGGCCTAACCAGCCACCCAACATTGCGCCACGCGTGGTCAGTTTTGACCAGTACATGGAGAGCAGAATGATAGGGAAGTTGCAGCTGGCCGCGATAGCAAACGCCAGGCCCACCATGAAGGCGATGTTCTGGTTCTCAAACAGCACGCCGAGCAGAATAGCAATCACGCCCAGCACCAGTACGGTAATCTTCGAGACTCGCAGCTCTTCACGTTCAGTTGCGCCTTTACGGAATACGTTGGCGTACAGGTCGTGAGAAACCGCCGATGCGCCCGCCAACGTCAGGCCGGCAACCACCGCCAGGATGGTGGCAAAGGCCACTGCTGAGATGAAGCCGAGGAACAGGTTACCGCCTACCGCATTCGCCAGGTGAACCGCCGCCATGTTATTACCGCCAATCAGCGCGCCCGCAGCATCTTTGTACGCCGGATTAGCACCTACCAGCATGATTGCGCCAAAGCCGATGATAAAGGTCAGGATGTAGAAATAACCCATAAAACCGGTGGCGTAGAACACGCTCTTACGTGCTTCACGGGCATCGCTAACCGTGAAGAAGCGCATCAGGATGTGCGGCAAGCCTGCCGTACCAAACATCAGGCCGAGACCTAACGACAGCGCGGAGATCGGATCTTTCACCAGTCCGCCCGGACTCATAATGGCTGAGCCTTTCGGGTGTACCGCCATCGCTTCGGTGAACAGATTATTGAAGCTAAAGCCGACGTGTTTCATCACCATAAAGGCCATGAAGCTGGCACCGAACAGCAACAGTACGGCTTTGATGATCTGTACCCAGGTGGTCGCCAACATGCCGCCAAACAAAACGTACATCATCATCAGCACGCCAACCAGTACGACAGCGATGTGATAGTTCAGACCAAACAGCAGCTCAATCAGCTTACCTGCACCAACCATCTGCGCGATCAGGTACAGCGCAACCACCACCAGGGAACCACAGGCGGACAGAATACGGATTGGCCCTTGCTTCAGACGATAAGACGCAACGTCGGCAAAGGTGTAACGACCCAGGTTACGCAAACGCTCAGCAATCAGAAACAGGATAATTGGCCAGCCAACCAGGAAGCCGAGGGAATAGATCAGCCCGTCATAACCCGAGGTAAACACCAGCGCGGAAATCCCGAGGAACGATGCCGCCGACATATAGTCGCCCGCAATCGCCAGCCCGTTCTGGAAACCGGTGATGTTACCGCCAGCGGTGTAGTAGTCATTACGCGAACGTACGCGCTTTGACGCCCAGTAGGTAATGCCGAGCGTAAAGATGACGAAAATCAGGAACATGATAATCGCCTGCCAGTTGGTTGGCTGGCGCTGGACTGCACCGCTAATAGCATCCGCCGCGTTTGTGGCGAAGGGCAGCGTGGCGGCAAGCGCCGTCAGGACTCTCTTCATGATGCTTTAACCTCGTGCAGAACCGCATTGTTCAGGCGATCGAATTCACCGTTTGCCCGCCAGATGTAGATCCCGGTCAGGATGAAGGAGATAAGGATCACACCGACCCCAATCGGAATACCGCGGGTGACGCTGGTTCCCGCGTGTAGCGGAGTACCCAGCCAGCCCGGCGCAAAGGCAATCAATAAAATAAAGCCGATATAAACTGCCAGCATGATGATGGACAGAATGGTGGCAAACCGTTGCCGTTTTTCCACTAACTCCCTGAAACGCGCACTGTCTTCTATCCGCTGATAAATTTGGTCATTCATCACAGAGCTCTCCAGAGGTCCCCTTCGTCTTTCGCGCAGCAGGCATGACCTGGCTGCTGTCGCAGTCCTGCAACGCGAAATCCTTTGGGGGAGGTTTTTTATATTTCCCTCCCGGTGAAGAGAGGGTAGGGTCAGATTTGTAGGCCGGATAAGACGCTTTCGCGTCGCCATCCGGCATTTTCAGGACTTTGTTATGATGGCATCGCGATGGCCTGCTTCTCTTCGAGCAGTTTCTCAACTACGCCAGGATCGGCGAGGGTCGAGGTATCGCCCAGATTGCTGGTATCGCCCGCCGCGATTTTACGCAGAATGCGGCGCATGATTTTGCCGGAGCGGGTTTTCGGCAGTGAGTCGGTCCAGTGCAGCACGTCTGGCGTTGCCAGCGGGCCAATTTCTTTACGCACCCAGTTGCGAACCTCGGCGTACAACTCAGGTGACGGTTCTTCGCCGTGATTCAGCGTGACGTAGGCGTAGATCGCCTGACCTTTAATGTTATGCGGGATACCGACCACTGCGGCTTCAGCAATCTTCGGATGCGACACCAGCGCAGATTCGATTTCAGCCGTTCCCAGACGGTGGCCGGAGACGTTCAGCACATCGTCCACTCGTCCGGTGATCCAGTAATAGCCATCTTCGTCACGGCGCGCGCCGTCACCGCTGAAGTACATATTCTTGAAGGTAGAGAAGTAGGTTTGCTCAAAGCGTTCATGATCGCCAAACAGGGTTCTCGCCTGGCCTGGCCATGAGTCGGTAATCACCAGGTTACCTTCCGTCGCGCCTTCCAGCGGATTACCTTCGTTATCGACAATCGCAGGCTGTACGCCAAAGAACGGACGGGTTGCAGAACCGGCTTTCAGCTCGGTAGCGCCCGGCAGTGGGGTGATCATGAATCCCCCGGTTTCGGTTTGCCACCAGGTATCGACGACCGGGCATTTTTCGTTGCCGATCTTCTTCCAGTACCACTCCCACGCTTCCGGGTTGATCGGCTCGCCAACGGAACCCAGGATACGCAGCGACGAACGGTCAGTACCTTCAATCGCTTTGTCGCCTTCTGCCATCAGTGCGCGAATGGCGGTCGGTGCGGTATACAGAATATTGACCTGGTGCTTGTCCACAACCTGCGACATACGCGCAGGCGTTGGCCAGTTTGGCACACCTTCAAACATCAGCGTGGTTGCGCCGCAGGCCAGCGGGCCGTACAGCAGGTAGCTGTGTCCGGTTACCCAACCCACGTCAGCGGTACACCAATAGATATCGCCCTGATGATAATCAAACACGTACTTAAAGGTGGTTGCAGCGTAGACCAGATACCCGCCGGTGGTGTGCAGCACGCCTTTCGGCTTGCCGGTTGAACCGGAGGTATACAGGATAAACAGCGGATCTTCCGCGTTCATCTCTTCCGGTTGGTGTTCTGAGCTGGCTTTCTCGATAAGATCGGACCACCACAGGTCACGGCCTTCCTGCCACTCCGTTTTACCACCGGTACGTTTGAGGACGACCACATGTTCAACGGTTTTCACGTTTGGATTTTTCAGCGCATCATCCACGTTCTTTTTCAGTGGGATAGCGCGTCCGGCGCGTACGCCTTCGTCGGCGGTGATCACCAGGCGTGAATTGGAGTCGATAATACGTCCGGCGACGGCTTCCGGTGAGAAACCGCCGAAGATGACAGAATGCACGGCCCCAATGCGGGCACAGGCCAGCATGGCAACCGCAGCCTCTGGCACCATCGGCATATAAATGGCCACCACGTCACCTTTTTTAATGCCTAAATCCAGTAGCGTATTGGCGAAACGGCAGACATCGCGATGCAACTCGCGATAGGTAATGTTTTTGCTTTGGGTAGCGTCATCGCCTTCCCAGATAATGGCGGTACGATCGCCGTTTGCCTGCAGATGGCGGTCAAGGCAGTTTGCGGCCAGGTTCAGAGTGCCGTCTTCGTACCATTTAATAGACACGTTGCCTGGTGCGAAGGAGGTGTTCTTCACCTGGCTGTACGGCTTGATCCAATCAAGAATCTTTCCCTGCTCGCCCCAAAATGTGTCGGGTTCGTTAACGGATTGCTGGTATTTCTCTGCGTACTGCTCCGGATTTATCAGGCAACGATCCGCAATGTTTGCGGGAATAGCGTGTTTATGTATTTGGCTCATGGCTTTTGTTCTCCTTGTAGGATGTTAATAATATGTCTCATAAACGTTAAATGTAGGGGCTTTGAGAGTTTTGTTTAGTATTTGCGCGGCAGATCACGCAATAAACGAATTGTGCAAATTAGCGACAAACTGAATTTTGAAGGGAACTAGCAAAAATTGATCAAATCTCGCGATAACATGCAGTTATCTAAAGGATTGTTGAAAAGGTGATCTGTCTCTGAATTAGACAAAAGAGTGAGAGGTTAGAGGGGTGTTATAACTCTAAAGTGGTATTTTACATACACTTACAATTGATTAAAAACAACATTTTCAGTGTGGTTTCTTGTTACAAATAGGGTGGAGCAATGTCATGACAGTATTCGTGTGGTTGCTGTTGTGGAAAACAATAAAAGAACCGCCATTGCAGATAATGGCGTCATCTGGATGAGACCCCTATGGCAAGGATAAAATCACGCGTACGCCGTTTCTTCAGCCTGTTATTACCTTTATTATTTATTTCTGCTGTTCACGCTGAACAAACTTCTGTACCTGCAAAAACCGTCACCGTTGAAGCGAAGAATGAAACCTTCGCACCTCAGCATCCCGATCAATATCTCTCCTGGAAAGCCACGTCTGAGCAATCAGCCCGTGAAGATGCACTGGCAGAAGATCCGCGTCTGGTGATCCTGTGGGCGGGATACCCATTCTCGCGCGATTACAACAAACCGCGGGGACACGCGTATGCCGTGACCGATGTCCGTGAAACCTTACGTACCGGCGCACCAAAAACGGCAGAAGATGGTCCGTTGCCGATGGCCTGCTGGAGCTGTAAAAGCCCGGACGTAGCGCGTCTTATCCAGAAAGACGGTGAAGATGGCTACTTCCACGGTAAATGGGCGCGCGGCGGTCCGGAAATTGTTAACAACCTCGGTTGTGCGGATTGCCATAATACCGCGTCACCAGACTTCGCCAAAGGCAAGCCAGAACTGACTCTGTCGCGTCCTTATGCAGAACGTGCGATGGAAGCCATCGGCAAACCGTTTGAGAAAGCCGGTCGCTTTGACCAGCAATCCATGGTCTGCGGCCAGTGTCACGTGGAATACTACTTCGACGGTAAAAACAAAGCCGTTAAGTTCCCGTGGGACGACGGCATGAAAGTCGAGAACATGGAGAAATACTACGACAACATTGCTTTCTCTGACTGGACCAACTCCCTGTCTAAAACGCCGATGCTGAAAGCGCAGCACCCGGAGTATGAAACCTGGAGCGCGGGCATTCACGGCAAGAACAACGTGACCTGTATCGACTGCCACATGCCGAAAGTGCAAAACGCGGAAGGCAAGATCTACACCGACCATAAGATTGGTAATCCGTTCGATAACTTCCCTCAGACCTGCGCGAACTGCCACACCCAGGACAAAGCGTCCCTGCAAAAAGTGGTCGCCGAGCGTAAACAGGCCATTCATGACCTGAAAATCAAGGTTGAAGATCAGCTGGTTCGTGCGCACTTCGAAGCGAAAGCCGCATGGGATGCGGGCGCGACTGAAGCGGAAATGAAGCCGATTCTGGAAGATATCCGTCACGCACAATGGCGCTGGGACCTGTCTATCGCCTCACACGGCATTCATATGCACGCCCCGGAAGAAGGTCTGCGGATGCTGGGTAGCGCAATGGATAAAGCCGCTGACGCGCGTACCAAACTGGTCCGTCTGCTGGCGACCAAAGGCATCACGCATGAAATTCCGTTGCCGGATATCTCGACCAAAGAGAAAGCCCAGGCGGCGATTGGTCTGAACATGCAGCAAATCAATGCTGAGAAGCAGGACTTCATCAAAACGGTGATTCCGCAGTGGGAAGATCAGGCGCGTAAAAACGGTCTGTTAAGCCAATAACCCCATTTCGCCCCGCAAGGGGCGGATAACTCAACGGAGTGAATATGAGCGTATTACGTTCGTTATTAACTGCTGGGGTGCTGGCGTCAGGCTTGTTATGGAGCCTGAGTGGAATCACTGCCACGCCAACGCCACAGGAGTCGGATCAACGCTGGACGGTTACCCAACAGCGTAATCCGGATGCCGCTTGTCTGGACTGTCACAAGCCGGATACCGAAGGCATGCATGGTAAGCATGCGGAAGTCATCAACCCGAATAACAAACTGCCGGTCACCTGCACCAACTGTCACGGCCAGCCGTCACCGAACCACCGTGAAGGGGTGAAAGATGTGATGCGCTTTAATGAGCCGATGTACAACGTGGAGCAGCAGAACAGCGTCTGTATGTCCTGTCACCTGCCTGAGCAGCTGCAAAAAGCGTTCTGGCCGCACGATGTCCACGTAACCAAAGTGGCGTGTGCCAGCTGTCACTCACTGCATCCGAAGCAAGACACGATGCAAACGCTGAGCGATAAAGGACGGATCAAGATTTGCGTCGATTGCCACAGCGATCAGCGTAACAATCCGAACTTTAACCCGGCGTCGATTCCGTTGCTTAAGGAGCATCCATGAGTTGCTCTCGTCGCCAGTTTATCACCGGCGTCGGCGCGCTGGTGGCAGTGAGCGGGACGGCGGGGCGCGTTGTGGCGAAGACGCTGAACATCAACGGCGTGCGTTACGGTATGGTACATGATGAGTCATTATGCATCGGCTGTACGGCCTGTATGGATGCTTGTCGCGAAGTCAACAACGTGCCGGAAGGCGTATCGCGTCTGACGATTATTCGCAGTGAGCCACAGGGTACGTTTCCTGATGTGAAGTATCGCTTCTTCCGTCACTCGTGCCAGCACTGCGACCACGCTCCCTGCGTTGACGTCTGCCCGACGGGGGCATCGTATCGCGATGCCGCCAGCGGCATTGTGGATGTGAACCCGGACCTTTGTGTTGGCTGCCAGTACTGCATCGCCGCGTGTCCTTATCGCGTGCGCTTTATCCATCCGGTGAGCAAAACGGCGGATAAATGCGATTTCTGCCGGAAAACCAACCTGAAAGCGGGCAAACAGCCCGCCTGCGTTGAGTCATGTCCGACGAAGGCGCTGACGTTTGGTAATCTGGACGATCCCAACAGCGATATCTCCCGTTTGTTGCAGCAGAAAACGACCTACCGTTACAAGCTGGCGTTGGGTACAAAACCGAAGGTCTACCGCGTTCCCTTTAAATTTGGGGAGGTGAGCCAATGACATCCGCTTCTGCATTTCATTTTGAATCATTGGTGTGGGACTGGCCCATTGCCATCTATCTGTTCCTGATAGGTATCTCTGCCGGACTGGTCACGCTGGCGATTCTGCTGCGTCGCTTCCATCCGGAGGCGGGCGGTTCGGACAGCACGCTGCTGCGCACTACTCTGGTGTTAGGACCGGGGGCGATTATCCTCGGTCTGTTAATTCTGGTGTTCCACCTGACGCGTCCATGGACTTTCTGGAAACTGATGTTCCACTACAGCTTCACTTCGGTGATGTCAATGGGGGTCATGCTGTTCCAGTTGTACATGGTGGTGTTAGTGCTGTGGCTGGCAAAAATCTTTGAAAAAGAGGTGATTGCCCTGCAACAGCGCTGGCTGCCGCGGTTAGGTATCGTGCAGAAAGTATTGACGCTGATCGGGCCTTTCCATCGTGCGCTTGAGACGTTAATGCTGGTGCTGGCGGTTCTGCTCGGGGCGTACACCGGCTTCCTGCTGTCGGCGCTGAAATCTTACCCGTTCCTGAATAACCCGATTCTGCCGGTGCTGTTCCTGTTCTCTGGGATCTCCTCCGGCGCCGCGGTGGCGCTGATCGCCATGGCGTTACGCCATCGTAGCAACCCGCACAGCACCGAAGCGCACTTTGTGCACCGCATGGAAGTCCCGGTGGTATGGCTGGAGATCTTCCTGCTGGCGGCGTTCTTCGTCGGTCTGGCGCTGGGCGATGACGGCAAAATGCGCGCGCTGGCGGCGGCACTGGGCGGCGGATTCTGGACCTGGTGGTTCTGGCTTGGCGTGGCTGGGCTTGGGCTGATACTGCCGATGCTGCTAAAACCCTGGGCCAACCGCAGTTCGACGTTTCATGGCGTGCTGGCAGTCTGCGGCGCCAGCCTGACCGGCGTACTGCTGCTGCGTTTTTTTATACTCTATGCGGGTCAGCTAACCGTTGCGTAAGGTGATATCTGGACGTTCTCCTTCCTGAAGCCGGTTTTCTGGCGCTGTTATTAAGCCTTGGGGTCAACGTGTTGACCCCGCTTGCCGTGTTGGTGGGTGTCCGCCAGCGCTGGCAAGGGGTGATGCGGCTTGCAACGGTGGGCGTGTGGGCGCAATTTACCCTGCTACTGCTGGCTTTTGCCATTCTGGTATTCTGCTTTTTGACCAGCGACTTTTCGGTGGTCTACGTTGCTCAGCACAGCTACAGCCTGCTGCCGTGGGGATTAAAACTGGCGGCGGTGTGGGGCGGTCATGAAGGATCGCTGCTGCTGTGGGTGCTGTTTCTTTCCGGCTGGAGCGCGCTGTTCGCTTTACGCTATCGGCGTGATACCGACGCGCTGTTTCCGCTGACGCTCAGCGTCCTTTCAATGATAACGGCCCTGCTGTTGCTGTTTGTGGTGCTATGGTCCGATCCGTTCGTGCGCATCTTCCCGCCAGCCATTGAAGGGCGCGACCTTAACCCGATGCTGCAACATCTCGGGTTAATCCTCCATCCACCTCTGCTGTACCTGGGTTACGGTGGTTTGATGGTGGCGGCAGGCGTGGCGCTGGCCTCGCTGCTACGTGGTGACTTTAATGCGCAGAGCGCCTGGGTGTGCTGGCGCTGGGCGCTGCCCGGCTGGTGCGCGCTGACGCTGGGGATTATCCTCGGCTCCTGGTGGGCCTATTGCGAGCTGGGCTGGGGCGGCTGGTGGTTCTGGGACCCGGTTGAAAATGCCTCCTTATTACCCTGGCTTTCCGCCAGCGCGCTGCTGCATAGCCTGTATATCACGCGCCAGCGCGGAATCTTCCGCCACTGGTCGCTGCTGCTGGCGATCGTCACGCTGATTTTATCGCTGCTGGGGACGCTGATTGTGCGTTCCGGCATTCTCGTTTCGGTGCATGCTTTCGCGCTGGATAACGTCCGCGCCGCGCCGCTGTTTGCGCTGTTTACCGTGTTGAGTCTGGCGTCGCTCGGGCTGTACGCCTGGCGGGGCCAGCAAGTCCGGCAGAATGCGCGTTTTGGCGGTTGGTCACGCGAGATGCTGATTCTGGTTGCGCTGCTGCTCTTTAGTGCGGTGCTGCTGATTGTGTTGATTGGCACGCTCTACCCGATGATTTACGGGCTGTTCGGCTGGGGACGGCTCTCCGTAGGCGCACCGTACTTTAACCGCGCTACGCTGCCTTTTGGCCTGCTGATGCTGCTGGTTATCGTGCTGGCAACGGTCAGAAGCCGCAACGTGTCTTTCCGCATCCAGCTTCCGGCACTGCTGGCGCATGCCGGGGTGCTGATGTTTGCGGCGGGGATCGTCTTTTCCAGCGATAGCCGTCAGGAGATAAGCCTGAACCTGAGCCCTGGGCAGCAGGTTGAACTGGCGGGTTACATTTTCCGTTTTGAGCGTCTCGACCTGGAAGCCAAAGGTAACTACACCAGTGAAAAAGCGCAGATCACGCTGTGGCACAATGAGAAACGTATTGGCAGCCTGCAACCCGAAAGGCGCTTCTATGCCGCGCGCCGTCAACAGATGATGGAGCCGGGGATCCGCTGGAATCTGATGCATGACTGGTACGCGGTAATGGGTGAAAAAACCGGACCTGACCGCTATGCCATGCGTTTGTACGTGCAGACCGGCGTGCGCTGGATTTGGGGTGGGGGACTCTTAATGGTCTTTGGCGCGCTGCTGAGCGGATGGCGAGGAAGGAAGCGTGATGCGTAAATTAATAACAGCGTTGCCCGATGGCGGCGTAAACGCCTTATCCGGCCTACAGGCAGCGCGAACCGTAGGCCGGATAAGCGCAGCGCCTTCCGGCAAAAAATTTTTACTCTTAACGCTCGTCCTGTTTTTCATCACTTTCGCTACCCATGCCCAGGTTGTGGACACATGGACGTTTGCCAACCCGCAACAGCAGGAACAAGCGCTGTCCATTGCCAGCCAGCTTCGCTGCCCGCAGTGTCAAAACCAAAACTTGCTGGAATCCAATGCGCCGGTAGCGGTCAGTATGCGCCATCAGGTTTATAGCATGGTGGCGGAAGGGAAAAGCGAAGCCGAGATCACGACATGGATGACCGAGCGTTATGGTGACTTCGTTCGTTATAATCCGCCGCTGAATGAGCAAACGCTGCTGCTGTGGGCGTTACCGTGCCTGTTGTTATTGCTGGTAGGGGTGGTGGTCTGGCGAGTGAGAAGACGTCAGCATACGGAGGCAGGTGAACAATGAACCAGTCCGAACCGCTGTTACGCCCAATGCCTGTGAAGCGGCTGACCGCTGCGGCGGTGCTGATGGTTGTGGCCTGCATTGGAGGCTACCTGTTGACGCCAAAATGGCAGGCGGTTCGTCAGGAGCAGACGCGGCTGGCGGACCCTTTACATGCTTTCTCCGATGAGAATGTTCAGGAAAAACAGTTGCTTTTGCTGCAATCGCAGATTCGCGCTAATCCCCAGGACGGCGTGAAATGGGCGCAACTCGGGGAGTACTATCTTTGGCAAAACGCGTATCATAATGCGCTGCTGGCCTACGAGCAGGCGCTGCGTGTCGGCGGTGAAAATGCTGAGATCTATTCAGCGATGGCAACGGTATTGTATTACCAGGCCGGACAACATATGACGCCGCCCACTCGCGAGATGATTGATAAGGCTCTGGCGCTGGATCCGGCAGAGGTCACCGCGCTGATGCTGTTAGCCTCAGATGCGTTTATGCAGGCAGACTACGCCCAGGCTATTTCAGTGTGGCAAAAGGTTATGGATTTAAACTCGCCTAGGGTGAACCGGGCACAGCTCGTTGACTCTATTAATATGGCGAAGTTATTGCAGAATCGGCAAAAATAAATTTGTTTTTTTTGTGATTTGTATCATTTGGCCTGTTTAAAAAACAGGCAAACGAACAAATGGGCGAAAAAAACTCACACCATGACTTCTTCATTTTTGAACATATTAAAATTCTTTTATAACAAAAAGTTATTCATCAATACCGCGATAAAATTGCATTTTTATGCATAAAATCAGCCAAAAGCCCTGTTCTTAGAGGGTTGCGCGGAATGCCATGCAGATGATAATGATAATAAGCGTTAAAAAACTCCATAAACGAACGCAACACAATTCATACCCTTTCAGTATGTACTATTCCCACACACCGCATGTGGAATAGCGCTCCATCGAGGAAGTCCGTTGTTATGAAAAATTTGAAAGTCAGCCTGGCATGGCAGATTCTAATCGCCATGGTGCTGGGCATTCTGCTAGGGAGTTACCTGCATTACCATAGTGACAGCCGTGAATGGCTGGTTGTAAACCTGCTGTCACCGGCGGGCGATATCTTTATCCATCTGATCAAAATGATTGTTGTGCCCATTGTCATCTCTACGCTGGTTGTCGGTATCGCCGGAGTCGGTGATGCAAAACAGCTGGGCCGCATTGGCGCCAAAACTATTCTCTATTTCGAAGTGATCACCACCGTGGCGATTATCCTTGGGATCACGCTGGCTAATGTGTTCCAGCCGGGTTCCGGGATTGATATGTCGCAACTGGCGACCGTGGATATTTCGAAATATCAAAGCACGACTGCAGAAGTACAGAGCCACGCGCATGGTTTGATGGGGACAATTTTGTCACTGGTGCCGACCAATATCGTCGCCTCAATGGCAAAAGGCGATATGCTGCCGATTATCTTCTTCTCGGTGCTGTTCGGTTTAGGCTTGTCTTCCCTGCCGGCAACTCACCGCGAGCCGCTGGTTACCGTGTTCCGCTCTATTTCCGAAACCATGTTTAAAGTGACCCACATGGTTATGCGCTATGCGCCAGTCGGCGTTTTCGCGCTGATTGCCGTTACCGTCGCGAACTTCGGTTTTGCCTCCCTGTGGCCGCTGGCGAAGCTGGTGCTGTTGGTGCACTTTGCCATCCTGTTCTTCGCGCTGGTGGTGCTGGGGATTGTCGCGCGTATCTGCGGTTTGAGCATCTGGATCCTGATCCGCATTCTGAAAGACGAGTTGATTCTGGCTTACTCTACCGCCAGCTCCGAGAGCGTACTGCCGCGTATTATCGAGAAGATGGAAGCCTATGGCGCACCGGCTTCAATCACCAGCTTTGTGGTGCCGACCGGCTACTCATTCAACCTTGATGGTTCAACGCTGTACCAGAGTATTGCCGCGATCTTTATTGCGCAGCTGTATGGTATCGACCTGTCGCTGTGGCAGGAAATCGTGCTGGTGTTGACGTTGATGGTGACCTCGAAAGGGATTGCGGGCGTGCCGGGCGTATCATTCGTGGTGCTACTGGCAACGCTGGGCAGCGTGGGGATCCCGCTGGAAGGCCTGGCGTTTATTGCCGGTGTTGACCGTATCCTCGACATGGCGCGTACCGCGCTGAACGTGGTGGGTAACGCACTGGCGGTGCTGGTTATCTCCAAGTGGGAACACAAATTTGACCGCAAAAAAGCGCTGGCCTATGAGCGCGAAGTATTAGGTCAGTTTGATAAGACCGCCTTGTAGGCCGGATAAGGCAACGCCGCCATCCGGCAACCTTCTCCGGGTTGCCTGATGGCGCTACGCTTATCAGGCCTACAACGGCTACCCATTGGTTAACTTATCAAACTCTTCGCAGCCGGTATCGAATCCTTCCGTACAGCTCAAATTCAGCCAGTGCAGTGCCTTCTGTTTATTCTTCACGATAAAACCCTGCTCACCGTTTAAGAACATCATCCCAGCCCAGTATTCGGAATAACCGGTGCGGGAAATGGCAGAGCTACGTTTGAAATACCACGTCGCTTTCTCATCGTCTGCGGGAATACCCACGCCGTTGGCGTAAATCAGCCCAAGCAGCATTTGCGCGTCGACGGCGGAGTCGTTTTCCAGGTCCTCGGAGGCGTTTTGCAGCAAGGTAATGGCTTTGGGGTAATCGGTGTGTCCAGCCTGAGTGTTGACCAGAATACGCGCCAGCGTAATTTCCCCGGTTTTACTGCCTGCCTGGGTCGCTTTTTCCGCCAGCGTTTTGGCCTGGGGGTAATCCAGACTGACCGGATTGGTAATCTTAATCTGAGCCAGCAATGCGTAAGCATCGGCATCACCATTGTCGGCGGCTTTTTGCGCCCAATATTCCGCTTTACCCAAATCGCCTGAGCTAAACCAGGTATCAGCGAGGAAATATTGTGCACGTCGGTCTCCGGACTCGGCGGCTTTCAAAAACTGACTACCGGGCTCTTCGGCATGGACAAAGCATGTCATTAACACCATCAAGGCGAAAAGTCGTTTCATCTTATATTTAGATTTAGTGTAGGGAATGAACAGTATAGAGAGATTATGTGCATAAAAAAACGGCCTCCGAATGGAGGCCGTCAGGGGAAGCTTAACCCATCGCGCTTTCGCGCAGGCTGGCTTTCAGCTTGGTGTACTCATCAATGACATACTGCTCGGCAGCGCGCTGATCGGCAATGCGTTCAACGTTTACAGCACAGTACTTGTACTCCGGCGTTTTGGTAATCGGACTTAAGTTCTCGGTTACCAGTTCATTACATGCACCAATCCACCACTGGTAGGTCATGTAAATCGCGCCTTTGTTTGGACGATCGCTGACTGCCGCACGGGTAATGACCCGGCCTTTACGCGAGTTCACCCACACCAGCTCTTCATCCTGGATGCCCAGGCGTTCTGCGTCGGCGGTGTTGATCTGGGCATAGCCCGGTTCATCCGCCAGCGCGGCCAACGCCGCACAGTTACCGGTCATCGAACGGCAAGAGTAGTGGCCGACTTCACGCACTGTAGACAGTACCATCGGGTACTCCTCAGTGAGTTTGTCGATTGGCGCTACCCAGTCGCAGGTGAAGAACTGCGCCAGGCCGTTCGGGGTGTCGAACTTCTCTTTGAAGAGATAAGACGTACCCTGGTCGACTTCTGAGGTGTCGCGGCAAGGCCACTGGATATAACCCAGTTCACCCATTTTCTCGTAAGTGGCACCGTAGAAATCCGGGCACAGATGACGCAACTCGTCCCAGATTTCCTGGGTGTTGTTGTAGTGCATCGGGTAGCCCATACGGGTGGCGATTTCACTGATAATCTGCCAGTCCGTTTTCAGATCCCACTTCGGCTCAACGGCTTTAAAGAAGCGCTGGAAGCCACGGTCAGCTGCGGAGAATACGCCTTCATGCTCACCCCATGACGTAGACGGTAAAATAACGTCTGCGGCAGCGGCAGTTTTGGTCATGAAGATATCCTGCACGATGACCAGTTCCAGATCCTCAAAGCCTTTGCGCACTGCGGAGAGTTCAGCATCGGTTTGTAATGGATCTTCACCCATGATGTACGCCGCGCGTACTTCGCCATGCGCTGCACGGTGCGGCAGTTCGCTGATGCGATAGCCGGTATGAGCAGGCAGACTTTCCACGCCCCAGGCTTTAGCGAACTTCTCGCGGTTAGCCGGATCTTTCACATACTGATAGCCCGGATAAGTATCCGGCAGCGCGCCCATGTCACATGCGCCCTGAACGTTGTTCTGCCCACGAACCGGGTTAACGCCCACGCTCGGCTTACCGAGGTTGCCGGTCAGCATTGCGAGGCTGGTCAGTGAACGCACGGTTTCCACGCCCTGATAGAACTGGGTAACACCCATGCCCCACAGGATTGCCGCGCTTTTCGCCGTGGCATACATACGTGCAGCCTGACGAATATCCTGCGCGCTAACGCCCGTGATATCTTCGACAGACTCCGGCGTATAGCCTTCGACGATCTTGCTGTACTCTTCGAATCCTTCCGTACGGGAGGCGACGAACGCCTGGTCGTACAGTTTTTCTTCGATGATGACATGCCCCATGGCGTTGAGCAGCGCGATGTTCGAGCCGTTTTTCAACGCGATGTGCATGTCGGCAATACGCGCGGTTTCAATTTTGCGCGGATCGCAGACGATGATTTTCGCCCCGTTACGTTTAGCATTAATCACGTGATTCGCCACGATCGGGTGGGAATCCGCCGGGTTATACCCGAAGATGAACACTAAATCCGTGTTATCAATTTCATTGATAGCATTACTCATTGCGCCGTTACCGACCGATTGGTGCAGACCTGCAACCGATGGGCCGTGTCAGACGCGAGCGCAGCAGTCAACGTTATTGGTACCAATAACGGCGCGCGCGAATTTTTGCATTACATAGTTGGTTTCGTTACCCGTACCGCGAGATGAACCGGTCGTCTGAATAGCGTCCGGGCCATACTTCGCTTTGATGGCGCTCAGACGACTGGCGACGTAATCAAGCGCTTCATCCCAGGAAACGGATTCCAGTTTGCCGCCACGCTGGCGACGGATCATAGGGGTTTTCAGACGAGGGGTCAGGATCTGGGTATCATTGATAAAATCCCAGCCATAGTAGCCCTTCAGACACAAGGTACCCTGGTTGGTTTTCCCCTGCGCCGCTTCAGCCCGGACGATTTTGCCGTTATCGACCACCAGGTTGATTTTGCAACCTGATGCGCAATATGGGCAAACCGTGACGACTTTTTTCATCGGTCTCGCTCCAGTTAATCAAATCGCGCATACGCGCTTGTCGTTTTTGTTATGCATCTTTTATGCCATGTTTTTATCAGGGGCATTAGTCGATATTACGGGCGAATTTTGCGCAAAACCCTGACGAAAAACAGGCTGTCGTCATATTTGACGTGACGAATCTCCAATACGTGACGCCCCGGCAGTGTGACCGAGGTTATGTTTCCCGCACATCCTTGTGCCTTATCGCTGTCACTCTGTGCAGAATCAATCACACTCATTTAAGTTGGCCAGAAATGGGGAAAAACAATGAAGCCAGCCATACTGGTTGTGGATGATGACATCGCTGTCTGCACGCTTTTACAGGATGTGCTGAGCGAACACGTCTTTACGGTGACCGCCTGTCACACCGGGCAGGAGGCGCTGCGCTGCATTGAGACTCAGCCGGATATCGCTCTGGTATTACTGGATATGATGTTGCCCGATATTAACGGCCTGATGGTGCTACAACAGGTGCAGAAGTTGAGGCCCGGATTACCGGTGGTGATGCTGACTGGGCTTGGCAGCGAGTCGGATGTGGTTGTCGGGCTGGAAATGGGGGCTGACGACTATATCGGTAAGCCGTTCAATGCGCGGGTGCTGGTAGCTCGGGTAAAGGCGGTGCTCAGACGCGTTGGCGTGTTAACGGCAGAAAGCGGCGGTCCGCAAACCACGGGGCTTTCTTTCAATGGCTGGCATCTCGATACCGCCGGTTGCCAGCTGCATAATCCCCAGCAGTTGAAGGTGGAGTTGACGCAGGGGGAATACAGCCTGCTGTTGGCGCTGGCCCAAAATGCCCGCCGGGTGCTGAGTCGGGAACAACTGCTGGAGCTGACGCGCAGCGACAGCGTTGAGGTGTTTGACCGCACTATTGACGTGTTAATCATGCGGCTGCGGCGAAAAATAGAGAACAACCCGCACCAGCCAATGTTGATCAAAACCCTGCGCGGGCTGGGTTATGTGTTTGCCGCCGACGTGCAACATCACGATAAGGCGGCGTGATCGTGTGCAGTTGCCGGATGCGGCGTAAACGCCTTATCCGGCCTACAAAAGCGAAAACGACCCCGTAGGCCTGATACGGTCGTAGGCCTGATAAGCGCAGCGCATCAGGCATATTTCCGGACGATGCGAACGTAGGCCTGATAAGCGCAGCGCATCAGGCGTCAGCCATTTCTGCTTTTAACTCTGCCAGCGTCTTCGCGCCATCTATCGCGTTGGCGCATAGCAAACTTGCCCGCGCACAGGCGTGTGCCAACCTGACGCTGTCCTTCAGCGACCAGCGCTCATGACAGCCATACAAAAATCCAGCGCAAAACGCATCTCCCGCCCCGACGCTGCCAACGATCTCCTCCTGCGCCAGGTATTGCGACGGGATCCAGACGCCCGGCACATCCGGCGCTTCACCCCAGGCACCTTCCGGACAGTGGATCACCACCCGCTGGCGTACGCCTGCATTCAATAATTCGCGTGCGGCGGTGGCGATGTGCGCAATATGCAGTTCGCCGTTGGGCTGGCGGATCTCCAGCCCGCTGAACTCCCCGGCTTCCAGCTCGTTAATCACCAGATAGTCGAGATGGCGCAGGGCTGGCATTACCAGTGGTTGGTAGCGCGGGTCGCCCTTGCGTGAGACCAGATCCAGCGACGTTTCAAAGCCGTTGTCGCGCATTTGTGCCAGCAGCCGTGCGCTACGCGTCCCGTACTCCTCATCCGGCATGTCCAGACTGTCGAGCAGCAGCAGATAATCCAGATGGAAGATTTTCATCGAGGTATCCAGTTGCTCAAACGCGGGCAGATCGAGTAGCCGATTGGCTCCCGGTGAGTGGAAAAAGGTGCGCTGACCGCTGGGATCGGTCATCACCTGCGACATCGACGTGGGGGCGAATGTGGTGCGCTGCACGTGTTGGCGATTAACGTGATACTGCTCCAGCATCGCCATGATGTAGTCGCCGTCGCTGTCCTGACCGATTAACCCCACCGCCTGTAGCGGCAGTCCGGCGTGCATTTTCGCCAGCGTCAGCAGCACATTAAGCGGCGCACCGCCCGTGGCGCGTTCGCTACGGGTGATTTCCGCCAGCCAGCCGCGTTCCGGCCACTGCACAATTTGATGCACGTGATCGACCAGCATGTTGCCTGCGGCGATAACGCCTTTGCGTTCCATCAGGCCTGTCCCGCGCTGCCAAAAATGCGCATCTGTTCCGAAACGGTATCGGTAATGGCCTCTTCAATGCCGAGCAGCAGTTCGGCGAATTCGTCGTACAGCGGCTGGCGATTCGCCATCCGCGCCTCTACTGCCGTCAGCGCCGCCTGCGACATGCCGGTATAGAAGTTGATTTTATGAATTCCGAGTTCAATCGCGCGCTTGAAATCGTCGTCGCTGATGCCGGAACCGCCGTGCAGTACCAGCGGGATTGCCGCCTGCTGGCGAATAGCGTCCAGACGCGGGAAGTCGAGCACCGGTTCGCCTTTATATTTTCCGTGCGCATTGCCAATGGCGACCGCCAGTGCGTCAATCCCGGTTCTGTCGACGAAATCACGCGCCATCATCGGGTCGGTAAACAGCGACTCGTCGGCATGGCCGTACAGCGCGCCGCCCTCATCACCACCCACCGCGCCCAGTTCGGCTTCCACCGATACGCCGACGGCGTGGCACATCTTTACCACTTCTCGGGTCTGGCGGATATTTTCTTCATACTCCAGCGTGGAGCCATCGAACATTACTGAACTGAACCCTAAGCGTAGTGCCCGAACCACCGACTCAAAGTGCAGGCCGTGGTCAAGGTTCAACACCACCGGAATGTCATGCCGTGCGGCTTCGAATTTGACCGCTTCGACCAGAGAATCCAGCGAGATATATTTAAAGTGCACCTCGGCGATGTTGATGATAAACGGCGAACGTTCTTGCTTTGCCGCGGCAAACAGCGCACGCAGGAAGTGTGAATCCAGAACGTTAAACGCCCCTAAGGCATAGCGATGCTCACGGGCATGGGCAAGGCCATCAGCGAGAGATATCAACGGCATAATGCGCTCCTTGGTTAGCGGAACAGGCGATATTCGTTACACAGCACCAGCTGCGCAGGTTCGTCTTCTTCAATGTCGTTATAGCGGGCGATCGGTTGCAAAAAGTGGTTATCGTGGTCGTCGTCATTAACAGACGAAACCTCGCCGACCAGCACGTCGCCAAAACCTTTTTCCGCCCAGAAGCTGTGATACAGGCCCGGTGGCAGGCAGATGCTTTCACCCGGCGTCAGGCGCAACTGACTGCCTGCCGCATGGGTTTGCCGACAGCCGTCAATCACCACGCTTACGTCGGTCTGCTCCGTTTGCTCCCGGATCCCCGCATTCCACAGTTCCACTATTAAATTGCCGCCGCCGCGATTGATAATGTCTTCGCGCTTGCGCCAGTGAAAATGCATCGGCGTGACCTGTGCATCGCGAACATGCATGATTTTCTCGGCGTAGCATTTTTCATAAGGCATACCTTTCGGCGAGCCGTTACGCAGAGTGAACAGCGTTAACCCTTGCGCGGCGAAATTGTTGCCGCCAAACGCGGTGACATCCCAACCGAGCTTAAGGTCGAACACTTCGCCCCAGGCAGAGGCATCAAGCTTGTGCCATTGGGTCGGGGGGAAGCTGGCAAAAGGGGGGAGATGCACGTCGTGCTGAGAGAAAAACTGGCGCGTGTGGCCAAGGATCTCGTTTATTGCGGAGCGTTTCATTGATTCTCCTGTGGCTGATAAGATGACCTTTATGCGGCCCTCTCTCAAGGGGAGAGGGAGAAAACCAAAATCTTTCCTTAGGAACACATGGGCATAATCCAGTTACCTCTCCCCTCACAGCAGAATAGGGAATAGTTATATTTTATTGTGTTTTTTTATGGGAGGATGTGATTTATTCAATAAAAAAATAAATAAAAAGAATATTTCTATAAATGTTATTGTAAATCATTGAGTTAATGATTTGTTTCTTTAGTTCCTTCTCAGTTTTTGGAACCATTTGGATGTGACTGCTTGATTTTTGCCTCACGGTGAAAAAACGAATGCGGCGTAATATAAATCGTTTTGTTAAAAAATTATTTCATTGAATCTAAAATCGTGCCAGTTAATCGTTTATTTATATGCCAGGATTATATTAAGCGTTTGGCTAATAATAATTACTTCACTTTCCAGATTTGTTTCCAGTAAAAAAATAACCTTTTTTTATTATTGTTGATATGCTGGCTGGACTTTATTTCTTATGTATTACTTTCTTTTGGTAAGGGATGCGATAATGAAAAAAGGGTCGGGTTTCTATAATCTTGAAGGTATAGTTTCAGAGGAGAGTATCAATAAGTATTTATTCTCCGTAAGGGGTGATGGTAAATTAGGGTTGCTGGATGTTGAAACAATTGAAGGTCATGAAAAGTTAAGTAAACCATACAGTTATGAAATTACATTCACATCAAAACAAAAAAGCATCCCTCCTGACTCACTTCTTAACATTGAAGGCTCGCTGAAAATCAGAGCACCTAATCATAGCTGGAATAAATATATTCAAGGTTCTGAGATGTGGCTATATGAACGGCAAATTGAAGGCGTCATTACGTCATTTTCGCTTATTAGTACATCAGCGGATGAATCACTGTATGAAATCAGGCTGGAGCATAAGCTGGCATTACTCTCACGACGCAAGCGTTCGGCTATTTACCTGAACATAAATGTGCCGAAACTGGTCACGCAGATCCTCAAAGAACATGCTTTTGCCGATTATGAAATCGACTTTGATAATCTTGTTTGTATCTATCCCAACCGGGAAATGATTGTTCAGTGGGAGGAGTCAGATTTAGCGTTTATCAGCCGCATCCTGTCAGAAGTTGGGATCTGGTTCAGGATCGCAAATCATCATGCTGTTTCGCACATTATGGTGGTTATTTTCAGTGATTCACAATGCCAGTACATTTTTGATCAAAAGATTATGCACTCATCCCACGCAGGGCTGACATCAAATGATTATTCGATCGATAAGCTGGTATCAAAGCACAATGTTGTCTCGGCCGACGTTAGGGCGAAGAACTTTGATTACAGGCTGGCAAACTCGCTGATGCTAAATGCTGACGCCGATGTGTCTGCGGAAAGGGCTACGACATATGGCACAGAGTATCGCTATGCGGATATTCATCATCAGCCGGGATCGCAATTTGCCGAGGTGCAGCCAGGTGAATCCAGCTGGTTCTATGCCAAACTGCATCACGAAATTATTCTTAATAATCAGTCCATTTTAAACGGTGTGACCACCAGTCCGTCGATCGTGCCGGGGATGGTGCTGGAAATCGACGGTACCATTCCACATGCTTTCGACTCTGGATTTGTGGTAACGGCAATGCGGGTGACGGGGAGGCGAGATGCAGCGCTCCAGTCCCGGCTTATCGGTATTCCCTACAACCAGAACGTTTGTTTTCGACCTCAGCCGCTACCCCGGCCACGTATTGCGGGTACTGTTCCCGCGATCGTTTCATCATCAATAGACAATGACAAATATGCTCATATCGATGTGCAGGGTCGATATTGGGTGAAGTTTGATTTTGACCTCGACCAGCACAGGCAAGGTTATGAAAGCATGCCCGTTCGTCTGGCGCGGGTTTATGCCGGCGATACTTATGGTCATCACTTTCCGCTCATCCAGGGCACAGAGGTTGCCATTGCGTTTGAAGGCGGCGATCCGGAAAGACCTTTCATTGCGCATGCCCTGCATCATGCTCCAAAGCCAGACCCCGTTACCAGCCGCAACAATACCCGCAACGTCATCCGCACTGCGGGTCTGAATAAGCTGCGAATGGAGGATCGGCGCGGGCAGGAACACGTCAAACTGAGTACCGAGTACGGCAAAACGCAATTGAACATGGGCCATCTTGTAGATGCTGGCGGTAAACCTCGCGGCGAAGGCGCAGAACTGCGCACCGATGACCGCGCGGTCCTGAGGGCGGCAAAGGGGATATTACTCACGACCGAGGCGCAGCCAAAAGCCCAGGGCAAGCAGCTTGATATGAGCGCAGTGGTTCAGCAGCTTCAGGACGCGCTTACGCTGGCAACGTCACTTCAGCAGAGCGCGCTGACGGCGCAGGCGTTAAATGTCGAATTGGGGCCGCAGCAGCAGCTTAACGCTGCGCTTGAACAGCTTACCCGTTCGGGACTGGTGGCCTACGCCGATCACGGTATGGCCCTGCTGACACCACAAACGATGGCATTATCAGCAGACAAAGATTTGTCGCTAAACGCCGCCAGCAACGGCAGTTTTAACGTCTTTAAAAAACTCTCAATGGCCGTTGGACAGGGCCTGTCACTTTTCAGCAGAGCTATCGGAATCAAAATCATAGCCGCAAAAGATGATATTTCCGTCCAGGCGCAGCGCGGCGAAATGGGCCTGCTTTCTGATAAGCATTTTCATATTCAGAGTATGAACGGCAACGTAACCATCAGCGCCAGGAAGAATATCCAGCTTTTGTGCGGTGGTGGCGGTATCAGAATAAATGAAGACGGCTCTGTAAAAATATTCTCTCCTGCAAAAGTGCAGTTGAAAGGCACCTCTCTTGACTGGAGCGGACCGGAGTCGGCGAAAGATAAAACCCCTGTCTTTCAGGAGGAGCAGTTTCATCGCCGCATTAAATTACATGGCTCTGGCAACCCAGACGATGTTCTGAAAAAGACAAAATTCAGACTGACTAAGGCATCAGGCGAAACCATTGAAGGCGTCACTGACGATGAAGGAATGACGCCGTTATTGGATATGACTGAAATGGACGAAATGAAAATGGAGATTTTGCCAAATGAGTAACAGTCCCTTTAATCCACGGGTGGTGGCGACAGGTGTACAGGGCGTGCCTAAATCAACGGGCGGAAAAATGGCTGTCTGCGACGTGCCCGTTAAGTATTCCATGCCCTGCATTGTGATCCTTGTGCACGGCGTCAACGATGTGGGCGAGGCCTATCAGAATCAGGAGCAGGGTATTATCGCTGGCCTGAATGAACGTATGGGCCGCACGGATATGTATCCGCATGAATGGCAGCAGTACAAAATGGATATGGGCGATGGCGAGCAGCAGAATGTAAAAATGCCCGGACGCAGCCCGGTAATTCCATTTTATTGGGGGTATAAACCCGTCGATCATGCGACGTATATAGAAGACCAGCGGCGTTATCGCGAAGAACGGGCAAAATCAGGAGACGCCGCAAAACTGCCTTACAACGCCTATCAGGAAGATGACAACACAAAGCTGGAAAAGCTGGGGCATATTCCCCAAACCACCTTGAAATATCAGAATGATAATTTCGGCAACGTGCTGGACGATGTGTACGCCAAAGGCGGTGGTACCTTTGCCAATGCGACAACCACTATTCCGGATATGCTAGGCCCTGGCTCCGGCGGCCTGGCGAACGGTGCGGCAGGATTTGCTTCATTTCATCTGAATGGTGGGGATTTTACGCACCCTATTTATGATAACCCGCACCGTATTTATCAGTTTTTTGCCGCGCAGCGGCTGGCTGATTTAATCCTGATGATTCGAAGAGAACCGGCAACAAAATTCGATCCCATTAATATTGTTGCGCACTCCCAGGGAACGATAATCACCATGCTGGCCAATATGCTGGTCAAAGCAACTGGTGCCGATCCCGCCGATTGCGTGATTCTCAACCATTCTCCCTACGCACTGGAAAAAACGGCTGCTGAAGGTATGACGCCCGGACACCACCAGACGGATCGCGCCCGGCAGCAGACGTTCCGCAATTTCTGCCAGTTGATGGCGTCCAACGCCAAATATGGCAAGGGGGAATATCACACGCAAACCGAGATCGATGAATTAGAAGGCGCGCTGTGCCTGAGTAAAACCAATTCTCAATGGCGCAAGAATAAACTTTATACCCGTAATAACTTTGGCAAGGTATATAACTATTTTTGCCCCAATGACAGTGTAGTTTCATTACTTAACGTCCAGGGATTGGGCTGGCGGGGAGTCCCCCATAACATTGCCAGCGGCATAGATAATCTGCGCCAGCGGGTTTTCTGTGAAAATGGTCCGGAAATAGGCGGCAGCCCACTGAGCGTGCCTTTTGAAATGCCGGCGTTAAAAAAAGGTTGTTTTGATCAGGATACGCTGGCGACCAGACAATATACATTTGCGGATGTTGTTGTGAATGGTGAGCAGCTCCCCGTCACCTTCAGACACCAGTTACAGGGCGCGGGAAGTCAGTATAAATATTCGATAGCGCCGGGTTCACCCGATCAGGACATCTCATTTTCTGCAAAAGCCACGGTTATTGCGCGCACTGAGACAGATTTCAAAAATCTCAGCGGCGCAGGTTTCGATTCTTTACAGCCGGGCCAGGAATTAACGCCCACTGAACTTGCGATATTCTCCAAAAAATATGGCAAGCCTTATACCAAAGGCGTTGTTCTGGGCGGGGGATACAATAAGACCGTTCAGTTGATTTATGAAAAAACGCCGGATGAGCTGCAAAAAGAATGGATGCAATCAGAGCAGGTTGGTTACAGCCAGCATTCCTCTATTGTTATGTCGAAAGATGCCCCCGCGAAAGCGATGGCCTTCGATCTGGCGGTGGGAATATGCAGGGCATTTGATCACCGCTGCGGAGAATTCTGGACCGAGCTACTCCTGCGCGGAGACTGGCGTATGAAGCGTAATGGTTTTCAGGAAGCTATTGATTATTATAGTACTGGAAAGTTGAACGAAGACCATACTAAAAATTTCATGAATAGGCCAGATGATATTTTACCAACAGGAGCGTTTGGCGTGGTTAACGAATATTGCCATTCAACAACGATTCAACCTGCCAGACATAATGAAATATACAATACCGAGACACCCAATCTGCAATGGGATATGCCTAAGCCGCTTAACGTTTAAGGATAAATTATGAAACTGAGAAATACGGTAGGAATAATAATCGGAGCGGTTTTACTATGCGCTATCACTGCCTGTACAAAAAAAATACCCTCACAGATTATTTATCGCTATGATGATAACCGATATCTGGAATTAAAAGGCTATAATTGTGAGGGAGCGCTTTGGTATCATGATATCAGGCGGAATATACATAAAGAATTAGTAAATGGCATTTATTCAACGTATCGGATATTTTCCGGAGTATATATTCATTCGTCAGATAAGTATATTCTGATACCGCGATGGGAGCCAGGTGCATACACAATATCTAAAGACTATGGACAAACGTGGCAGGTCGCAACGTATATGTCCCCATCTCAGGGGCAAGAGAAAAATTCTGATGGGAATATGGTAGATAGACCTGAAGGAAAAGAAATAAAAAGAGTGGTGGTAGTTAATAATCAGGCATTTATTACCACGGCGAAGGGGCATTTATA
>NZ_JAOWHQ010000048.1:0-52025 GCF_030332565.1 Citrobacter sp. Cpo109
TGAACTGACCCCATAATGTTGGACAGTTTATTTTAAGCGGTTATCTGGGCCTGGGTTCGGTACTCTACCGGACTCAGGCCTTTCAGTTTCTGTTTTATTCTTTCATGGTTGTAATAGTGGATGTAGTCATCGATAGCCATGCGCAACTCGCTGATATTCTTGTGTTCCGTGAGGTAAAAACACTCAGATTTCAGTGTGCCGAAGAAGCTCTCCATCACTGCATTGTCATGACAGTTTCCCTTTCTTGACATGCTCTGTTTTAGACCCGCCTCCTTTAGCCGGTTCTGATAATGCGCCATCTGATATTGCCAGCCCTGATCTGAGTGGAGCAGCGGGTATTCGTTTTTGCCCAGTACAGATATAGCCTTCGACAGCATGTTATCCACCATCGACAGAAGAGGACGGGACTCCATCTGATACGCTACTATTTCTCCGTTATACAGATCCAGAACCGGGGACAGATACAGCTTTTCTCCGCTTATTTTAAATTCCGTGACATCTGTTACCCACTTCTGGTTGGGTTTATCCACACTGAACTGCCGGTTCAGTACATTACCCGCAACTTTCCCATGCCGGCCTTTGTAAGAGTTATATTTCTTCCTTCTGATACAACAGGTTAAATCTAACACCTTCATTAACCTCTGAACCGTTTTATGGTTCAGTAAGCTTCCTTCCCGGCGGCCAGCCAGCGTGATTCGCCTGTATCCATACCGTCCTTTATGTTTATGGAACAGCGTTAAAATATGCTGCTTATCATCGGCATATTTGTCTGGTTTTTTACCGTTGGCCAGTTGCCAGTAGAACGTGCTTCTTGCCAGCCCTGCAGCTTTTAATAAGCGTGCAAGAGGGAACTTCAGCCTTAACTCATTCACGACCTGCGCTTTATCCCGCGTCCTGACGTGCTTCTTTCCCTGAGTAAGGCCTGCAGCTTTTTTAGATATGCCACTTCAGCACGCAGTTGTTCAAGTTCCTCACGTTCATCCGGAGCAAGAGGGGTCTGCAAAGGAGGGACGGGGTGATTCTCAGGGCGTTCTGGCATCGTTTTTTTCCTGCGTCGACTGTCTGTAAGGGCTTCTAATCCCCCTTCATCATACAGTCGTTCCCACTGACTAACAGTGGAAAAGGCAGGGATAGTGAATTTTGCACAGACTTCGCGAACAGACAGCTGGTGTTCACGCATATGCAGGATAACGGACTCTTTAAAAGCAGGAGAATAGGTGAAATGCCGGGTTGTAAGCCCGGCTTCGCCATGGAGCTTCCAGGTAGCAGACCATTTACGAACGGCACTGTGATCGATACCAAAACGTTTTGCAGTCGCCTCCTGTCCTTCCAGCCCGGAAAGATAGTGCTGCACAACCTCAAGCTTGAAGCTGAGAGAATACTTGCTCATAAAAAACTGCACCTTACTTCGTTGGGTGTCCAACTTTTTGGGTGCAGTTCAGAAATGACCGGTTTTTTTATTTTGCAGGCTAAGCCAAAATCAAAAATGCCAGTAGCTCATTGCCAGGCCTAAGAACAGCACCAGACCGACGTAGTTATTGTTCATAAACGCTTTAAAGCAGGCATCACGTTCACGGTTGACGATCAGTTTCTGCTGATAGACAAACAGCGCGCCCGCCACCAGCAGAGACCAGTAATAGCCCAGTCCTAACCCGTTTAACCAGCCCACCAGCGCCATCAGCACCAGCACGCCTACCTGCAAAATACCAATAATCAGCTTGTCGTTCTGACCGAACAGGATCGCGGTCGATTTAATGCCGATCTTCAGGTCATCATCCCGGTCAACCATGGCGTACTGCGTATCATAAGCCACCGCCCAGAGAATATTCGCAAGGAACATCAGCCAGCAGCTCAGCGGTACGGACTCACTCACGGCGGCGAACGCCATCGGGATCGACCAGCCAAACGCCGCCCCCAGCACCACCTGCGGCAGATGCGTATAGCGCTTCATAAACGGGTAAACCCACGCTAATGCTAATGCCGCAACGGATAACAAAATGGTCATCGTGTTGAGGGTCAAAACCAGCAGGAAGGCCAGCAGCACCAGTACCACAAACAGCGTTCGGGCTTCTTTCTCGGTGACAGCCCCGCTCGGCAGCGGTCTATTCGCGGTGCGTTTGACGTGCCCGTCAAATTTCCTGTCGGCATAATCATTCACCACGCATCCGGCGGCGCGCATTAACCAAACGCCAGCGACAAAAACCGCCAGGATCCACAGTTGCGGCATGCCTGGGGTCGCCACCCACAGTGCCCACAGCGTAGGCCAGAGCAGCAGTAAGGCGCCGATTGGCTTATCCGTACGCATCAAGCGGTGAAACGCCAGCAGCTTATTCTGCGTCAGACTCCACTCCATCTTTATCTTCCTCTCAGTACAACGGCGACGCAGGCAGAAAAAGCTCGGTAAGCATCAGTGGCTTACCGCTCAGCCGCAGGCGGGAACGACGCCCCCACAGCGCTGCATCGCGGCCAATCTCAATAAAATCTCGGGTCAATGTCGATGACGTAAACAGGTAGCGTCCGAGCGGGGTTTTCCCAAGGTTCTGTAAGGCCAGTTCAGGGCCGCACAAGGTTGATTCAGGCACCACAGTCCGTCCGGCAAGCCAGGGTTCACCATCCGCGCATAACAGGATTTCACGTAACCAATAACGAGACTCTTTAGGCAGCAGCGTCAGTTCTTCAGCCACCTCATTTTGCCCAACGAATTCTTCGCGAATCAACGTTACGGTGACCTTTTTCCCCTGCTGCTCAAAACGTTTGGTCATGGAATCTTCCAGTAACAACCAGTCGAGCAGTTGGGCGTCCAGCGCTGGGATCGCATCAAAATAACGCAGCGCACGCAGTTGCGTTAACGCAGGGTGTGGCATGCCTTACTCTCCGATTTATAACCTGAAGGCATTGTATCGCAGAAAAGGCATTACGGGGTGAGCAAACACGATTAAGTGATCGGTAGGGCAACATAAGTGTAACAATTAGCACCGAAGGATAAAAAAAGGTGCGCCAGGAGACGCACCAGTTGTTGCAAAATCAACAATGTGGGGAGATGTTTACCCCTTGCCTTTTACACTGCTGATAAAGGTGGATCGGGCAGATTTGGATCCCAGACGTTCCGCTTCATCAAGCAGCTTCAGCGCTTTATCAACATCGCCTTTTGCAACTGCATCCTTAATCGCCTGATTAAAATAGCTTTCCGTGTCGTTCAACATTGGCTCGCTTTTCTTCACGGGTTGTGGTGCCGGAGCAGCAACGGCTGCCGCCGGAGCCGCGTAGGCCACCGCAGGTGCTGCGGTATTGCCAACCGTAACAGGACCTGGGCCGGAAGAACCAAACAGCGGCCCGACCAGCACGCTGGAGGAGGAGCTGGTTTTAACTTTCAGATGCAGCAGACCGTCGGTGGTGTGGCGGGCAATCGGGTCCGGAATATCCGGAACAGCGTTACCTACCCCCTTGGCATAGGCTTTTGCCGGGTCAAGCAGGGTTGTGGTCTGCTGGAGATCTTTATCAGTAGTAAAGACCAGAACATACAGTTTTTGCTGTCCCAGCGCTGGCGTCAGGCGCATCACCCCTTCCAGACGATCGGCACTCATCACACCCGGTGCCTGGTAGATAAAGTAACTGCTAGGGAAGAACGCAGATGGCGTCATGTTCTGATCAAGAATTAAGACGTTTGGCGCGAATACGCTGGTTTGTTTGTTAACTTCACTGCTCAGTGTCAGGGTCAGTTCACCAATGTTGGCCGGTACGCTGTAGGCGGCAACCGGGCCGCTAATACCGGCAATGTCCAGACGCTGTCCCGCTGTCGCCAACGAGGTTGATTGGGTTTTCGATTGATCAACTGGCGTCCAGGTTAACTGTTGCAACGCTGCAGTGGGAATAGCAGGCGCCGCGGTGGTGTTCTGCGGAACAATATTTACATCGGCCAGGCTGATGCCAGGCGCGCTGGCAAATAACCCTGCAGATAAACAAAGGGCAACGAGACTTTTCTTCATTTTCATTGTTATCACCTCAGATAGCATGGGTTCAGCGGTGGCCAGGCAATAGCGCGCTAAACCGTAATCAAGAGGGGCTCGCGCCCCTCTTTCGGTCTTTACGTCAGGTTAGTGCTGGATTACCACCAGATTTCCATCTGGGCACCGAAGGTCCATTCATCGCTGTCGCCACGGCCAAAGGAGCCGCCGTTAAAGCCGTCTTTAACTGCTTTACCGAAGTTCGCGTTATTAGATGGGTTACCGTTGTAGTCGTAGCCCCACTTCTCATCCCACTTAGCATAGGTTGCGAAGACGCGGATAGCCGGACGAGACCAGATGCTGTCGCCAGCCTGCCACTGTTGTGCCAGAGTAATTTTATACTGGTTGTTGGTATCGCCAGTTTCCTGGGATTTGACGTTGTCGTAGCCCACTTCCAACAAGGTGCTCATGATTGGCGTCCATTTGAACATTGGACGAACGCCCACGGTCCACCACTTAGTGCCGTTGTTGTTATCCCAGTCGATATCCTGGTACATACCGACGTACATCAGGTCCCAACGATCGCCCAGAGAGATTGCGCCGTGGTCGAGGATACGCAGCAGGCTGCCGTTGTTGTTAATGTCGTAAGCAAAGTTGGAGTTGCTATCAATGCCCACGCCAGAGCCCTGAGACAAACCTTTACCCTGAGAGGTCATGGAGTCGGTAGCGTACTGAACCACAAACTTGTTGTAGCCTTTCAGCATGCTTTGGGTGTGTTCAGCGGTGAACATCCAGCCATCTTTAGATGCGCCGTCAACCAGGCGATAATCATCGCGCGGGTTTGCACGACCGTAGTCAACGCCCAGTTCCAGCGTACCGCCTGGGTTAATTTCCATCTGCGCTAAACGAACGTCAAATACGTCGTTCGCGGTACGGGTGGTGTAATCATAAATGCTGTTGCTGGCGAAGGAGGAAGAACCGCCCGCTTCAGAAGAACGGGTTGCAGCCAGAGACAGTTTACCGAAGCCTACATCGATGTTTTCCAGACCCGCACCAGGACCTGAAATATCCCAGTAGTAGAAGTCGATCATGTGGACGTCATGACGCTGATAGAAACGTTTACCGGCCCAGATGGTGGAACCCGGCAGCCATTCAATCAGGTTTTTACCCTGCACGTTGGCTTCGCGGAAAGCAGGATCGGTCGCTTCCCAGTCATTCTGCTGTGCAACGGAGTAGGCAACGTTGGTGTCGAAGTAGAAGCTCTTATCGCCCTCTTTCCACACTTCCTGACCTAATTTGATTTCCGCATAGGTTTCACATTCGTTACCAAGACGGTATTTACTTTGGGCACCAGTTGCCTGGAAACACTGTTGTTCACCGCCGCTACCTGTCCAGCCAATGCCGGAACGAGCATAACCATGGAAATCCACAGCCATTGCCTGAACAGACATAATGCCTGCTGCTACAGCAACCGCCAGAGGGAGTTTGCGCAGAGTAATCATCGTTCTATCTCCTGAGATCATTGCTTTTCTTTAAACGCTGCCACCTTCTAAAACTGCGAATGGTTTTGCGTTTCGTTTTTTTATGGGGACCTTAAACGCCCGGCTCTTTGTGCAACCGACGACATGCAGTGCCATCCTCACGGAACAGATGGCAACGCTCTGGCGGCAGGCCGATAGCGAATGTGGCACCCTCTTCTACCAACACCACGTCGTTCTGGCGGTAAACCAGGTTTTGACGGATGGCGGGGATCTGGATATGAATTTGTGTTTCGTGACCAAGCTGCTCGACCACCTGCACTTCACCTTCGAGGGTGACATCGGCGATATCGCTGGGCAGCAGATGTTCCGGGCGGATACCTAAAGACATGTTGGCGCCAACCTGTACCGCATGGCTGTCTACCGGGAGCCATATTTGCTGGCGGTTGGGCAGTTCAACCTGCACCTGATCGATAGCCGTTGCCGTGACTTTCACCGGCAGGAAGTTCATCTTCGGTGAACCAATGAAGCCCGCCACAAAGCGGTCAGCCGGGTAGTGATACAGTTCCAGAGGCTTACCAACCTGCGCTACGCGACCGGCATCCAGCACCACAATTTTGTCGGCCAGCGTCATCGCTTCGACCTGATCGTGGGTAACGTAAATCATCGTGCGGCCAAGACGTTTATGCAGGCGGGAGATTTCAATACGCATCTGCACGCGCAGAGCGGCATCGAGGTTCGACAGTGGTTCGTCCAGCAGGAATACGCGCGGTTCGGCGACCAGCGTACGGCCAATCGCCACACGCTGACGTTGTCCGCCGGAAAGCGCTTTTGGTTTACGCTCCAGCAGGTGTGCCAGTTGCAGAACTTCCGCAACCTGGTTCACGCGCTGGTTCATCACCTCTTTTTTCGCTCCGGCCAGTTTGAGGCCGAACGACATGTTTTCCGCGACGGACAAATGGGGATACAACGCGTAGGACTGAAAGACCATGCCTACACCACGTTCGGCGGGCGGAATGTCGTTCATCCGGGTCTCCCCGATAAACAGGTCACCACTGGTGATGGTTTCAAGTCCGGCGATCATACGCAGCAAGGTCGACTTACCGCAGCCTGACGGTCCGACAAACACCACGAATTCCCCTTCGTGAATGTCGAGATTGATATCTTTCGATACCACCACGTCACCCCAGGCTTTCGTTACATTTCGTAGCTGTACGCTCGCCATGCCCTTCTCCCTTCGTTACAACCTGTCATCGACAGCAACATTCATGATGGGCTGACTATGCGCGATCCCTTGACTGCGTGAATCCTCCACCCCCCGGCTTTTTTATGGGGGAGGAGGCGGGAGGATGAGAGAGCAGCGTCTGAGACCCGGGCCACCAGCCTCAGAGGAATTTCGTGATGCAGCCTGCAAAAATCGGTGGGTTTTTATGTGCGCCAGTACGCAATACTCACATTTATGTAACACAGATCACATAAAGAGCGGGTGGGGCGTAGGGGTAAGGAGGATGGAAAGAGGTTGTCGTATAAAGAAACTAGTAACCGTTAAGCCACCTCTGCAAAATCACCAAACAGGATGGGAACTATGAAAATCAAAACTGGCGCACGCATCCTCGCATTGTCTGCATTAACGACGATGATGTTTTCCGCCTCGGCTCTCGCCAAGATTGAAGAAGGTAAGCTGGTTATCTGGATTAACGGCGACAAAGGCTATAACGGCCTCGCTGAAGTGGGCAAAAAATTCGAGAAAGACACCGGGATCAAAGTCACTATTGAGCACCCTGACAAACTGGAAGAGAAATTCCCGCAGGTTGCCGCGACCGGCGACGGTCCGGACATCATCTTCTGGGCACATGACCGTTTTGGCGGCTACGCTCAGTCTGGCCTGCTGGCTGAAATCACACCTGACAAAGCCTTCCAGGACAAGCTCTATCCGTTCACCTGGGATGCCGTACGCTATAACGGCAAACTGATTGCCTACCCGATCGCGGTTGAAGCGCTGTCGCTGATTTACAACAAAGACCTCGTTCCAAATCCACCGAAAACCTGGGAAGAAATTCCTGCACTGGATAAAGAGCTGAAGGCGAAAGGTAAATCCGCGCTGATGTTTAACCTGCAAGAACCGTACTTCACCTGGCCGCTGATTGCCGCCGACGGTGGTTACGCGTTCAAGTTTGAGAACGGTAAGTACGATGTGAAAGACGTGGGCGTGGATAACGCTGGCGCGAAAGCGGGTCTGACCTTCCTGGTTGATCTGATCAAGAACAAACACATGAACGCGGATACTGATTACTCCATCGCCGAAGCGGCCTTTAACAAAGGCGATACCGCGATGACCATCAACGGTCCGTGGGCGTGGTCCAACATCGATAAGAGTAAAATCAACTACGGCGTCACGCTGCTGCCAACCTTCAAAGGCAAAGCGTCTAAACCGTTTGTTGGCGTTCTGAGCGCCGGTATCAACGCCGCCAGCCCGAACAAAGAACTGGCGAAAGAGTTCCTCGAAAACTACCTGCTGACCGATCAGGGTCTGGATGAAGTGAACAAGGACAAACCGCTGGGCGCCGTTGCGCTGAAATCCTTCCAGGATCAGTTAGCGAAAGACCCACGTATCGCCGCCACTATGGATAACGCCCAGAAAGGCGAAATCATGCCGAACATCCCACAGATGTCCGCATTCTGGTATGCCGTTCGTACCGCAGTGATCAATGCAGCCAGCGGCCGTCAGACCGTCGATGCCGCACTGAAAGACGCGCAGGGTCGTATCACCAAGTAGTGCTGTAGCACACGTGCCGGATGGCGGCATAAATGCCTTATCCGGCCTACAACTCACCGTAGGCCTGATAAGCGCAGCGCCATCAGGCACTTTTGCCGACAGATGTTCAATGTTGTAGAGGAAGATCCCCATGGATGTCATTAAAAAGAAACACTGGTGGCAAAGCGACACGCTGAAATGGTCAGTGATGGGTCTGCTTGGGCTGCTGGTCGGTTACCTTGTTGTTTTGATGTACGCTCAGGGGGAGTACCTGTTTGCCATCATGACGCTGATTTTAAGCTCTGCTGGCCTGTATATTTTCGCTAACCGTAAAGCCTATGCCTGGCGCTATGTTTACCCGGGCGTTGCCGGTATGGGGCTGTTTGTCCTGTTTCCGCTGATTTGTACGATCGCCATTGCCTTTACCAACTACAGCAGTACCAACCAGCTGACCTTTGAACGCGCTCAGGAAGTCCTGATGGATCGTTCGTATCAGGCTGGGAAAACCTACAACTTTGGCCTGTATCCGGCGGGTGATGAGTGGCAACTGGCCCTCACCGACGGTGAAACCGGCAAGAATTACCTTTCTGACGCTTTTAAATTTGGCGGCGAGCAGAAACTGCAACTGAAAGAAGCCGAGGCGCTGCCGGCAGGCGAACGTGCAACACTGCGTATCATCACGCAGAATCGCCAGGCGCTTACCCAATTGACCGCCATCCTGCCGGATGAAAGCAAAGTTACCATGAGTTCGCTGCGCCAGTTTTCCGGCACGCAGCCACTTTATACGCTCGCTGAAGACGGCACACTCACCAACAGCCAGAGCGGCGTAAAATACCGCGCCAACAACGATATTGGTTATTATCAGGCGATTAACGCTGACGGTAGCTGGGGTAGCGAAAAACTCAGCCCGGGCTACACCGTTGCCATCGGCTGGGATAACTTCACCCGCGTGTTTACCGACGAAGGCATCCAGAAACCGTTCTTCGCCATCTTCGTCTGGACGGTGGTCTTCTCGGTACTGACCGTTATTTTGACCGTTGCCGTGGGCATGGTGCTGGCCTGTCTCGTACAGTGGGAGTCTCTCAAAGGCAAAGCGATTTACCGCGTCCTGCTGATTCTTCCGTATGCCGTACCGTCGTTTATCTCGATTCTGATTTTCAAGGGCTTATTCAACCAGAGCTTTGGTGAAATCAACATGATGCTGAGCGCGCTGTTTGGCATCAAACCGGCCTGGTTCAGCGATCCAACCACCGCGCGTTCGATGATTATTATCGTCAACACCTGGCTCGGTTATCCATACATGATGATCCTGTGCATGGGTCTGCTGAAAGCGATTCCTGACGACCTGTATGAAGCCTCAGCGATGGATGGCGCAGGTCCGTTCCAGAACTTCTTTAAGATAACGCTACCGCTGTTGATTAAGCCGCTGACGCCGCTGATGATCGCCAGCTTCGCCTTTAACTTTAACAACTTCGTGCTGATTCAGCTGTTGACCAACGGTGGTCCGGACCGTCTTGGTACCACCACACCAGCCGGTTATACCGACCTGCTGGTGAGCTACACCTACCGTATCGCCTTTGAAGGCGGCGGTGGTCAGGACTTCGGTCTGGCGGCGGCGATTGCCACGCTGATCTTCCTGCTGGTTGGTGCGCTGGCGATTGTGAACCTGAAAGCCACACGTATGAAGTTTGATTAGGGGAGATAACGACAATGGCTATGGTCCAACCGAAATCACAAAAGTTACGTTTATTCGCAACGCACTTAGGGCTGCTGATTTTTATCGCGGCGATCATGTTCCCGCTGCTGATGGTTATCGCTATCTCGCTGCGCGAAGGTAACTTTGCCACCGGCAGCCTGATCCCGGAAAACATCTCCTGGGAACACTGGAAACTGGCGCTGGGCTTTAGCGTTGAACACGCGGATGGCCGTGTGACGCCACCGCCGTTCCCGGTACTGTTATGGCTGTGGAACTCGGTGAAAGTGGCCAGCATTACCGCGATCGGTATCGTGACGCTTTCCACTACCTGTGCTTACGCCTTTGCTCGTATGCGTTTCCCGGGCAAAGCAACCCTGCTGAAAGGGATGCTGATTTTCCAGATGTTCCCGGCGGTGCTGTCTCTGGTCGCGTTGTATGCTTTGTTTGATCGCCTGGGCCAGTACATTCCGTTTATCGGCCTGAACACGCACGGCGGCGTGATCTTCGCCTACCTCGGCGGTATTGCGCTGCATGTTTGGACGATAAAGGGCTATTTCGAAACTATAGACGGTTCACTGGAAGAAGCGGCCGCGCTGGATGGCGCTACGCCGTGGCAGGCATTCCGCCTGGTGCTACTGCCGCTTTCCGTTCCGATTCTGGCGGTCGTGTTTATTCTGTCTTTCATTGCCGCTATTACCGAAGTACCGGTCGCGTCACTGCTGCTGCGTGATGTGAACAGCTATACCCTTGCGGTAGGTATGCAGCAGTACCTCAACCCACAGAACTATTTGTGGGGCGACTTTGCCGCCGCGGCTGTACTTTCAGCCATTCCGATCACTCTGGTGTTCTTGCTGGCGCAGCGCTGGCTAGTCAACGGTCTGACCGCGGGTGGTGTGAAAGGTTAAGTTTTACCGAAGTACCTGCCCGGCAACGGGCAATGCCACTGCAACCCTCAACTTATGTTATCCCAACCTGTGACTGTTATTCGGCGCTCTACGGAGCGCCCTTTTTTTATGTTATTTTGCATCACTGTTACGATTATTTCCTTTCGTGCTCTCCATCACTGCAATTCTATTTCCTGTCTGAATATAGATAAATCAAACAGAATTAAGATCACAGAAAAGACAAAACGTAATTGCAATGTAAAAAATGATAATTGTCTTCCCTGCCTGTTAAATTCAACATCACAGCACTGATCAAAAGAGCTGTATCCTCTAAGGCAGGTCTGAATGAACTCTCAATATAATTCCAGTTATATTTTTTCGATTACATTAGTGGCAACGTTAGGAGGGCTATTATTCGGCTACGACACTGCGGTCATATCCGGAACGGTAGAATCCCTGAATACCGTGTTTGTCGCCCCACAACATTTAAGTGAATCCGCCGCCAACTCGCTGTTGGGCTTTTGCGTCGCCAGTGCGTTGATAGGCTGCATCATCGGCGGTGCCCTGGGCGGCTATTGTAGTAACCGGTTTGGCCGCCGGGACTCGCTGAAAATCGCGGCTCTGCTGTTCTTTATTTCCGGTATTGGTTCCGCCTGGCCAGAATTAGGTTTTACGACTATTAACCCAGATAACGCCGTACCCGTTTATTTAGCCGGATACGTTCCCGAATTTGTTATTTATCGTATCATTGGGGGTATTGGCGTAGGTTTAGCTTCAATGCTCTCACCAATGTATATTGCAGAACTGGCGCCCGCACACATTCGCGGGAAACTGGTGTCATTTAACCAGTTCGCCATTATTTTTGGTCAACTGTTAGTGTATTGCGTTAACTATTTTATCGCACGTTCAGGCGACGCCAACTGGCTGAATACCGATGGCTGGCGCTATATGTTTGCGTCCGAAAGTATTCCCGCCCTGCTGTTTTTACTGCTGCTGTACACCGTACCAGAAAGCCCGCGCTGGCTGATGGCACGTGGCAGACACGAGCAGGCGGAAGGTATTCTGCGCAAAATTATGGGCAGCGCCCTCGCCACCCAGGCCATGCAGGAGATCAATCAGTCTCTGGAACATGGTCGTAAAACCGGCGGCCGCCTGCTGATGTTTGGCGCAGGCGTTATCGTCATCGGCGTAATGCTGTCCATCTTCCAGCAATTCGTCGGTATTAACGTCGTGCTCTACTACGCCCCGGAGGTGTTTAAAACGCTGGGAGCCAGCACCGATGTGGCGCTGTTACAGACCATCATTGTTGGCGTGATCAACCTGAGCTTCACCGTGCTGGCGATCATGACGGTGGATAAATTTGGTCGAAAACCGCTGCAGATTATTGGCGCTCTGGGCATGGCCATCGGTATGTTCAGCCTCGGTACCGCGTTTTATACCCAGGCTTCCGGGCTGGTTGCTCTGCTGTCGATGCTGTTTTACGTCGCCGCATTCGCCATGTCCTGGGGACCGGTTTGCTGGGTGTTGCTGGCAGAAATCTTCCCCAATGCGATTCGTGGCAAAGCGCTCGCCATTGCCGTTGCCGCTCAATGGCTGGCGAACTACTTCGTCTCCTGGACCTTCCCGATGATGGACAAAAATTCGTGGCTGGTTTCCCATTTCCACAACGGTTTCTCCTACTGGATTTACGGTTGTATGGGTATTCTGGCGGCGCTGTTTATGTGGAAGTTTGTACCGGAAACCAAAGGCAAAACGCTGGAAGAACTTGAAGAACTGTGGGAACCCGCCGCAGAGAAAACCCAGCCTGCCTCTGCGCAGTAATCCTGACCTGCAACACGCCGCGGTCCGATTGCGGCGTGTTGTCTTTTACTCTCGCTTCAGCCGTTTGGAATTACACAGCCACAGGGTGATCACCAGCAGCAGGATCGCCGCGGAATAGATCAGTACATCCATCGGTGCTTTATGATCGACGATGATCAACCGCACAATCGCGGTGATCCCAATATAGACAAAATAGCGCAACGGAAAGTGAAACCCTGACTGAAAGTACTTCACAATCAGCGCGATAAATTCAAAGTAGAGGAAGTAAACCACCAGCCCTTCCACCAGCTCATACTTGCTTGTTTGTTCCGGCGCGAACAGCACATCCGCCAGATGCAGCGTTTCTTTCCCGAGGAATACAACCAGGATCAGGCCCAGAGTCAGCAGCCCCAGATTCAACACGGTCTGTAAGATGGTGGAGATAAACTCCACGCGCGGACGAGATAGCGACGTCATAACAGCACCTCTTACTCAGTGGCGAGGTTCCTGTATAACGCAAAAATGTGACAGAGATCTACATTTTTTGTTTATTTTTTGTTCTCCAGAAGGTCCTTGCCGGATGGCGGCTTTGCCTTATCCGGCCTACGGCCCGGTAAGCTCTGCGCACCAGGCGATCGCGTATTACCGGAAGTTCTCACTTCTGTCGCTGGTCATGTCGTACAGACCAAACTTACGTCCAAGCTGCTGGCCGCCATCACGCGTTAACGGCGTCCAGCCAATCGCCGCACGGCTGCGGGTCGGGCCAGACGAGAACAGATCCAGCGGCACGGATACGTACACCCCTTTGGTAAAATCACCCTCTCCGTACTCATCCGGCGAGGCGTCGGTGATGGTCGCATAGCCGCCGACCACAACGCCGCTGTCAAAGCGCTTCGCCACTTCCAGCGTTCCGCCCTTATCTCCCGCCAGATACTGGCCCACGCTGGCTTTTACCAGTACATCCTGAGCGAATGACGGATTCCAGTACGCCGTCAAATGCCCGGTCTTCACGCTGTAGTCGGTGAATTTCATCATATCCTGCGCGCTACGCCAGTCACGCTGTTTCACGTAGTTGGCATCAACACCCAACGCCCAGTTGCTGTCCAGCGGACGATACAGCACTTCCGCCCCCGCTCCGCCGTACATGGTTTCCAGATAGCCACCGTAAACCTGTCCGTAGAACCCGTTTCCGAGTGACTGGAAGTAGTTGGCCTGCAGGTTATTCACGTAGACATCGTTTTGCACATACTCGCGCACATGGGTACGCACTCGTGGCAAATGCGAATCCTGCGGCGGGTTGGTGTAGTTAAATTTGTCATAGTTATTGGCGAGGTTGGCGAACAAACTTCCGGTGGTCAGCAGGTGATCGGTAACCCACCAATCCGCCGTTCCCATCACGCCCAACTGATACATATAGAAGTTTTCCGGGCCGCCCACTGACTGGTTAAGCACCGGATCGATGTGGAAATCGAAGCGTGACTTATCGATATACCAGCCCTGCTCGGTCGTTTTCGGCACCACAGGCTCAACGCGTTTTTGCGCCAGCTGGGTTTCATGGCCCAACGGTTCGCCTTCCAGATGACGCTTGAGGCTGGAAACCTCCGTTTCGGTCGTCACCTGCGGTAAGTTAAGACGTTTTTCCGTAATACGGATCGTGCGGATCCCGTCGGGAAGATCGTTCATCACGATCCGGTTGGCACGTTCGATCCCTTCGCGCGAATCACGATATTTCACCTGTTCACCGGTCACATACAGCGTATCGCCCTGCACCTGAATTTTAGGATCGGCCAGTCCGGCGTTATATTTCAGCAGCGTTAACTGATTCGCCACCACCGAGTGTTGCAGGATGGCATCCTGCGGCTGTGGCTGATATTTCGGGCGGGCGTTGTCGTTATAGTTTGGCCGCAGATCGTTGAAGTTAGTCCGCAGCGTGACCCCAAACATAAAGGTGTTCCCGCGCTCATAGCTGAGGTTAACGTCGGCCCAATCGGTGGCGCGATAAATAGCGCCGACGTTAAACTTGCTCTTCTGATCCAGCTTGCCCGCAAAATCCTGCTGGTAATTGTTTCCCTCATACTCCAGTTTCAGACGCAACGGCTGCCAGGGTGTCTGATACTCGACGCCGCCAAACAGCGATGCCGGGCCGTGGAACATCTGGCTGCCGTCAATAGAACCGGCCTGCTTGTAGCTGTTATCGCGATAGCAGAATTTATCGCTGTATGAGCAAAACGGATTGCTGACGTTGCCGCTGGTCCCGAGATATCCCCAACCCAGACCAAGCGAGAAATCAAACGGCCCCCAGGCTTTATTCGCCACAATATACTCCGCATCGAACAGGCCAGTTCCGCCAATATCTCGTGCGCCAACCGCCACCTGTGGCATCCAGTAACTCTCTTCCCACAGCCGCAGTTTGAGATCAAAAGCTTTATCCTTGTAAGTCTGATCGCCAGAAAACGACTCCACGCTACTGTATTTTTTGGTACGCACATCGGTATAGCGCAGCGTGGTTTCCAGCCACGGGAAGAGCTGCACCGACGCAGAGTAGTAGCGGTACTGATCGTTATCGCGGTAATTGAGGCTCATTTCGCCCTCGCGCGCCATGCGTGCGGTTGGGGTTTGCAGCAGCCCCACGCCGCCAAAATCGGACTGCGAAGGTCCAATGGGCGCGGGCCAGGTTTCACCATGGCAGGCAACGCTTACGCCCAGCGCCAATACGCTGAGCAGGTAAGTTTTTCTCATTATTCGGGTATCCGCTGGGTCAGGGTGCGAAGAATGTCGGCATTAATTTCATCCGGGGTGCTGCTCCAGACAGCATCAGAGAGTCCGACATAAATGATGCTGCCGGGCATCGGCTCAACGTGACGTTTGTTCCAGTAAGCGACCGGTACTTTTTGCGTGCGCCCGTCGGGATAGATAACCCAGGCGAAGCTACGATCCGCGCCGCTGAGCCGACTTTGCCCATCGAGATAACTGGCAACATCACGCCCGGGCATAAACGGTTGTTTACCCGGATGGCTTAGCAGGCCAAACAGCGTGATATGCGTTGGCTGCGCTCCGACCCACAGCGTGTAATTGCCCTGCAACGGCGGGTTGCCTCGCTCGCTGACGCGCACAACATCCGGGTCAAGATTAATCATCTGCCTGCCGGTCACCTTCAACGCCTGAATTTGCTGGCGTAATGCGTTGATAGCGGCAGCATCGTCACCGCTTTCTTCAGCGACCAGCGTCGCCAGGCGAGCCAGTAATGCCTGCTGCTGACGTCCCGCCTCCGTCGTTGCCCGCTCTTCGCTGATAACCGCACCTGGCCACCAGCTATTGCTCAACAGCGGCTGTCCGACCAGGTCGAGCAGATGTTCGGCCCCGGTCAGCGTTTTTGGCTCTTCGCTGGCGGAGGTAAAGACCTTAACGCTGCCCGCAGCAAAAACAGACGCTGCGCTCAGGCTCAACAGCAGCGCCATAACGGCTCGTTTGATCATGATTTTGCCGCCTTAATCAGCGTGGTTTTCACCGGGAAGTAATGCGCGCCAAGATACTGTTCCGACTGGCGAATCTGCCCTTCACTGTCGATCCAGTAGCGGTTATGCCAGCGCGTTTGATCGGTGGTTACCTCTTCATCGAGGATCCGTACCGGCGTGTCATCGCTGCCGACCTTGATGGTGTCTGCGCCATCCCATTTGAAAACCGAGCGCGCGGTGGCATAGCGTACCTGCTGATGTGCAGTCCAGCCCATTGTGCGGGTCCACGTTACGCCATCGACTATCTGATTGGGTTTGATGAGTGGGTCTGCCGCCAGATTATTCACCTCGATTAGGTTGTCCCCACCGAGATGCGTTTTCACAATGCGCCCATGCTGCGTGACGAGAATAGCCCGATCCTGAGTCACCCATTTCTGCTGTCCGTTTTCCGCAAACGCGAGTACCACAAACAGCTGGGGGCCGCCGTTTAGCTGCATATACTGGCTGGCGTAGGGCATATTTTGGATTTCATCGTCCGTCATCTGTACGCCGGGAGTACCAAACACGCTATCCCACAGCGAATGCCCCAACCCTTCGGTGGTGGCTGAGCACGCCTGCAGTAACAGGCAAACCATTATGAGCGCTGGTCGCTTCACGACGTTTCTCCGCATTATTGCCGGGTGGCGCAACGCTTACCCGGCCTACAAATCCCACAGACTTTTGGCAATTCAAAATAACCACACCGAAGTGTGGTTAGAATTAAACGTACCTTTATTACTGGGTACTGGTGGTTGTGGTGGTTGTGGTTCCGGTATTAGAACCATCGCCACCACCGGTCGCCGCCAGGGCGACCCCCACTGCAGAACTTACGGTGCTCACGCTGGTTGCGGAGGAACTTCCTGCCGAAACCGACGCGGCAGCCGACCCTGCCGCCTCACCCACCTGAACGGGGGCAGCATAGACAGAAGTCGCCGCAAGCGCAGATATAGCCCACAGGCCATACAGAACTTTTTTCATTAAAAATTCCCTTCATTGTATGAATGGAGATTTACCCAAAAGAATTTCGGGCGAGATCGAGTATACACAAACCAAAGTGTGCAAATTACGCCACGCGGGAATTTAGGATAATTAGATAACGAAAGGAAAAATGATTAAAAATACAATAAAGACAACTAAATCAATAAATTAAAATATAAAAATTAAAATGCAATATCCGGTAAATCCGAAAAAATAAGAAATTGAATAACATTAAGAAAATTATTTTAGGATTAAGCTCAATTAAGGTATGAAGTTAAAACGTAGATATCCTGGAGCATTCTTACAAAAAAGCCGATATTAATATCGGCTTTTTATTTCATTAATGCCGGATGCGGCTAAACGCCTTATCCGGCCTACAAGTGTGTGCTATCAGGCACGCCAGGACTTATAACGGTTAATCAAACCGTTGGTAGAACTGTCGTGGCTGCTCACTTCTGAACCATCTTTCAGCTCTGGCAGAATGCGGTTCGCCAGCTGTTTGCCCAGCTCAACGCCCCACTGGTCAAAGGTGAAGATATTCAGGATAGCGCCCTGAGTGAAGATTTTATGTTCGTACAGTGCAATCAGCGCACCCAGGCTGAACGGCGTGATTTCGCGCAGCAGGATGGAGTTCGTTGGGCGGTTACCTTCGAACACTTTGAACGGCACAACGTGGTCCAACGTTGCCGGATCTTTACCCTGGTCGCGGTATTCCTGCTCAACCACTTCACGAGATTTACCGAATGCCAGCGCTTCGGTTTGCGCGAAGAAGTTAGACAGCAGTTTCGGATGGTGATCCGACAGCGGGTTGTGGGTGATGGCCGGCGCGATGAAATCGCATGGAACCATTTTGGTGCCCTGGTGGATCAGCTGGTAGAACGCATGCTGGCCGTTAGTACCCGGCTCACCCCAGATGATTGGGCCAGTCTGGTAATCCACCGCATTGCCGTTACGGTCAACGTATTTACCGTTGGATTCCATGTTGCCCTGCTGGAAGTAAGCCGCGAAACGGTGCATATACTGGTCATACGGCAGAATCGCTTCGGTTTCGGCACCGAAGAAGTTGTTGTACCAGATACCGATCAGCGCCAGCAGCACCGGCAGGTTTTTCTCAGCCGGAGTGGTGGAGAAGTGTTTGTCCATCGCATGCGCGCCGGAGAGCAGCTCAACAAAGTTGTCGAAGCCTACGGACAGGATGATGGACAGACCGATTGCAGACCACAGGGAGTAACGACCGCCTACCCAGTCCCAGAACTCGAACATATTGGCAGTATCAATACCGAACTCGCCAACCGCTTTACCGTTAGTGGAGAGCGCAGCGAAGTGTTTGGCAACGTGCTTGTTGTCGCCTGCGGTCGCCAGGAACCAGTCGCGCGCGCTGTGGGCGTTGGTCATGGTTTCCTGGGTGGTGAAGGTTTTGGAAGCGACCAGGAACAGCGTGGTTTCCGGGTTCACTTTCTTCAGCACTTCGGCAATGTGCGTACCATCGACGTTAGACACAAAGTGCATGTTCAGGTGATTTTTGTACGGACGCAGCGCTTCGGTCACCATGAACGGGCCGAGGTCAGAACCGCCGATACCGATGTTTACTACATCAGTGATGGCTTTACCGGTATAGCCTTTCCAGCTTCCGGAGATGATCGCTTCAGAGAAGGATTTCATCTTCTCCAGCACAGCATTCACTTCCGGCATGACATCTTTGCCGTCAACGATGATAGGCGTATTGCTACGGTTGCGCAGCGCCACGTGCAGCACGGCACGGTCTTCAGTGCGGTTGATTTTCTCACCGGAGAACATGGACTTGATGGCGCCCGCCAAATCGGTTTCTTTCGCCAGATCCTGCAGTTTAGCCAGCGTCTCTTCAGTGATGCGGTTTTTGGAGAAATCCACCAGCATCAAATCGTCAAACGTCGCGGAAAACTTAGTGAAACGATCGCTATCTTTCGCGAAAAGATCCGCGATAGTAACGTCTTTCATTTCTTCAAAGTGTTTTTGTAGTGCCTGCCAGGCTGAGGTCTGCGTTGGATTGATGTTTTTCATTAGCAATACTCTTCTGATTTTGAGAATTGTGACTGAGATCGATTGTAACGCCAGTCACAGAAAAGTGTGATTGTTTTAATGCCATTGCCAGGGCATCCGCCAAACGTGGCTAAAAAGTATAGCGGTTATCAGCGTTGTTATTAGTACCGTTACTCAACGCAGTTGCAGCATGAAAAATCCGCATAATCCCAGCGTTGACAGTGCAAGCTACACATTTTATTTATAAATACGGTATTTGCATTTGCGCCTGCACCGGTTTCTGTTCTGCCTTATGTGCCATGGTCGCTCTATTCATTCCCTGACACGAGGTAGTTATGACTGATGTAGTTGTCTCCAAGTTTGGCGGTACCAGCGTGGCGGATTTTGATGCCATGAATCGCAGCGCTGATGTAGTGCTTTCTGATGCTAACGTCCGTGTAGTGGTACTTTCCGCTTCTGCGGGGATCACCAACCTGCTGGTCGCACTGGCTGAAGGGCTGGAGCCAACCGCGCGCTTCGAAAAACTCGATGCCATTCGTCAAATTCAGTTCAATATTCTGGAGCGCCTGCGTTATCCAAACGTGATCCGTGAAGAGATCGAACGTCTGCTGGAAAACATCACCACGCTGGCAGAAGCGGCGTCACTGGCGACCTCAACCGCGCTGACCGACGAACTGGTCAGCCACGGTGAACTGATGTCTACCCTGCTGTTCGTCGAGATTCTGCGTGAGCGCAACGTGCAGGCGCAGTGGTTTGACGTACGTAAAGTGATGCGCACCAACGATCGTTTTGGCCGCGCAGAGCCTGACGTCGCGGCGCTAGCCGAACTGGCAACGCTCCAGTTGGCCCCGCGTCTGAGCGAAGGTCTGGTGATTACTCAGGGCTTTATCGGCAGTGAAGGTAAAGGCCGCACCACCACGTTGGGGCGCGGCGGGAGCGATTATACGGCTGCCCTGCTGGCCGAAGCGCTGCACGCCACGCGCGTCGATATCTGGACCGATGTTCCTGGCATTTACACGACCGATCCACGCGTTGTTCCGGCGGCGCAGCGTATTGATGAAATCGCCTTTGAAGAGGCCGCGGAAATGGCGACCTTTGGCGCGAAAGTGCTGCACCCGGCAACCCTGTTGCCAGCCGTACGTAGCGATATCCCGGTGTTTGTGGGATCCAGTAAGGATCCAAAAGCAGGCGGTACGCTGGTCTGCAATAAAACCGCGAATCCACCTCTGTTCCGGGCGCTGGCGCTGCGCCGTAAGCAAACGCTGGTAACGCTGCATAGCCTGAATATGCTGCACTCTCGTGGCTTTTTAGCGGAAGTTTTCGGTATTCTGGCACGCCATAACATCTCAGTAGATTTAATTACCACATCCGAAGTCAGCGTGGCGCTGACGCTGGATACCACCGGTTCGACCTCCACCGGGGATACACTGTTAACACAGTCTCTGCTGATGGAACTGTCTGCCCTGTGTCGGGTTGAAGTGGAAGAAGGCCTGGCGCTGGTGGCGCTGATTGGCAACGACCTGTCCAAAGCCTGTGGCGTGGGTAAAGAGGTGTTCGGCGTACTGGAACCGTTCAACATCCGCATGATTTGCTACGGCGCATCCAGCCATAACCTGTGCTTCCTGGTGCCCGGTACTGAAGCCGAACAAGTGGTACAGAAGCTGCACCATAATTTGTTTGAATAAAATTTCATCACGCAATAAACAATAACTATAGCCGGGCTCGAACCCGGCTTTTTTATAACAACACATTTCAATCGCAAGGAATATAACATGCTCGCTACTCTCACGCGGCTGTTCCCGTTATGGGCACTGCTGCTCTCTGTTGTTGCATATTACACGCCCACCACCTTTACGCCTGTCGGGCCATTCGTGCCGTCGTTACTGATGCTGATCATGTTCGGTATGGGCGTTCACCTGAAGGTAGACGACTTTAAACGCGTACTCTCACGTCCTGCACCAGTCGCGGCGGGTATTTTCCTGCACTATCTGGTGATGCCGCTCGCCGCATGGATTTTAGCGCTGGCATTTAATATGCCGCCGGAATTGTCCGCAGGGATGGTGCTGGTCGGTAGCGTCGCCAGCGGAACGGCATCAAACGTCATGATCTATCTGGCAAAAGGCGATGTGGCACTCTCTGTGACTATTTCATCGGTTTCAACGCTGGTGGGCGTTGTCGCCACACCGCTGCTTACACGGCTGTATGTCGACGCGCATATCCAGGTAGATGTGATGGGTATGCTGCTGAGTATCCTGCAGATCGTGGTCATTCCGATTGCGTTGGGGTTGGTCATTCACCACCTGTTCCCACGCGTCGTAAAAACCGTGGAACCGTATCTGCCCGCATTTTCAATGGTGTGCATTCTGGCGATCATCAGCGCCGTCGTAGCGGGTTCTGCCTCGCACATTGCATCTGTCGGCTTTGTGGTGATTATCGCCGTAATCCTGCATAACACCATTGGCCTGCTCGGCGGCTACTGGGGCGGAAAACTGTTTGGTTTCGACGAGTCAACCTGCCGTACGTTGGCAATCGAAGTGGGCATGCAGAATTCAGGGCTTGCCGCTGCGCTGGGCAAGATCTACTTTGGCCCGCTTGCCGCCCTGCCTGGCGCGCTGTTCTCCGTCTGGCACAACCTTTCCGGTTCGCTGCTGGCAGGCTACTGGTCCGGTAAGCCGATTGAAGATAAACCACACGCAGTAAAACAACACTAATCTTCATAAATGGAGGAGGCATCCTCCATTTCCCCCTGCCCGCATTTGAACTTCATCACAAAACAACAAATATCAACACAAAACAAAATAATAATTTAATTATTAAATTTCAATACAATACATAAACAAGCCTGTTTTAATCTCAAATTTAATCATTTCTCAAATGTTGATTTAGTTTGTTTTAATTGGGAATATGATTTCACTACAACACAGATAAACCCTTACCCTATCTTCGAGGCCGCTATGAAAAAAATTGCGATTATTGGAAGCAGTGGAGGCAACCTCTACAACCTGGGTGGTGCTGAACCGGAAAAGCTACTCCAGGAAATTTACCAGCAGTGCGAAGCCGCAGGAGTTGAAGTTGCCGCTGTGCAGTTCATTGCGGCAGAAGCCTCAATGGACGTTGCCAAAGCTCACACGCCAGCGTCGGTATTTGCACTAACCACAGAAAACCAACAAAAACCACAAAGGATATTTCAGGGCAAACTTTCAGAAGTGAACGACTCGGTAGTTGAGAGCGATTTCAGGATTGCTGAGATGATCCGTAACGGTGAGATCGACGGGATCATCGTGATGAGTGCCGATCCGGTGAAGGCCAACCAGGCTGTCTTTGCCGCAGCTGTTGAAATGAAAACACCGATTGTTGGCACCGGCGGGACCTCAATGGCGCTAGTGGCGGCAAAGGGGGCAAATGTCGTCGCAACCTCGGGCACGACGGGTACCACCAGCCGAACCCGCGCAGTTTCCTTTATCGCATCACTGTGTAAGCACTGGGGCGTTAAATACAAACCACAGTTGGGCAGTGCTTCTCCTTCACAGGGCGGTTCTGGAAAAAGTCTGCTTAAGCGCTTCAATATTCGCAGCATAATGATCCCTGCGCTGCCGGGCTTTATCGCCATGGCAATCGTGCTCGCACTCAGTCACATTCCTGGCCTGGAAAAACTCAACGATATCTTTGAAATTCTACTGAAGGGCCTGCCGGTTTTAGTTGCGGTTCTCGCAGCAAAACAGATTTCGGAACTGGATGAAGTCTCAATTGTTGCCGGGGTGGTCGCCGGAGTACTTTCCGTCGAAGGCGGTCTGATTGGAGGGATCATCGGTGGTTTGATGGCCGGGATTTTCGTTCGTTGGCTGTTCGAATTATGCCTGAATTGGCGCTTTCCGATGACCACCGTCAACATTGTAGCGGGTGGGATCTCAGGCCTGGCCGCTGGGTTAATCATGCACTATCTGCTGAGCCCGCTGGCGCTGTCAGCAGGTAATTACATCAAACTGGCTATCGAAACCACGCTGGCCTTCAGCCCTATTCTTGCCGGCCTGCTGGCTGGTTTGGTTATCTGGCCAGCTATTCTGGGGGGCGTCTATCACGCGGTCATTCTGCCGCTGGTGCTCCTGGAAATGGAAAAATCCGGAGTCAGCTTCCTCGGCGCTGTCGATATGGTAGGCCTGGTAATGGTTGCTGCAGGAATCAACCTGGCTAACGTCATCGCACCACGAGAAAAAAGCGAAGCCGCCGTCGCGACACCCGGCCTGCTTATCAACCTCGGCTTTGGGACCTTCGTTGAATCGGCCTATCCGTTCATGTTTGCCAACAAAATTGTCTTTGGTTCAGCGATCGTTTGGGCCGGTCTGGGCGGCATGATGCTGGGTTTCTTTAACGTTAAAGGCGTGGCTTATGTCCCCGCATTTGCCTCTCCGTTCTTATCCAGCAATGCGCTGCAAATGGCGATTGTGATGGTTACCGTCATGGGCCTGACCTGTATTTCCACCATTATTGCCAACCGTTTTAAGGCTGTCGCACAGAAAGAATCTACCGCGTCAGCCCATTAATTAATGCACCAACACCAGAGGTACACCATGTTTAAAGGCGATATGAATAAAAAACGCGCTAAAGCGTTACAGAAAGTGAAAGATGCCATCACGCTGCACGGCGGGCAGACCATCCTCAGCACAGGGATAACCGGCGACGATGCGCGTCTGGCAAAAGCAGTATGTGAGGCGGGCGTTAAGCTGCTCGAACCGAACCATCCCGCACTGGCGCTGGCGCGTGGGCATAAGGGGGTGAGCAACATGCACGCGGCGGAACAAATCCGCCACGAAATCACCAACAGCCAGATGGCCGAAGCAGTACATGGCGTACGTAATGTGGTCCCTGACGATATCTTCATTACCGTCGGTATCGCAGGTGGCTTTACCGAAACGTTACCAGTCCCGCTCACGGAAACAGAGATACTGGAGATTGCCCGTGCTGGTGCCGATGGCTTACACACCCATAAATCCGACTGGGACGATCTACAGGGCATCGTTAATCTCGCCCATCAGTATGGCCTGACCGTTGATGCTTATATTGGTCACCCGGATGACCTGCATACCTTCGGTATTCCTGCGCGCACTCCGGAAGAGGTCGCCAGCGTAGCAAAACGGATGCAGGAGATTGGCGTCGACATGATTGGTTTAATGACCGGTATGAGCTACGAAGGCGTAGCCGCAGGTGATATTCCGCAAGCCATTAAAGATCGCCTGTGGGCGCTGGTCGGCGCGGTAAGCGTGCCGACGCTGGCGGAAGGCGGAATTAACCTCGCCAATGCCAAAGCGTTTAAGGATACCGGGGTCAATATTCTGGTCGTCGGTACGGCAATCGACCATATGGTCTGCAACGCCGCCAAAGAGGCTGTCACACCGTTTATTGCGCATTGATATTAAGGGAAAAAAGCATGTTACTGGTCACCGATCTGGATGGAACACTACTGACTTCGCAAAAGACAATCAGTCCACGCACGCGTCAGGCACTCGTAGAATTCCACCAGCGCGGTGGCCTGTTGGCCGCCTGTTCCGCCAGACCGGTCTCCTCTATGATGCGCCTGCTACAACAGCAGCAGGTTAATGCGCTGTTTGGCTGGTGCGCAGGCTTCAACGGAGGTCAGATCCTCGAGATGGCGCAGCAGCGCAATATTCATACTGCTGCGCTCTCTTGTATGAATCTTCGGGATATTGACCGACATATTGCGCTTTCCCTCTGTCCTCATCATTTTTTTAGCGCTGATGCTATTTATCATCGTTGCGACCAACAGGTAGCACCATGGACAACTTATGAAGCCCGTTTATTTGAATTACCACTTATTTCGGCAGCACCTGGAAATATTTTAAACCGGCAAGATATTTATAAAATCACACTCGTTACTGAGCAGTTAAAAATAAATGCGCTGTGTACAGAAGTGAATAATAAATTGCCTTATGGCTATACAGCGACTATCACTGGGGAGAATTACATTGATATCCAACGTAGCGAAATAAATAAAGGTTATGCTATTAGCATGTTAATGCACCAGCTAAATATAGCAGCAGAAAAGGTTGCGGCGATTGGTGACCAGCAAAACGATATCAGTATGTTTTCCACCGCCGGCGTTGGTATTGCAATGGGGAATGCGCCTGAGGCAGTAAAACGACAAGCCAGCTATGTGACGGCCTCTAATGATGATGAGGGTATTGTCTGTGCGCTGGAGTGGTTGCGTTGCTCTGCACATCCAGTTACCATGCGCCAAAGCACGACGTTGGCGGAAAATAATGAACCCGATTAAAAGAAGAAAACATATCCTCGATGAATTAAATAAATTCGGTGAAGTGACGGTTATCAAATTATCGGAAACGCTAAAAGTCACATCAGAGACCATTCGCCGCGATCTCTCCATTCTGGAGTCTGAAGGGCAAATTACCAAAATTCACGGCGGAGCCGTCAAAAAACAGGTTGTTCAGGAAGATGAATTTGGCGCGCGGATTGATATTCACCGCGAAGAAAAAATGGCAATTGGTAAACTTGCCGCCGGCATGGTCAGCGAGCACGACACTCTATTCATTGACTCCTGCACAACAAATCTTATTCTGGCCGAACAATTACCTCCTCTGGCCTACTCCGTTATTACTAACTCAGCCTTAATTGCCGATAAAATAAAAGAACATAATCTTAAAGCGCGCGTTTATGTATTAGGTGGTGAATATGACTACCATTTCCGTGCCAATCTCGGCGTCTCCGTTTGTCAGCAAATAAACACTATTCACGCAGATATCTGCTTCATCGGCGCGGGTGGTATTTCACCTCAACATGGTGTGCTGGTGAAAAGCTTCGATGAAGCCTATGTTGCCAAATCAATGATTGCTATGAGTAAAAAGTCGGTAATTCTTGCCGACCATACAAAATTTGGCCAGGACGGTGTGATGTGTATCGCCACATTAAAAGAGATCGATAACATCATCACAGACAAGCGATTCAGAACAACGGGCTATACACAGCAGGACTTCGCCGGAAAATTACGTATTGCTGAATAATACAATACATGACGCTATCAGCAGGTTCTGGATTACCGTACACTGAGGATATCGGCTAACAGAGGGCACCCTTATGGCACTCCCCCGCATTACCCAAAAAGAGATGACCGAGCGCGAACAGCGTGAACTGAAAACGCTGCTCGACCGCGCGCGCATTGCGCATGGTCGTCTGCTGACCAACGCAGAGACCAACAGCATCAAGAAAGAGTACATCGATAAACTGATGGCCTTGCGCGAAGCAGAAGCTAAAAAAGCCCGCCAGTTGAAGAAAAAGCAGGCCTATAAACCGGATGCGGAAGCATCGTTTTCCTGGTCAGCAAATACGCCGACGCGCGGCAGACGTTAGCGTCCCTTCTTCTTACGCCCCGGAGAGGTAAAACGCTTACCGTTTGCCGCCGGGCGCGATTTTTCTTTCTCCGCTGATTTTTCGATTTTCACCACCGGACGCTTAATGCCTGCGGTTTTTGGCTTCGCTTTCGCCTTCGGTTTGGCTTCTGAGGACGAGTTCTCAATCAGCTTGAACAGATCGATCAGTTCGTCATCTGTCAGGTCGCGCCATTCACCAAGCGGCAGACCAGACAAACCAACGTTCATGATTCGCGTACGCTCAAGCTTGGTAACTTCATAGCCAAAGTGTTCGCACATACGACGGATCTGACGGTTAAGTCCCTGAATCAGCGTAATGCGAAACACAAACGGCGCTTCTTTCTTCACCTTACATTTTTTGGTGACGGTACCGAGAATGGGCACACCGGCCCCCATCCCACGGATAAAGTCATCAGTGACCGGCTTATCGACCGTCACCAGATACTCTTTTTCGTGATCGTTACCGGCACGCAGGATTTTATTCACCAGGTCGCCGTGGTTAGTCAGAAAGATAAGTCCCTGGGAATCTTTGTCCAGACGGCCAATTGGAAACACGCGCTTGCTGTGATTCACGAAATCAACAATGTTGTCGCGTTCGCTGTCTTCGGTGGTGCTGACAATCCCTACCGGCTTGTTCAGCGCGATAAAAACCAGATCTTCCGCTTCACGCGGCTCAATCAACCGACCATTTACTTTTACGACGTCGCCAGGCATCACCTGATCGCCGATGGTGGCGCGTTTACCATTCAGGAAGACATTCCCTTGTTCGATAAAGCGATCCGCCTCGCGACGCGAGCAGATTCCGCTTTCACTGATGTATTTATTTAATCGGATAGATGAGTCGGGCAGCATAGTTTCTCCTGTATACACTTCACCCTTCAAGCTGTCTCTGCGTTGGCTACCCTCACTCACCCAGGTCACATAGCAATCTATGCTCCCGGGGGTTCGCTCCCTTGCCGCCTTGATACAACTTGAATGACTTTGTGTATTAAAAGCGAAATATACCCTACCTTGCGGACGATAAAAAATAATCGTGTTCGACTACCCACGCGCTATTTGTGATCCGTCACACCTTTTGACACAAAAGTGTCAGCGATCCATCCCTGCAATTTTGTTGAGTGAAAACAAGCAGAATCAATACATTAGAGAGGTATGCACATCTGTGCCGACAACGCGCCATCACCACATCAAATGTGCAACACAATCGGTCATTTCAGGACGATGAAATAAGTGAAAATAGCTTTGAGATGGAGAACAGATGGGGTTATATCAGATCAAGAAGGCAATTTCGTGATTTGCACAAATGTGCAGGAGTCCAAAAATGGCGACGGAAAACAGCGATGATATCCGCCTGATCGTAAAAATAGCGCAGCTGTATTACGAACAGGATATGACACAAGCGCAAATAGCTCGCGAGCTGGGTATTTATCGCACCACGATCAGCCGGTTACTAAAACGTGGACGCGAGCAGGGTATCGTCACCATCGCCATTAATTACGACTACAACGAAAATCTGTGGCTGGAACAGCAGCTAAAACAGAAATTTGGCCTGAAAGAGGCGGTCGTAGTCTCCTGCGATAGCGAGCAGGAAGATGAACAACTTAATATGATGGGCGCACATGGCGCACAGTTGCTGGAACGCTTACTGGAACCTGGGGACATTATCGGGTTCTCATGGGGCCGCGCGGTACGGGGACTGGTGGAAGGATTATCTCCTGCCAGCCAGTCGCGCCAGCTGATCTGTGTGCCGATTATCGGCGGACCATCCGGCAAGCTTGAAAGCCGCTACCACGTCAATACGCTGACCTACGGCGCTGCGGCAAAGCTCAAAGGGGAATCACACCTGGCAGATTTCCCGGCACTGCTGGAAAACCCGCTGATCCGTAACGGGATCATGCAGTCACGACATTTTAAATCGATTTCTGCGTACTGGGATAATCTGGACATCGCGCTGGTCGGGATTGGATCTCCGGCGATACGTGATGGCGCCAACTGGCACGCTTTTTACGGCAGTGAAGAGAGTGATGACCTGCATGCCCGCCAGGTCGCCGGAGACATTTGCTCGCGCTTTTACGATATCAACGGTGTAACCGTAGAGACCAATATGAGTGAAAAGACGCTCTCCATCGAAACCAATAAATTAAAACAGGCGCGTTACTCCATTGGCATTGCAATGGGTGAAGAAAAATACAGTGGGATATTAGGCGCATTACGTGGGAATTATATTAACTGTTTAGTCACCAACAGCAATACCGCTGAGTTATTGTTGAAGTAAATAAATTCTAATTGGTCCTACCATAATTAAATTTATGTGGGATCCCCTTATCTGAAATCGGGAGTTAATTATGCAAACGTGGTTAAACTTGCAGGGCAAAGTCATTATTGTTACCGGTGGTGCATCCGGAATTGGTCTGGCAATTGTCGAGGAGTTATTAGCGCAAGGCGCTAATGTGCAAATGGCAGATATTCATGGCGGAGAAGGTAAATACGATAGCCATGACGGGTATCATTTTTGGCCAACGGATATTTCCAGTGCCAAAGAGGTTAATCATACGGTCGCTGAAATTATCCAACGCTACGGACGTATTGATGGGCTGGTAAATAATGCTGGCGTTAATTTTCCGCGTCTGCTGGTCGATGAAAAAGCACCCGCCGGGCAATACGAACTCAACGAAGCTGCTTTTGAAAAAATGGTTAATATCAACCAGAAAGGTGTGTTCTTAATGTCGCAGGCAGCGGCACGCCAAATGGTAAAACAGCGTAACGGCGTGATTGTGAATGTCTCTTCTGAAAGCGGACTGGAAGGTTCTGAAGGTCAAAGCTGTTACGCCGCGACCAAAGCCGCATTGAATAGCTTTACCCGTTCCTGGTCGAAAGAGTTGGGCAAACACGGCATCCGTGTAGTTGGCATTGCACCTGGCATTCTGGAAAAAACCGGACTGCGGACCCCCGAGTATGAAGAAGCGCTGGCCTGGACCCGCAACATCACCGTCGAACAGCTGCGCGAGGGCTACACCAAGAACGCGATCCCGATTGGTCGTTCAGGACGCTTAAGCGAAGTCGCTGATTTTGTTTGTTATCTTTTATCTGAGCGTGCCAGTTACATCACCGGAGTAACCACTAACATTGCGGGCGGAAAAACGCGCGGCTAAGGAGATTTTATGGTCAATGCAATCTTCTGTGCTCACGGCAAACTGGCCTGCGCCATGCTGGAATCGGTACAGATGGTCTACGGTGATGCCAACGTTGAAGCCGTGGCATTTGTCCCCGGAGAGAACGCCAGCGATATTGTGGAAAAGCTAAAAAAGTTAGTAAGTATTCACACTGGCGATGAATGGCTGATTGCCGTCGATTTGCAGTGTGGCAGTCCCTGGAATGCCGCCGCGACGCTGGCGATGCACAATCCGGCGATACGGGTCATTAGCGGGTTATCACTGCCGTTGGCGCTGGAACTGGTAGACAACCAAAGCAATATGAATGTGGATGAACTGTGCGAACACCTGACGACCATTGCTCAACAAACCTGTGTCGTCTGGAAGCATCTGGAAACGGCCGAAGAGGATTTCTGATGAACATTACCCTTGCTCGTATTGATGACCGCCTGATCCACGGTCAGGTCACCACCGTCTGGTCGAAGGTGGCGAATGCCCAACGGATTATTATCTGTAATGACGACGTTTATAACGATGAAGTACGTCGCACATTATTACGTCAGGCCGCCCCACCGGGAATAAAAGTGAACGTCGTTAATATCGAAAAGGCGGTCGCGGTTTACCATAATCCGCAATACCAGAACGAAACCGTTTTTTATCTGTTTACCCGCCCACAGGATGCATTAGCAATGGTCAAGCAAGGCGTGAAAATCGCCACGTTAAATATTGGCGGCATGGCCTGGCGACCGGGTAAAAAACAATTAACTAAAGCCGTTTCTTTAGACAGTGACGACATTAATGCGTTTCGAGAATTAGCTAAACTGGGTGTCACGCTGGATTTACGCGTCGTCGCATCCGATCCATCTATTAATATTCTCGAAAAAATAGAAGAACAATCGTTCGCTGAATAAATAAAAATGCCTGTGTTCTTATGCTTTAACAGGCAGGGATGATCACATTCACAAGGTGACATATTATGGAAATAAGTACCCTACAAATTATCGCCATATTCCTATTTTCCTGTATTGCCGGAATGGGCAGCGTGCTGGATGAGTTCCAGACCCACCGTCCGCTAATTGCTTGTACCGTTATCGGCCTGATCCTTGGTGATTTAAAAACCGGGATTATGCTCGGCGGCACGCTGGAGTTAATCGCTCTTGGTTGGATGAACGTCGGCGCAGCGCAGTCTCCCGATTCGGCGCTCGCCAGTATTATCTCCGCCATTCTGGTTATCGTCGGTCAGCAAAGCATTGCTACCGGTATCGCCATCGCCCTGCCAGTCGCGGCGGCAGGTCAGGTACTAACTGTCTTTGCCCGTACCATCACCGTGGTGTTCCAGCACGCGGCGGATAAAGCAGCCGAAGACGCCCGCTTTCGCACCATCGACATGCTGCACGTTTCCGCTCTCGGCGTACAGGCGCTGCGCGTTGCCATTCCTGCATTAATCGTCTCGCTGTTTGTCAGCGCCGATATGGTCAGCAATATGCTCAACGCCATTCCGGAATTCGTCACCCGCGGATTGCAGATTGCCGGTGGCTTTATCGTGGTGGTCGGCTACGCCATGGTGCTGCGCATGATGGGCGTGAAGTACCTGATGCCCTTCTTCTTCCTCGGGTTTATCGCTGGGGGGTATCTCGATTTGAGCCTGCTGGCTTTCGGTGGGGTTGGCGTGATTATCGCGCTGGTCTACATCCAGTTGAACCCACAGTGGCGTAAAGCCGAACCGCAGGCGCAACCCGCCTCTTCTCAAGCTCTCGATCAGCTTGATGACTAATGGAGCCAGCCATGGAACAGAAAAAACTAACCAAATCCGACCTGTTTAGCATGTTTGTTCGCTCCAACCTGCAACAGGCGTCATTTAACTTTGAACGCATTCATGGGCTGGGCTTTTGCTACGACATGATCCCTGCCATCAAGCGCCTGTATCCGCTGAAAGAGGACCAGGTTGCAGCACTCAAACGCCACCTGGTGTTTTTCAACACCACGCCTGCCGTGTGCGGCCCGGTGATTGGCGTGACCGCCGCGATGGAAGAAGCTCGCGCCAATGGTGCGGAAATTGACGACGGCGCCATCAACGGCATCAAAGTTGGGCTGATGGGCCCGCTGGCCGGTGTTGGCGACCCGTTGGTCTGGGGAACATTGCGCCCGATTACCGCCGCGCTCGGCGCATCGCTGGCGCTGTCCGGAAACATTCTCGGTCCACTATTATTCTTCTTTATTTTCAATGCAGTACGTCTTGCCATGAAGTGGTACGGCTTACAGCTTGGCTTTCGTAAAGGGGTCAATATCGTCAGCGACATGGGCGGCAACCTGCTGCAGAAACTGACCGAAGGCGCATCGATTCTCGGCCTGTTTGTCATGGGGGTGTTGGTCACCAAATGGACCAGCATCAACGTGCCGCTGGTGGTATCGCAAACGCCTGGCGCAGACGGCACCACCGTCACCATGACCGTGCAGAACATTCTCGACCAACTCTGCCCCGGCCTGCTGGCGCTGGGTCTGACGCTGCTGATGGTGCGTCTGCTTAACAAGAAAATTAATCCGGTATGGCTGATCTTCGCCCTGTTTGCGCTGGGGATTATCGGTAACGCGCTGGGTTTCCTGTCCTGATTTTTTCGCTCCGGCAATGCCGGGGCAACTTCAACAAATAGTCCTCGAAAGAGGAAGAGGTGGTAACAATGCAAACAACAACAGCTTTACGCCTTTATGGTAAACGCGATCTGCGCCTGGAAACCTTCGATCTTCCTGAAATGCAGGACGATGAAATTCTGGCCTCAGTCGTAACCGACAGCCTGTGCCTTTCCTCCTGGAAAGAGGCTAACCAGGGCGAGAACCACAAAAAGGTGCCGGACGATGTGGCCACCAACCCGATCATCATCGGTCACGAGTTTTGCGGCGATATTATTGCCGTGGGGAAAAAATGGCAGCATAAGTTTCAGCCCGGCCAGCGCTATGTCATTCAGGCTAACCTGCAACTGCCGGATCGCCCGGACTGCCCCGGCTACTCCTTCCCGTGGGTAGGCGGTGAAGCCACGCACGTTATCATTCCTGATGAAGTCATGGAGCAGGACTGCCTGTTGACCTACGAAGGTGAAACCTATTTTGAAGGCTCGCTGGTTGAGCCGCTGTCCTGCGTGATTGGCGCATTCAACGCCAACTATCATCTACAGGAAGGTACTTATAACCACAAGATGGGCATTCGTCCGCAGGGGCGTACACTGATACTCGGCGGCACCGGGCCGATGGGACTACTGGCGATCGACTACGCGCTGCATGGTCCGGTTAACCCAGCGCTGCTGGTGGTGACCGACACCAATAACGACAAGCTGAGCTACGCCCGCAAGCACTATCCATCAGAACCACAAACGTTGATCCATTATCTCCACGCGCAGGATGCGAGTTATGACAGCTTGATGGCGCTGAGCGGCGGGCACGGGTTTGATGACATCTTTGTGTTTGTGCCCAATGAACAGCTGGTCACGCTGGCCTCTTCTTTGCTGGCTGCGGATGGTTGCATGAACTTCTTTGCCGGTCCGCAGGATAAGCAGTTTAGCGCGCCGATTAACTTCTACGACGTGCACTATGCCTTCACCCATTATGTTGGGACATCTGGCGGCAATACCGACGACATGCGCGCGGCGGTAAAACTGATCGAAGAGAAGAAAGTTCAGGCGGCAAAAGTGGTGACGCACATTCTGGGATTGAATGCGGCAGGTGAAACAACGCTGGAACTGCCGCAAGTCGGTGGGGGTAAAAAACTGGTTTACACCGGAAAAGCATTGCCGTTAACTGCGCTCACCCAGATTGACGATCCGGCCTTGCGCGATATCCTGGAGCGTCATCAGGGGATCTGGTCGCAGGAAGCCGAACAGTACATATTGTCTCACGCCGAGGAGATTTAACATGATTAACCGCGACACCCAGTTGTGCATGTCGCTTGCCGGTCGCCCCGGCAACTTTGGCACACGCTTTCATAACTATCTGTATGAAAAGTTAGGGTTAAATTTTATCTACAAAGCCTTTACTACGCAGGATATTGAGGCCGCAGTGAAAGGCGTTCGCGCACTCGGGATTCGCGGCTGTGCGGTCTCTATGCCGTTTAAAGAGAGTTGCATGCCGTTTCTGGATGCCATCGATCCTTCCGCAAAAGTCATTGATTCCGTCAACACCATTGTCAATGACAACGGTACGCTGACAGGATTTAACACCGACTACATTGCGGTAAAAAGCCTGATTACCAGCCACCAGCTTGATAACCACGCACGCGTCATGATCCGCGGCAGCGGTGGAATGGGTAAAGCTGTCATTGCTGCATTTCGCGATGCCGGTTTTCGCGATGTGATCGTCGCCGCCCGTAACCGGGAGAGCGGTCCGGCGCTGGCAAAACAGTACGGTTTCCAGTGGCAACCGCAGCCGGAAGGGATTACCTGCGATATTCTGGTCAACGTGACGCCCGTCGGCATGGCTGGCGGTAAAGAGAGCGATGAACTGGCCTACAGCGAAGCGATAGTCGCTGCCGCCAGCGTGGTGTTTGACGTCGTCGCCCTGCCGCCGGAAACACCGGTAATCAAACTGGCACAGCAATTAGGTAAAAAGACCATCAGCGGTGCAGAGGTGATTGCCTTACAGGCCGTAGAGCAGTTCGCCATGTACACCGGCGTACGCCCGGATGACGCGCTAATCGCCGAAGCGGCAGAATTTGCGCGGGCGGGGTAAAGAAGCAGGAACAGAGCGCCAGGGATGGGCGCTCTGTCTATTTTAGGTACTATGCAACAGCGAACAGTTGCTGGTCAGCTTTCGCTTCCAACTGCGCCAGCGCGGGAATCAATTGGCTGATGTTGACCAGACTGTGTCCTAACTGGCATATGCTCTCATACGCAAAATGTTCCTGACCTTCCCCCCCCATGGTCAGCAGGCTTTCGCCCATAAAATTCAGCGTCTGGTACAACCCTGCCAGCGCCTCTTCACAGCCAAACGATAGCGCCAGATTTTCTTCAGTAGTGAGATGGCTACAATCAAGATGGCGGAACGCCTCGGCGAGTGAGAAATAAAGTAGATCGGCCTGTGAAATGAGAGAATAGCGGACATTAAAATGGGGATAAAACGTAGTTAGTCATGCCATCAGCAGGTAATATGACGATACGCAAAAAGTACGCCATCAATTGCTAAATCATCGCGTCCAAGAAGGTTTGGGAGAGTTCAATGTCTTCAGCGTTTCAGCATCGATTCATTCTGACTGGTGGCCCAGGGTCAGGCAAAAGCACGATAATTGATACGATTATAAAACGAGGGTTTTGGTGTTCTAAAGAAGCTGGAAGAGGTGTGATCCAAGACCAGGTTAACATCGGCGGCGATGCATTACCGTGGGCCAACCAGACTGCATTTGCAGAGCTGATGCTATCCTGGGAAATGCGTTCGTGGCATGAAGCGGAAGGGCACACACAACCCTGCTTCTTTGATCGTGGTGTTCCTGATGTTGTAGGTTATTTACGTCTTTCTGAACTTACCATACCGAGGCATCTGGAAAACGCCATCGAGAAATTTCGCTATAACCGAATCGTATTTATTGCACCACCCTGGCGTGAAATATATGTACAGGACACAGAGCGCAAACAATCTTTCGATGTTGCCATCGCGACATATCACGCAATGGTAAAAACATACCGTATGTATGACTATCAGTTGATTGAATTACCATGTGTTTCTGTAGAAGAGCGAGTGGATTTTATTCTTTCCAGGATAAAACCCTGCTAAGACGGCAACTACGTGTAGTGGTGAATCACCATGCATGAATCTGTCATATTCTAGTGGACATATAGCTTCCGCGCCTGGCACAAAGCCCTCCCAATCCCCTATCATCGATTCTCGTATCAACCGCAGCATCCTGAAAAACTATCTATTATTGCGAGGCACTTTCCTGTTTCTTCCACCCAACATTTCCCCTTACTCCCCATTTTTTTACTCTCTGGTCTCAACTTGTCAATTCATAATGTAGTTTATAAAATACATGGAACGTCATCATGGAAATTCTTCAGACAATGGTTTTCCGGCGTTGGGAGCAAAACCTACGGGACAGGAGAGCTAAAACGCTCATTGCCACACGCCTTTTTCGTTTGGCTAATGGTTTATCTGGTGATGTAAAACCTGTTGGGGAAGGCGTCAGCGAAATGCGCATTTCTTACGGTCCTGGCTACAGGATTTACTTTAAACAGCAAGGCTGCCGCATCATCATTTTGTTATGTGGGGGCGATAAAAGCTCACAAGCCAACGATATTACTCTTGCAAAAATGCTTGCCCGTTCACTGGATTATCAGGAGGTCTTCCGCCATGAATAAACTTACTCACTACGATCCCGCGACTGCGCTGGTTGATGATGAAGAAATTGCCGTGTTTATGGCCGATGCCCTCGAAACAGGTGATGCAGCATACATTGCAAAAGCACTGGGCGTGGTGGCTCGTGCTAAGGGTATGGCGAACATCGCAGCAGAAACGGGATTATCCCGCGAGCAGCTTTATCGCTCTTTTAGTGAGAAAGGTAACCCGACGCTGAAAACCACACTTGCAGTGATGAAGGTGCTCGGTATTGAATTGACACTTAAAAAATAGCCTCAGCTTCTATCTCCCCCTTCCAACATCGTGAGCCATATCAGTAAGGCGTTAGCCTGATAGTGGTAGCATTAGCGCGGTTTGTAATTTTCTGATTACATGGAGAAATGATGGAACTGCTTTTATTGAGTAACTCGACGCTGCCGGGCAAAGGCTGGATGGAACATGCGCTGCCGCTGATTGCTGAACAACTGAATGGTCGCCGTACGGCGGTGTTTATTCCGTTCGCTGGCGTGACGCAAACCTGGGATGAGTACACGGCGAAAACGGCAGCCATCTTTGCGCCAATGGGCGTCAACGTTACGGGTATTCATACCGTTGCCGATCCGATTGCCGCTATTGAAAACGCAGAGCTGGTGATTGTCGGCGGGGGTAATACCTTCCAGTTACTGAAAGAAAGCCGCGAACGCGGACTGCTGGCGCCGATTGTGGATGTCGTCAAACGCGGTGCGCTGTACATTGGCTGGAGCGCAGGTTCCAACCTCGCCTGCCAGACCATCCGCACCACCAACGACATGCCGATTGTTGATCCAAAAGGCTTTGATGCGCTCGGTCTGTTCCCGCTGCAAATTAACCCACACTTCACCAACGCGCTGCCGGAAGGCCACAAAGGCGAAACGCGTGAACAGCGTATCCGCGAGCTGCTGGTTGTGGCACCAGAGCTGACGGTGATTGGCCTGCCGGAAGGGAACTGGATTAAGGTAAGTAACGGTCAATCCGTGCTCGGCGGCCCGAACACCACGTATATCTTTAAAGCGGGTGAAGAAGCGGTTGCTGTTGAAGCGGGCCACTGCTTTTAGTTGATTTGTTGCCTGATGCCGGATGCGGCTTCGCCTTATCCGGCCTACTGCTTCACCTCACTCAAAAATCATCCCGCCCATCGTCTTCATCCGGCTGTTCCAGCACGCTGTAAGCCACGGAGCAAAACAGCGAGTTCAGACGCTGCATATCGCCCAACAGCGCCAGGTGCAACGAGCTGGTCTCGATGCTCTGCACGTTCTGTTGATGCAGACGGTCAACGTGCGCATGCGAATAACGACGATTGAGAATACGGAAGCGGTGCTTGCTGCGGCGCAGACGACGGGCACTGGTCACATCTCCTGAGAAGAACACCGACATCGCCAGCTGCAGATTGCTGAGCAACTGATCGTAGAGCGCATCCAGTTCTTTCAGCCCTTCGACAGAGAATGCCCGGCGGGCGGCCAGCGACTTATCGGCTATCTCGCTGCCCATACGTTCGACAATATCGGAAGCCTGCTCAAGGTTGAGCGACATTTCGATAATCTCCGCCCAACGGCGCGATTCCTCTTCCGCCAGCTCATCCTTTGGCATCCGCGCCAGATAGAGCTTAATTGCCGTGTACAGCACGTTAATGTCGTCCGCCATCCTGCGCAGCTCTTTTTCTTCACGCGGCTCGCCGTGCATCACCTTCTTCAGCCCGTCCATCATCTGCTCCATCGCGTCGCCGATACGCAGGGCTTCACGGGCGGCATTGGCCAGAGCGAGCGTCGGCGTATCCAGCGCGCTGACGTCCAGATGTTTGGGTTTAAGATGTGCATCCAGTTCCGGCTCATCGCGGATGATGCGCTTACAAAAACGCGCCATCGGTTCGGCGAACGGCACCATCGCCACGCAGCGCACCAGGTTGTAGAAGACGTGGAAGTAGATAACCAGTTCAGATTTCGGCAGCGGCAGTTCATCCATCAGATTGGCCAGCGGATGAACAAACGGCAGGATAATCAGGCTCCCCACCAGCTTAAACAGCAAGCTACCGAGCGCCACACGACGTGCTGCGGCGTTAGCGGCGCTGTTATTCAACATCGCCAGCAGGCCGGACCCGAGGTTGGCACCAATCACCAGACACAACGCCACCGGGAACGAGATAATACCTGCCGCGGTCAGCGTGGCCGTCAGCAGCACCGCCGCCAGGCTGGAGTAACTGATAATCGCAAACATGGCGCCAATCAGCGCATCGAGCATAATATCGCCGGTGAGCGAGGCAAAAATAACCTGTACCCCATTCGCCTGGGTGATCGGCGTTACCGCCTGCACAATCAGCTCCAGCGCCAGCAAAATCAACCCCAGTCCAATACCAACCCGCCCCAGTTGCCCCACGCGGGACTGCTTACGACCGAGAAAGAAGATCACGCCGATAAAAATCAGCAGTGGCGACAGCCAGGAGAGATCGAAGGTCAGGATACGCGCCATCAGCGCGGTCCCCACGTCGGCGCCGAGCACTATGACCAGCGCAGGGGTGAGCGCCACGAGATCTTGTGCAACAAACGAGGTCACCAGCATGGTGGTGGCGTTGCTGCTTTGCACCAGCGCCGTTACGCCGATACCTGCACAAAAGGCGAGCGGCTTCTTTTCAACGCTACGGCTGAGCACGGTACGCAAGCGGGCGCCAAAGACGCGCATCACGCCGGTACGCACAATATGCGTACCCCAAACCAGCATCGCGACGGCAGAAAGCAGGTGTAACAGAGTTAACACGGAATCAGGTTCTCCTTATTTTTATGGTTTTTTGAGGCTCATTTGCCTGATGGCGCTGCGCTTATCAGGCCTACAAATCATCCCTATGCAGACCGGATAAGGCGTTTACGCCGCCATCCGGCAACGGCCCCCTTTCAGTATAAGGGTTTAAACGTAATAAAGAGACAGGGCACTCATTGAGCGCCCTGTTTGTTGTAAAGAAAGATGACAGTTTTGTGAATCAGTCGGCGTCATAGCCGAGGTTCGGCGCTAACCAGCGCTCCACTTCTGCCACGCTCATGCCTTTACGGAAGGCATAATCTTCAACCTGATCGCGCTGGATTTGCGCCACGGCGTAGTACTTGCTGTCCGGATGACTGAAATACCAGCCGGAGACCGACGCGCCTGGCCACATGGCGAAAGATTCGGTGAGTTTCATCCCGGTGTGCGCTTCCACATCCAGCAGCTCCCAGATGGTGGCTTTTTCGGTGTGTTCCGGACACGCCGGATAACCCGGTGCCGGGCGAATCCCCTGGTAGTTTTCGCGGATTAGCTCCTCGTTACTGAGATTCTCATTCGCCGCATAGCCCCAGTAGACTTTACGCACGCGCTCATGCAGATATTCTGCGAACGCTTCCGCCAGACGGTCAGCGATCGCTTTCACCATGATCTTGTTGTAGTCGTCATGCTGGGCTTCGAAGGCATCCGCCAGCGCATCTTCCTCCAGACCACCGGTCACCGCGAAAGCACCGATGTAATCCGCTTTGCCGCTCAGTTTCGGCGCAACAAAGTCAGACAGGCAGTAGTTGGCGAAACCGACTTTTTCCGTCTGCTGGCGTAGGTGATGACTCACGTTGATAACGTGCGTACGCGTCTCGTCACGGTAAATCTCGATGTCGTCACCCACGCGGTTGGCCGGGAATAACCCCACTACGCCGCGCGGATTCAGGGTCTTCTCAGCGCTGAGTTTATCCAGCATGTCGTTGGCGTCTTTGAACAGGCGCTTCGCCTCTTCTCCCACCACCTCATCTTCAAGAATGCGCGGGTATTTCCCGGCCAGCGACCAGGTCATAAAGAACGGCGTCCAGTCGATGTAATTGCGCAGAGTTTCGATGCTAGCTTCCACTTCCTGCACGCCCAGACGGTGCGCCACCGGCGGGGTATAGTTTTCCCAGTCGAAGGCCAGATCGTTGTCGCGGGCAGCCTGTAACGTTACTGGCGGGGTACGCGGTTTCTTACGCGCATGCTGGATACGCACGGTTTCGTACTCTTTACGCGTACGGGCGACAAAGTCATCGCGCTGGGTGTCAGAGAGCAGCGCAGCCACCACGCCAACGGTACGCGAGGCGTTCTGCACGTACACCGTCGGGCCGCTGTAGTTCTGCTCAATTTTCACCGCCGTGTGCGCTTTTGAGGTGGTCGCACCGCCAATCAGCAGCGGAATAGTGAATCCCTGACGCTCCATCTCTTTCGCCACGTTGACCATTTCATCCAGCGACGGGGTAATCAGCCCGGAAAGGCCTATCAAGTCGGCATTCACTTCACGCGCCGTTCTGAGGATTTTCTCCGCTGGCACCATCACGCCAAGATCGACGATTTCGTAGTTGTTACATTGCAGCACCACGCCAACAATGTTTTTGCCGATATCGTGCACATCACCCTTCACGGTCGCGATGACCATTTTACCGTTGCTGGAGCCTTTCTCTTTGCTGGCCTCAATGTACGGTTCGAGGTACGCCACCGCCTGCTTCATCACGCGGGCGGATTTCACCACCTGCGGCAGGAACATTTTGCCTTCGCCGAACAGATCGCCAACGACGTTCATGCCGTCCATCAGCGGTCCTTCAATAACTTCTATCGGACGCGCTGCCTGCTGGCGCGCTTCCTCGGTATCCAGCTCAATAAACTCGGTAATGCCTTTCACCAGCGAGTATTCGAGGCGTTTTTTCACGTCCCAGGTCCGCCATTCCGCCATCTGGGCATTCGCCGTGTCGTCAGTTTTGCTGCCGCGATATTTCTCTGCCAGCTCCAGCAGTCGTTCGGTGCCATCGTCACGACGGTTGAGGATCACATCTTCAACCGCATCGCGCAGCTCGGCGGGCAGGTCGTCATAAATTGCCAGCTGTCCGGCGTTGACGATCCCCATGTCCATGCCGTTGCGAATGGCGTAGTAGAGGAATACCGCGTGAATGGCTTCACGTACCGGGTCGTTGCCACGGAACGAGAATGAAACGTTAGAAACGCCGCCGGAGATCAGCGCGTGCGGCAGTTCGCGTTTGATGTCTTCACACGCGCCGATAAAGTCCTGCGCGTAGTTGTTGTGCTCATCAATACCGGTCGCGACAGCAAAGATGTTCGGGTCGAAGATGATGTCTTCCGGCGGGAAGCCCACCTCTTCGGTAAGAATTTTGTACGCCCGACGGCAGATTTCGATTTTACGTGCGCGGGTGTCGGCCTGCCCTTGCTCGTCAAAGGCCATCACCACCACCGCGGCACCGTAGCGACGCAGCAGCTTCGCATGATGGATAAAGGTCTCAACCCCCTCTTTCATCGAGATGGAGTTAACGATGCCTTTACCCTGAATGCACTTCAGGCCTTTCTCGATGACGTCCCATTTCGAGGAGTCGATCATAATCGGTACGCGGGCGATATCCGGCTCACCGGCGATCAGGTTGAGGAAACGCACCATTGCCGCTTCGGCATCGAGCATCCCCTCATCCATGTTGATATCGATGATCTGCGCGCCGCTTTCCACCTGCTGACGGGCGACGTCCAGCGCTTCGCTGTATTTCTCTTCTTTGATCAGGCGTTTAAACTTCGCCGAACCGGTGACGTTGGTACGCTCGCCGACGTTCACAAACAGGCTGTCGTCGCCGATGTTCAGCGGCTCAAGGCCGGAAAGGCGGCAGGCAACCGGGATTTCCGGCAAGCGGCGCGGCGGTAAGCCATCCACCGCGCGGCTCATGGCGGCGATATGTTCCGGCGTGGTGCCGCAGCAGCCGCCGACGATATTCAGGAAACCGGCCTCAGCCCACTCGCGAATCTGCGTCGCCATGGTATCGGCGTCGAGATCGTATTCACCAAAGGCGTTCGGCAGACCGGCATTCGGGTGCGCAGTCACATAGCATTCGGCAATGCGTGACAGTTCCTGCACGTACTGGCGCAGCTCGTCCGGACCTAACGCGCAGTTCAGACCGAAGGTCAGCGCATCGGCGTGGCGCAGGGAGTTGTAGAATGCTTCGGTAGTCTGGCCGGAAAGCGTACGGCCGGAAGCGTCGGTGATGGTGCCGGAGAGCATAATCGGCAGCTCAACGCCCAGCGCTTCGAATTCAGTTTTAACCGCGAAAATAGCGGCTTTGGCGTTCAGAGTATCGAAGACGGTTTCAATCAGGATCAGGTCACTGCCGCCTTCCACCAGCGCTTTGGTGGATTCACGGTAGGCGGCCACCAACTGATCAAAGGTAATGTTGCGGTAAGCCGGGTCGTTAACATCAGGCGAGATAGACGCCGTACGGTTCGTTGGGCCGAGCACGCCCGCGACGTAGCGCGGTTTTTCCGGCGTGCGCGCCGTCCATTCGTCAGCCGCCGCACGCGCCAGTTTGGCTGCCGCAAAGTTGATTTCCGCCGACAGGGATTCCATCTGGTAATCCGCCATGGCGATAGTCGTCGAGTTAAAGGTGTTGGTTTCGATGATATCCGCGCCCGCCTCAAAGTAGGCGTTATGGATGGCGGCAATCACCTCCGGTTTGCTGAGCACCAACAGGTCGTTGTTACCTTTCAGATCGCACGGCCAGTCGGCAAAGCGTTCGCCGCGGAAATCCTCTTCGCTCAGACGATATCCCTGGATCATGGTGCCCATACCGCCGTCCAGCACCAGAATACGTTCATTTAACTGCTGACGTAATTGTTCTACTTTGCTGCTCACACTCGCTCCCGACAACGCTCAACCAGACCGAAAAAAACTCAACAGGCCATACTGGCACAAACCTGAGAGGCGGAAAAGAGAACAACGGCCAACATGAGACATGTTCAGCTTCACTCATCCGATCAGTACAGGAATTCTTGCATTATAATTGAATAAAACGAAAATGATTTCCACGATACAGAAAAGGAGTCTGCCATGGTAGCCACTGTCCCCGCGAAACGCGGTAGAAAACCCGCCGCCGCTACTGCACCTGCAACCGGGCAGGTTCAGTCTCTGACCCGCGGCCTGAAGCTGCTGGAGTGGATTGCGGAATCGAACGGCAGCGTGGCGCTGACCGAGCTGGCGCAGCAGGCTGGCCTGCCAAACTCCACGACTCACCGTTTGCTGACCACCATGCAGCAGCAGGGTTTTGTCCGTCAGGTGGGTGAATTAGGCCACTGGGCCGTAGGTGCGCATGCGTTCATCGTCGGCAGCAGCTTTTTGCAAAGCCGTAATCTGCTGGCGATTGTCCATCCGATCCTGCGCAAGCTGATGGAAGATTCCGGTGAGACGGTAAACCTGGCCGTGCTGGATCAAAGCGATCATCAGGCCATTATTATCGACCAGGTGCAGTGCACCCAACTGATGCGCATGTCCGCGCCTATCGGCGGCAAGCTGCCGATGCACGCCTCCGGTGCGGGTAAGGCGTTTTTATCCCAACTGAGCGAAGAACAAGTGACTGGCCTGCTGCACCGTAAAGGCCTGCATGCTTATACACACGCCACGCTGGTGTCGCCAGTGCATCTGAAAGAGGATTTGGCCCAGACGCGCAAGCGCGGCTATTCCTTTGATGATGAGGAACATGCGCTGGGTCTGCGCTGCGTGGCGTCGTGCATTTATGACGAGCACCGCGAGCCATTCGCCGCGATTTCCATCTCCGGACCCATTTCGCGTATTACCGACGATCGCGTGACCGAGTTTGGCGCCATGGCGATCAAAGCGGCGAAAGAAGTGACGCTGGCGTACGGTGGATTTCGCTAAGATAGGGTTGCCGGGTGGCGGCTACGCCTAACCCAGCCTACTGTCCAGGGTTAGGGCAGATTTGTAGGCCTGATAAGCGTAGCGCATCAGGCACGGCGCACATTGCCGGATGGCGGCGCAAGCGCCTTATCCGGCCTACGGTCGGTTTCATAACGTACGCTGAACCGTTGCCGACGCCGGTAGGCGTAAACATCTTCCACGTGACCGTTTTTGATGCGCGTCTGTAGGCCGCGCCAGTAGTCAGCGCTGAACAGGTCAGCGTGCATCTCTTCAAATAGCGGCCCTATACGCGGGTCGGCACATAGCCAGTGACGAAACTCTTCCGGGAAGACATCTCCCGGCGATACGCTGTACCACGGCTCAGCGCTCATCTCATCTTCCGGGTAGCGTGGCGGCGGGATATGGCGGAAATTCACCTCAGTCATGTAGCAGATTTCATCGTAATCGTAGAACACCACACGCCCGTGACGGGTCACGCCGAAGTTCTTAAATAGCATATCGCCGGGGAAAATATTGGCGGCGGCCAGCTGACGAATGGCGTTGCCATACTCTTCAATGGCATCGCGCAGTTGCTGACCTTCGACCTGCTCCAGCCAGATATTCAGCGGCACCATCCGTCGTTCAATATACAGATGGCGAATGACGATCTGATCGCCGAGATCGGTAATTTTTTCCGGGGCTTCCTGCAATAACAGCGCCATCAGCGCCGGATCGATTTGCCGTTTCTCCAGCACAAAATTCTCGAATTCCTGGGTGTCAGCCATCCGCCCAACACGATCGTGTTCTTTGACCAGTTGATAGCAGGCGCGGACGTGGGCGGCAGACATCTCTTTTTGCGGGGCAAATTTGTCTTTGATGATTTTAAACACCCGGTCAAAACCCGGCAGCGTAAACACCAACATCACCATGCCGCGGATCCCAGGCGCTTCAATAAACTGCTCATCGCAATGGGCAAGATAGAGCAGATATTCGCGGTAACTTTCGGTCTTCGCGTGTTTCTGACAGCCAATCGCCATGTACAGTTCGGCGGTGGTTTTACCGGGCAGGATCTCGCGCAGCCACTCCACCAGCGCCGCGGGCAAAGGGGCGTAAACCATAAAATAGGAGCGGGCGAAGCCAAACACAATACTCGCCTCCGCCGTCGTGGTCAGACAGGTATCGACAAACAATTCGCCTTCATCAGTCCGGTGGATTGGCAGTAAAAATGGTAGCGTTCCCGAATGAGTAATCAACTTACCGACCAGCCAGGCGGCCTTGTTGCGATAAAACAGTTCGTTTGCCACCTGTAAATGGCAGCCCGACAACACATCCGCTCCCAGGGTTTCGGTCAGGTGTTCGATGATGTAGTGGATATCACGATGTTTGTTCTGCCACGGCAGACGCAGGGGCAGATCGCTAAGGACGCGCGTCAGCAGCCACTCCCAGCCGGTATCCGGAAAAAAGTCTTTCGCCAGCGGACGTGGGATCGTGCGAAAACGGCGCTCTGGCTGAGAACTGAAAATAAACAGCCGCTCGGGAGTCAGCGAGCGGTGGTCAAATAACCGACAGTAAACGGAGTTAAAGAAACTCTCCGCAATCTCGAAGCGCGGGTAATCCGGCAGTAGCCGGGTGTAATGCTCTTTCACGCGAAGTAAAAAATCCGCGTCGGTACTTTTGCCGTCAGTAATGCAGCGCAACTGCTCCACCACCAGACCCACGTGATGATCGTAAAGGTGAATACGGCTTTTCATCGCCTGCTGAACCGCATGCCAGTCGGCATGTTCAAAACGCTGCTGCGCGCCGGAGGTGACTTCCAGAAAACGCCCGTACTGGGCGTCGAAACCTTGCAAGATAGTCTGAGCAATCAGTAATTCCAGGCCACGCGTCATCAATGTCTCCCATCCGGCACAACGTCATGCCGGATGGCGCGTTCGCTTATCCGGCCTACATCCCTTCGTAGGCCCGGTAAGCGCAGCGCCACCGGGCATTAATCAAAACTGCGATTCTTCGGTCGAGCCGGTCAGCGCGGTCACCGAGGAAGCTCCGCCCTGAATGATGGTGGTGACTTTATCGAAGTAACCTGTGCCCACTTCCTGCTGATGGGAGACGAAGGTGTAACCGTCTTTAGCTGCCGCAAATTCTGGCTGCTGAACCTTCTCAACATAGTGGCGCATGCCTTCACCCTGCGCATAGGAGTGCGCGAGGTCGAACATGTTGAACCACATGCTGTGGATACCCGCCAGGGTAATGAACTGGTATTTGTAACCCATATCCGACAGCTGCTGCTGGAAGCTGGCGATGGTTTTGTCATCCAGGTTTTTCTGCCAGTTAAACGACGGCGAACAGTTGTAAGCCAGCAGTTTGCCAGGGTATTTCGCATGGATCGCATCGGCAAATCGCTTCGCCAGCTCAAGGTCCGGCGTGGAGGTTTCACACCACACCAGATCCGCATACGGTGCGTAGGCCAGGCCACGACTGATCGCCTGCTCAATACCCGCATGCGTACGGTAGAACCCTTCGCTGGTACGTTCGCCAGTGATGAACTCGCTGTCGTATGGGTCGCAATCAGACGTAATCAGATCGGCTGCGTCAGCATCGGTACGTGCAATCACCAGCGTCGGCACACCCATGACGTCGGCTGCCAGACGGGCGGCCACCAGTTTCTGGATAGCTTCCTGAGTCGGAACCAGCACTTTGCCGCCCATGTGACCACATTTTTTCACCGATGCGAGCTGATCTTCGAAGTGAACGGCCGCTGCACCAGCCTCAATCATCGATTTCATCAGTTCAAACGCGTTCAGTACGCCGCCAAACCCTGCTTCCGCATCGGCAACGATCGGCAGGAAGTAATCGACATAGCGAGGATCGTTCGGCTCAATACCGGTTGACCATTGGATCTGATCGGCGCGACGGAATGTGTTGTTGATCCGATCCACCACCGCCGGGACGGAGTTCGCCGGATACAGCGATTGGTCCGGGTACATGCTGGATGCCAGGTTGGCATCTGCCGCCACCTGCCAGCCTGAAAGGTAGACCGCTTCAATACCGGCCTTCGCCTGCTGCAGCGCCTGACCGCCGGTCAGCGCGCCGAGGCTGTTGATATAACCTTTCTTCGATTCGCCGTGCAGCAGACGCCACATTTTCGCCGCGCCAAGCTGCGCCAGCGTGCATTCCGGGTTGACCGAGCCACGTAATTTCACCACTTCCTCCGCGCTATATGGACGGGTGATGCCTTCCCAGCGCGGTTGAGTCCATTCTTTCTGTAATTCTTCGATTTGTTGAGTACGGGTTTTCATGTGCAGATGCTCCATATTGTTATGTGGTGAATTACGCCAGCAGGCGGTAGCCTGGCAGGGTCAAGAAATCGATCAGTTCATCAGAGGTAGTGATTTGCTCCATCAGGCGCGCAGCATCGTCAAAACGTCCGCTGCTGTAGCGGTGTTCGCCCAGCTCGTCCTGGATCACCAGCATCTCTTCGGCCAGCATCTGACGGAACAGCGGTTTGGTAACCGGCTTGCCGTTGCTGAGCGTCTTCTCGTGGTGGATCCACTGCCAGATGGAGGTACGGGAGATTTCGGCGGTGGCCGCGTCTTCCATCAGACCGTAAATCGGTACGCAGCCGTTACCGGAGATCCACGCTTCGATGTACTGCACCGCGACACGGATATTGGCGCGCATGCCTTCTTCAGTACGCTCACCTTCACAAGGTGCCAGCAGTTGCTCTGCGGTAATCGGGGCATCTTCTTCACGGGTCACGAACAGCTGATTTTTGTTTTCACCGAGTACGTCGTTGAACACCGCCATAGCGGTATCGGCCAGTCCCGGATGGGCAATCCATGTGCCGTCATGACCGTTATTCGCTTCCAGTGCTTTGTCCGCTTTTACCTTGGTCAAAACCTGGTTGTTACGTTCCGCATCTTTGCTGGGAATGAACGCTGCCATGCCGCCCATCGCGAATGCGCCACGTTTATGACAGGTTTTAATCAGCAGACGCGAATAGGCGCTGAGGAATGGTTTATCCATCGTCACCACCTGACGGTCCGGCAGCACGCGATCCGGGTGGTTCTTCAGTGTTTTGATATAGCTAAAAATGTAGTCCCAACGACCGCAGTTCAGACCCACAATGTGGTCACGCAGGGCGTGCAGAATTTCGTCCATCTGGAAGACGGCAGGCAGCGTTTCAATCAGCAGGGTCGCTTTAATGGTGCCGCGCGGCAGGTTAAAGCGGTCCTCTGCATAGCTGAACACTTCGCTCCACCATGCCGCTTCTTGCCAGGCCTGCGTTTTTGGCAGATAGAAATAAGGGCCGCTGCCTTTCGCCAGCAACGTTTTGTAGTTGTGGAAGAAATAGAGGGCAAAGTCGAACAGGCTGCCCGGGATAGATTCGCCACGCCAGGTGACGTGTTTTTCCGGCAGATGCAGACCACGAACGCGACATACCAACAGAGCCGGATTAGGCTTGAGCTGATAAATTTTACCCGCTTCGTTGGTGTAGCTAATGGTGCCATTGACCGCATCGCGCAGGTTGATCTGCCCGTCGATAACTTTGCTCCACTCAGGAGCCAGTGAATCTTCGAAGTCAGCCATAAAGACTTTGACGTTCGCGTTCAGCGCGTTGATGACCATCTTGCGCTCAACGGGTCCGGTGATCTCTACGCGGCGATCCAGTAAATCATCAGGAATTCCGCGAATTTTCCAGTTACCTTCACGAATGGAAGCTGTTTCCGAAATAAAATCAGGCAACTTACCGTCATCAATATCCTGCTGCTGCTGGATACGTGCAGCCAGAAGTTTATTCCGTTTTGGCGTAAATCTTGTCACCAGTTCAGTCAGAAACTCCACAGCTTCAGCGGTCAGAATTTGTTGTTCCTGTTCGCCACGCGGCCTGGTAAAGACCAGTTCATCGGTTGTCGTTGCCTGTTGATTCATTGCATAGTTCCTCGTCATTGATCCAAACATATCCCCAATGCGAACGAAGGATCGTTGTGCGCTTTTCGTTCAGCACAACTAAGACTACTCATTTAAATTTCAAAATCAAAAACAATTTCCATTTTTAATTTAATTATCAATTAACCTATTGATAACAATATAAATAAAATTTAATTACACATTGAGGTGCGTTTCGGAAATAAAAAAGGCACCCGAGGGTGCCTGATTCAATATGCTGAAACGCTTAAGGATCGTCTGCTACAGAAGATTAATCCAGCGTTGGATTCATGTGACGCAGATCATATGGCGTGATCTGGTAGACGTAATAGTTGAGCCAGTTGGTAAACAACAGATTACCGTGGCTACGCCAGGTTGCCCGCGGTTTGTTTTGCGGGTCATCTTTCGGGAAATAGTTATAGGGTACTTCCGGCGATAAACCCGCTTCGACGTCACGAAAATATTCGCTGCCGAGTGTATGGTCGTCATACTCAGGATGACCCGTCACGAAGGCGATACGTTTGTCTTTGCTGGCAAACAGGTAGGCATCTCCCTCTTCGGTTTCAGCAAAGATCTCGAGATCGGTGTAGTCGCGAATAAGCGCTGCAGGGAAATCAGCATAGCGGGAATGCGGGGCCAGGAACGCATCATCGAATCCACGCGTCAGAAGCGCATGAGGGTGCAGAATATGGTGCTCATAGACGCCTGAGAGTTTGTCCGTGCGGGTTTGCTTGGGAATTCCGTACAGGATATTCAACGCGGCCTGCACCGCCCAACAGACAAATAGCGTCGAGGTAACGTGATCTTTGGCCCATTCAAGCACTTGCTTAATCTGCGGCCAGTAAGCCACATCATTAAATTCAACCAGGCCCAACGGCGCGCCGGTCACGATCAATCCGTCAAAGTTCTGATCGCAGATATCCTCGAAATTACAGTAGAAGTTATTCAGATGCTCCGTTGGGGTGTTGCGTGACTCGCGGGCATCGATGCGCAATAGCTGAACATCAACCTGCAGCGGTGAGTTAGACAGTAAGCGCAGGAACTGGTTTTCCGTTTCAATCTTCTTGGGCATCAGGTTGAGGATGAGCACCTTCAGTGGACGAATTTCCTGACCGGAAGCGCGGGATGTCGTCATCACGAAGACGTTTTCCTCACGCAAAAAATTGACGGCGGGTAGCTCGTCCTGCACGCGAATTGGCATAACCTGATAACCTCACAACATACGTTTAAACGTTTAGACATCCAGATAGCTGAAGATACCCAGGAATCATGCGAATGTCGAGCCTGCATCCTCAAGTTGAGAAAGTTTCACGGCTCCTTGCTGTAGAATAGTGCAGTAAAGAAAAAAGGAGAATGCTATGAACCTTACCATTCGTCGTTCGCGTCAGGACGAAGGAGATAAGTTAGTTTCTATTTGGTGTCGCTCAGTAGATGCCACGCACCATTTCCTCTCTGCGGATTATCGGATTGAGCTGGAGGAGCTGGTACGTTCATTTTTACCAGAAGCCCCTCTGTGGGTTGCAGTGACAGAACAGGATGAGCCCGTCGCCTTTATGCTCCTGACCGACCAGCATATAGATGCTTTGTTTGTCGATCCGGATGTGCGTGGTAGTGGCGTTGGTAAACTGCTGATTGAACATGCTTTATCAATGAGTTCAACGCTAACAACCAATGTTAACGAGCAGAATGAGCAGGCGGTTGGATTCTATAAGAAGATGGGATTTAGCGTGACGGGACGTACAGAGGTGGACGATCTCGGACGACCGTACCCGTTACTCAACCTCGTACGAGGGTAGCAGGACTAGCTTTTGTAGGCCGGATAAGGCGGTTGCGCCGCATCCGGCAGTTTTCACTCCGTACAGACGCAAAAAAGCCCATCCGGCAGGATGGGCTTCTTCACTTTAATTAATGCCTGGCAGTTCCCTACTCTCGCATGGGGAGACCCCACACTACCATCGGCGCTACGGCGTTTCACTTCTGAGTTCGGCATGGGGTCAGGTGGGACCACCGCGCTACAGCCGCCAGGCAAATTCTGTTTATCAACACGCTTTTGCATGTCAATCTAATCTGTAATCAGGCTGAATATTGTCTCTGTCTTTCGCCAAAACATCTTCGGCGTTGTAAGGTTAAGCCTCACGGTTCATTAGTATCGGTTAGCTCAATGTATCGCTACACTTACACACCCGACCTATCAACGTCATCGTCTTTAACGTTCCTTCAGGACTCTCAAGGAGTCAGGGAGAACTCATCTCGGGGCAAGTTTCGTGCTTAGATGCTTTCAGCACTTATCTCTTCCGCATTTAGCTACCGGGCAATGCCATTGGCATGACAACCCGAACACCAGTGATGCGTCCACTCCGGTCCTCTCGTACTAGGAGCAGCCCCCCTCAATTCTCCAGCGCCCACGGCAGATAGGGACCGAACTGTCTCACGACGTTCTAAACCCAGCTCGCGTACCACTTTAAATGGCGAACAGCCATACCCTTGGGACCTACTTCAGCCCCAGGATGTGATGAGCCGACATCGAGGTGCCAAACACCGCCGTCGATATGAACTCTTGGGCGGTATCAGCCTGTTATCCCCGGAGTACCTTTTATCCGTTGAGCGATGGCCCTTCCATTCAGAACCACCGGATCACTAAGACCTGCTTTCGCACCTGCTCGAGCCGTCACTCTCGCAGTCAAGCTAGCTTATGCCTTTGCACTAACCTCCTGATGTCCGACCAGGATTAGCTAACCTTCGTGCTCCTCCGTTACTCTTTAGGAGGAGACCGCCCCAGTCAAACTACCCACCAGACACTGTCCGCAACCCGGATCACGGGTCTACGTTAGAACACCAGCCATTAAAGGGTGGTATTTCAAGGATGGCTCCATGCAGACTGGCGTCCACACTTCAAAGCCTCCCACCTATCCTACACATCAAGGACCAGTGTTCAGTGTCAAGCTATAGTAAAGGTTCACGGGGTCTTTCCGTCTTGCCGCGGGTACACTGCATCTTCACAGCGAGTTCAATTTCACTGAGTCTCGGGTGGAGACAGCCTGGCCATCATTACGCCATTCGTGCAGGTCGGAACTTACCCGACAAGGAATTTCGCTACCTTAGGACCGTTATAGTTACGGCCGCCGTTTACCGGGGCTTCGATCAAGAGCTTCTCCTTACGGATAACCCCATCAATTAACCTTCCGGCACCGGGCAGGCGTCACACCGTATACGTCCACTTTCGTGTTTGCACAGTGCTGTGTTTTTAATAAACAGTTGCAGCCAGCTGGTATCTTCGACTGATTTCAGCTCCATGGGTAAACCACTTCACCTACATATCAGCGTGCCTTCTCCCGAAGTTACGGCACCATTTTGCCTAGTTCCTTCACCCGAGTTCTCTCAAGCGCCTTGGTATTCTCTACCTGACCACCTGTGTCGGTTTGGGGTACGATTTCGTGTTACCTGATGCTTAGAGGCTTTTCCTGGAAGCAGGGCATTTGTTACTTCAGCACCGTAGT